>NZ_JALNUD010000005.1:0-319442 GCF_026540445.1 Chryseobacterium sp. GM_Chr_2
AGTTGTTGTTGTTTTCTTCCATAATAATTGTGCTTTTTTGGTTATAAAATTTTAATAATTGATAAAAAGTAAATAGACTTATTTCCACGATTTTTCATGAATAGCTCCATTAACATCGAATTTTCTTGCAATAAGGTGCATTTCGATTTGTAAGGGATCTTCATTATATGCGTGGAAAGTTTCAGTAAAGTCAATGCAATAGGCTTTTTCAAAACTAAGTTCCTGAAGTTTACTCATGGCATCGCGTCGGAAAAAAGTAATTTTGCCGTCTTTCGTCTGGCTATGATCAAGCATCCAGCCTAATAATTCGGGATTTCCGGTGCTTTCTATTCTCAGGAAAATTTCGCCCCCTTGAGGCATACCCTGTGGTTTTCCTGTACCGTCAATAGATTGTTTGAAATTATATTTACATTCAATAATGTTATATATTTTACCGTCTAATTCTAATTTTGATAAAAATGACATAGTTTGTGTTTTTTGGAGTTAATAATTAATAGGTAATGAGCAATAAGCAATATTGCGGCTTTACACCGAAGATTGCCTATCACTCATTGAAAGTGGAAACAGGCATTTACCCGTAACCTATTTCCGGTTTATGAAAACTTTATACCCATTCGTTTTCGTAAGCTCCCGATCCTAATTCAATTTTTCTTGCTGAAATAGTGAAAGCTTCTGTTAAAGGATTTTCTCCCGTAGCATCGAAATTTTCTTTATGCTTTACTAAGTAAGCCTCCGTAAATTTCAATTCTTTCAAGGTAGCATCGTTATCTCTTTTTACGAAAACTACACTTCCGTCTTTTCTTTCAAAAGAGTTGGTCATCCACTCGAAAAGGTCTGTGGCACCCGTTCCTTCTACCACCACATCTATTTTTCCGCCTCTTGTTACGGTAGATGGTCTTCCTGTTGCGTCTGTTTCCTGAAACAAACCGTAGCTGATATTCAAAACGTTATATTCTTTTCCTGCTACTTTTAATTTTGCTTTAAATGACATAATTGTTACTTTTTAATTTAGTTAATTTTCTTTCTATGTTTTTTTAAAAAAAGGTCCGCAAGCCTTTCTAAGATTAAAGGTTATGAATTGTATTGAAAGGCTCTTGGACTCACAAACATGAGTTACACCCACTCATTAATATGTTTTGCACTTCCCAACTCGATTTCTTTTGCAGAAAGTACAAAGGTTTCTGTAAGAGGATTTTGGCTGGATGCATCGAAATCTTCCTTATACTTTACAATATAAGCTTCTTTGAATTTCAACTCTTTCAGCGTTGCCTCACTGTCTCTTTTTAAAAATACAACACTTCCGTCTTTTCTCTCGAATGAGTTCGTCATCCATTCAAAAAGATCGGTCTCTCCCGTTCCTTCAACAGTTAAGTGAATTTTCCCTCCTCTTACGACAGAAGAAGGTCTTCCTGTTGGATCTGTTTCCTGTAGCATTCCGAAATCTACAGCGATGATGTTGCGCTCTTTGCCCGCAACTTTGAATTTTGCTTTAAATGACATAATTAAATGTTTTAAGGTTTAAAAAAAATAATATTACCAATAATGGAATATGCCGTAAACACTTACATAAGTGTTGTTTATATCAAATTTTACAGATTATTTCTGTTCGTATTCAGTTTCCCATTCGTTACCGTCTGTTCCTTTATGACCATCCATTTTAATCAGGAAGTTTTTCGCAGGGAAATAAGGCTTCATGTGAATATCTAAATGAATTTTATCTTTCTGAATAGGATCTTGTTCAAATCTTCTGATCTCGAAGTTTTCAATCAGTTTTCCAGGCCCTGTAATACTGTCTAGAAAACGAACGATTTGGTTCATGATCTCTTTTCTCGTAACGGCTGTGAAGTTTTCGAAAGCTCTCCTGTTTAAGAAATCCATCAAAACTTTCGTTACATAATCGAAAACTCTTACTACAGAATAGGTCTGAAGTCCCAAATTATCTCCGTTGAACAACGTTTTTCCGGAGAACGCCGTAACTTTACCATATTCATTTACCATTGGGATCAGTCCAAGGTTTTCAAGATTCGCAATTTCACTTTTCTTAAGGTCGAATCTCACGCCTTCTACTTCGTTGAGTCCTCCGAATTTTTTACCTGCCGTTACCTGAGACATCAATGTTTTATAGATTTTACCTGCCAATGCCGCAGAAGGTGGAATAAACAGATCTTCAAGCTCATCAATATCTTCGAACCTTCCTCTGCCCACGAGCCAGTTACAGGTCATCAAAACATTCGATCTGTAAATATCACCTCCGGTAAGGTACGCCTGATCAAACATTTCCATCACATCATCCGGTTCATCAAGATGTTCGAAATCTGTAATCAACATTACCTTATTTTCATGAGCCATTTTAGCCCATTTTTCAACCACTTTATTAGATCCCAAATACCCCGGAATTACCAAAATTCCGTAATTGCTTTTCAAATCTAATCTATCATAGTTATCAGCCAGTTCAGCATGAATCGTATCAATAAAACGTGTGTTATCAAGATCTTTCAGCTGATCTAAAGTTGAATTTACCACCGTAATATTTTTTACTTTTTCTATTTCTGTATTTTTATAGAAAAGTGCTGCCGTTCTGTAATTTCCCTCCAATTCTTTCGTTACCTCAACTGCTCTGGAAAGGTTTTTAGCCAAAAGATCTTCAGCAGATTTTCTCTGCGTTTCACAGTCTGCCACCATGTCTGTTAAAGAACTGCTCTTATTGATTACATCTGCCCAAAGTTCCAGTGTCTTTTTCAAGGTTTGTCTCTCCTTTTCCTTACTTTTTTCAGTTAAGAAAATTTTTCGTCTAGCTTTCCTATCTGGGTTAATATTTTGAACATTCTCGATAGAAGTTTCAAGCAGGTCAAAACCTCCATAACGAGCAAGTTTTTCAATTAAATCATCAATGCCTAGCTGAACTTGTTTTTTCTGCTCTAGCACAGGAGTTTCAGTAGTTTGCGGAGCCGCTTGTGGCTGTTTGTTATTATTATTCATATTATTTTGTGTTTTAATTATTTATTTTCTTCCAGTTCTTTAATCAAATTTTGCAATGTATCGTAAAGTGCTTTTTTCGCATCCGGATCTTCCAACGCGGCTTTCAAAATTTTGTTTGTTTTCAATTGCTTTACAATTTTTTGATATTGATCTTTCTCCGTCTCAAGACCCAGCAAAAATTTACTTTGTCCTGTAATACCTTTCGTTCCGAAATCACCTAAGTTTTTGAATCTCAGGTTTTCCATTTTCACAGATCCGTTGGCATCTTCAAAATCTACTTTCACTTCTGGCTTAAAGTGTTCGAAAACCCTGTCGATGGTATTCAATCCTTCCACCAATTCAGGTTTTACAGGATCGTTTGCCGTTAATTTCTGTGCTAAAAGCGTTCTGTTTTGAGGGATCTCGAATATCGCCTCACTTGCGTCTAATGGAACTTCATTTCCACCAATTCCTTTGTTTGTTAACATAGTGTTTTTGTTTAAAAATTGTATTAATATTATTTAGTGATTTATCACTTTTCAAAAATCCTGTATGGATATATATTGGCTGATGCTTTTTGTAATTTTAAAAGGAAACTTTCTCTCAAAAATTCCCATTCAGATTCTTTTAAATCTTTTTCAGAATTTCGAATAAGAAAAACGTCAATCGTTCTACTGAATCCTCCTTTTAATGAAACTTCTTTCTTCGTTCCCTTCTGAACTTGAATATCTTTAATCGTGCTTTTAAAATGGCTCATTCCAAATGCTTTGATATCTGCCACCGTCACAATTCGCCCTCTCGTTAGCAAAGAATTTCTGTATTCCAGGATTTTTTCCTGTGCCGAAAGACTTGTTCTTCCTCCCACAGAACCTTTAATCATCACAGCAGTTTTATCCAAGGTAGATTTCTCAGAATCTTCCACGGTAAGCACCGTTGCTGGCTTTACGTCATTTCCTTCTTCCGCGAGAGTCAGCCAATAAGAGATGTTGCAGGAAGTTTCCGTTTCCTGAGCATCTGCATCAATAATCAGATAAGGATTATTGGTTTGAGAAAATTTCTTTTCTTTGGCTAATTGATGCAGAGCCGCCACATTTTGATTGATCTGCCTTAGCGTTTTTGTCGCCGAATCTCCTCCAATGCCTGAAAAAGCAGCCGTTTCATCTTTAATTAACTCTAAAAGATACTGCAACAGTTCAGAAGCACTTCGCTGATCGAATCTCGAAACGCCTCCTTTTCTTAAAAAAGCGGTCGTTCCTGTTTTCTCCTGCGAATAATTTTTGATATCAAATCGTTTTCCTAAATCATCACGTACATAATCGAGATCAAGAAAATAATCATCAGACTGAATCGGAATAATATTTAGCCTTCCAAAGACTCTTTTATGAGATTTTACATTATAAGTATTGATTACCGGAATACAATTCAGCGTCACACTTACATTTTCAAGAACTTCACCCACAACAGCTTCGGAAAATTTAAATTTTAGCCAAATAATCTCTTCCTCTTTCGACAGTTCGTTTTCAACAAAATATTTTGTAAAAAGTTCCTCATTCTGAGGTTTTTCCTGATGGCTGATTTTATCTTTTATCGTGAAAAAATTTCCGAAATAATACTGATTCACATCATTATAAATATGCTGTAAATCTGAATAATTTTTCGTGATAATATTATCCAGATTAATATCTTCCTGATTCACATTATAACCTTCATGAAGCGAAAGCTCTTTATCCCCAAGAAATATTTTCGCCTGCTTCAGATAATAGAAAAATAATTCTCGCTGATAATTATTATTGATGTCAATATAAAGCATCAAATTTTTAAGCTCGGTATTTTGCGGACATTTAATTCCAATCCATAATTCTCCTGACGGAATATGATTTTCACTCCTTGCAATTGTATCACTGAAAAAGAAGCTTTCAACCCTGTTCATCATATTTCCATACGCGATATATTCTATCTTAGCCGTCGTTAGTTCTGCTTCAATCGTCGGGCTGAAAAGAATATCTTTATTTGTCGCTTCTGTTGGATTGAAAACATTGTGAATTCTTTTACTCGTCTTGAATTGATTATACACCGATGTTTTTCCTCCATTTTCCAATGGAAAAATCTGAATCAACGATCTTGCCGGAACTACTCCTGAAACTTCTTCCGGAAACATGATTTCAAGAATCCGCTCAATAATTCTGGAACGCGAACTTTCCAGCTCAAAACCTAATTTTTCAAGCTCCGAAGCTGTTGCAGAAAGCAGTAAACTTACAATGGGATCGAAAGATGTCTCGGCCTCAAGCTCGTTGTATCCCCACATTCGGGCTGCTCTGCGAAGTATTCTGTCTTTTATTCTTTCTTGATTCATGCTTTTAATATGAAAGAGGTCCTACAAAAAATGAATTCTTGAACAAAAAGGGTCTGTTGGTTTCCAACACTTGTCCTTTTACAGAGATTATAACCTTTTTTTTCATTCTTCTTTTTCCGATAGTTCCTAAATTATAATCACTTACCGAAACTTCTACGTCTTCCATAAAAAGTCTCTTCTCATGCATTATAACACCTTTTTTCAATGCGCTTACAATATATTCTTTCAGTTGATTATCACTTTTCAGCAAATCAAAATCCAGCTCCCATATTTCTGTACCGAAAGTTTCATCAAACTTGCATTCTCCCAAAGCGGTAGTAGCCACGAGAAAAATCTGCTGACTGATAGAATTGTCGATAGAGATTTTATCGGCATCTTTTTTATGAATAATCCCTTCAAAATCCATCGGGACCTTATAATAAATTCCTTTCATCTGATTGATTATAAATAAATTGTTCTTTTAATATTTCCCTTATCATCGTATTCAAAATTCTTTGGAACTTCCTTACGACGAATAATCTGTAATTCTACTTTTGGTGTGAGTTTCAAAAATTTTTCTCTGTACAAAATATCTCCAATAAAGCTTTTGCCACCATCTTTATCTACTACGATAAAATATTGGAAAACATCTTCCGGTTTTTTAAATTCATTAATATCTCCGGCATACAGCATAATGTTTTTATCTTCACTTTTCAAATAATAAATCAATTCATCATGTGATAATTTTCGATGTCTTGAAATATCAAACTTTTCAATACGTTCCAAAGTTGGCTCGTAAGGTATATTTTCGTACAGATACGATGTCTTGTCGAATTTTTTAAATCCCAAAAAAGAAAGAATACTTCTCTTGGTCTTAGTTTTTGTAAAACTTAAAGTGTCGCGGGTTACCTGATAAGATTCTGTTTCATTGGTTTTATCATCCGTAACCGTTAATTTATACGTCGGAATTTCAATTTCTTTGTCTCCGATTTTCAAATTAATTTTTCCTGTTTCCTGATCCGAAATTACAATTGAAATGGTATGCTTGCTTAATCCCGAATTGGTTCTCACAATAATTTCTCCATAACCTTTCGCAGCGGGTGCATGAGGATCTTTTGTAATTCCAAGACCAAGATTAAGTTCCGGAAGCGGGCTCATTTTTTTCTTCTTTTTTGTGTTTTTTAATTTTTACTTCATCTGTTTTTTTCACTTTGTAAGCTGCTAAACAATTCAATTGATTATCAATATCATAGTTTTGAGCTTCACTTACATACAGTTCATAATTTTTCTCGTAAGCATATATTTTAATCGAGGAAATTTCGTTTTCCTTTAATTTTAAATAATCTTTCTTACTCAATTGTTTGGCAAAATATCCTTCGCAGTTTAAGGCAAAATCATTCTTAAAAGTCACTACTTCACCCGATTTAAAGAAAATATCAAGCACTTTATCTTTTTCAATACAAACATTTTTATCAGCAATTTGTATATACATAAAGATTTTATCTTTTCTTTTTCCGAACTGCAAATTGACATACACATATTCTACATTGTCTACCCGAAGCGATATCGCAGGTGTGCTTGCAAAATATTGATTATGTAGCTTTTGCTTAGTCTGAACAATTCCGCAGTCAAAATTCGCCGAATTTTCATCGGTATTTCCAGCCATCTGTTCCTGAGCCTCCATCAGTAAAGAGAAGCCTACGAAAAAAATGGTGAAAAATAATCTTAACCTCATCATAATTATTGAGCCTGATACAATTGTCTACATACTTCAAGATCGGTCTTCATCTTATCATACTCTGCCTTCAATGCGACGTTTATTTTGCTTAAACTATCCATTGTTGCCTGATTTCCAGAAAGATGCTTAATTTCTTTCTTTGCATCGATAAGATCTTTAAAAGTCATGATCGTATTATTATACATCACTTTATTTTTCAAAGTATCTTTTGGCAATTGCTTATACATATCTGCCAAAATCGACAATCCCAATTTTTCATTGAAAAAATCGTTCTGACCAGGAACACCAATAGAATCTACCGCAGATTTTACCTTTTCTAACTGAAAGGAAAATTTATCCTGGGTTTCCATTTCTTTTTTCATTTTGGCATTCTCGGTTTTCAGCAAACTATTTTCTTTAAAAGGGAAATAGGCATTAAAGAAAACTGCCGTTACCAACACGATAACCGTGATTAAAAAGAATAAAATGAAAAATGAAAAGGCTCTTGCTCTTTCTCTTTTATTAAGAACTTCCATATTTAGATTTGTGTTTTATAAGTTATTAATCTGCAAGAAAAGTTCTGCTTCGTTTTGCATGAATTACAGAATCTCTATCGTCTGTATTTTCTGATACGAAAATACTTCCGTCACGTTTTTTACCAATATAATCAAGACGGTTAAGCACCGAGAACAATTCTTCAAGCGTTTTCATAAATCTTGTGATCTTAGCAACAGCCATATCAATTTGATTATGATTGTATTCTGCATTAATGACCTCCGAAAAAATCGTTTCAAAATGCCCTTGACTTACGTTGCACCATTCAGCAAAATAATTCAATAACTCCTCTTTTCCCGCTCCGGATCTTGAATCAATAAAATTCTTCAACACTCTCGCCATCGCCACCACGGAAAGCAGCATCTGCGCAGGCGAAACATGAGGTGACATCCAGCGGAATTTGTTGATTTCCAACCCCAGATAATTCAACGTTTTGTCTGCGAGAGACTGCATCATCAAGGCTAAAGCATTGGATTGCTTTTTCAGATGAATTTTTTGCTCAATCTGAACCGCATACAATTCAATCTGACCAAAAAAATTATCGATTTGACCGTACAGATCTCTCAACTTTTGATGCGCAGAAACCGTAACACATGGCGGAATATAATTGTCATCAATCCTTGATTCTCCGGCATTCACCAAGATTTTACCTATGGTTAAATAGTTAATTCCGAAGCCTAACATATTTTTCAACTCCTTTTCAGGAACAAGATTCAGAGAATATTCCGGCTGGGTAAACGGATAACGCGGCGGGTTTTCTTCCGGATCAGGCTCTCCAAAAGGTGTTCTTTTAAAGTGATTGACCGAAAGACAAGCCAACAGCGTCATGGTTTCATTGTCTTTAATTTCATACGTCGCTTCCGGATAAGGAATCGATAAATTAATAGACTCAGAAGTTCCTTGTCCAATATCAATTCGTGATCCGCTGGGCGTGATGGCATGACATTCATCTACCCTTATTCTCAACAATTTATGATTATCAATAATAAGACTCATTTTAATGGAATCTTCCACGGGCAACAGCCCGTAATTAATCATTGAGGTATGCACACCCACAGAATCTCTCACCGCATCGTTTACAAAATTCTGAACATCGATAAAGTGGTTTTTATTTATTTTCATCCCGTCTATCCAGTTGACTGGGAAATGGTTTAACTTTTCTATCATTGGATTGTTTTGTTTTATTTTTTTATTGAGGGTTATTTTTGTTTTATTTCTAAAAATCAAGCAAAATTATATAAGGTTAATGCAGACAGTAGAACCAATATTATTATCACAATTAAATTAGCAGTGCCCTGTTCATTTTTCTTCAAAACATACCATACGATGGTTTCTAAAACCATATAAATAAGCCATATTCCATAAAAATACATACTCAGATAAAGTGCACCTAATGCACCGGAATGTTTATCCATTATTGACAATACCACAAAAAATAATATAATTGCTCCTATCAAAACTCCTAAGCGTATCATTATATTTTTTCCGACATCCATCTCTTCCTTTTTTTGAGTCAATTCTTTTTCAGACTCTTTGATATCAAACATTTCATTAAATTTCATTGCTTTGCTTTTTATAAAGTTTAATAAAAAATGGAAGTAAACCAGCGAAGGATAAAACATCAACGAGGGAAAAACCTTGAAAAAGAAGGCTTATTTCTGAATCAGAACTAAAAGATAAAATGATAATAGAAATTATAAAAAATACGATCTTTATAATAATACTGATTACGGCTATGAATGTTACTTTTTTCATTTTTATTATGTTTTTTAATTATTAATCATTACTCCAAACTCCTTCTACTTTATATTTCTCTAAAGGAATTTCTTTATCACCACATTTTACCGAGACTTTCATATCATTATACTGAAAGGTGGGTTTTATAATAATATCCATTGGCTTTCCGGGATCACTCTTTTTAAAATCTTCAAAAACCTTTAACATTTCCTGATCGTTGAAAGTGATCTCGGTATTATAAACGGTAAAGGAAAGATTGACATGATACGGAATAGCCGCCGTCATATATTCATTTTTCTCTAAATCCTGTGGATATAAAATATTAGCTTCGCCATTAAAATATTCGTGAGATTCAAACGTAAATTTATCTTTTCCATCATAAGGTTTTAATACGAAACGGTACTTAAATTTTTCGCGATATTTATCCCATAAACCATAAGGAATTCCTTTTTCTTTAATGATCGTTTTAATACTATCAGGAACTGTTATTCTATAAAGATCATCTAAAAACTCTTGTTGAGTTTCTGCCTTCTCAACTAATCCTGTAAAATCATTCTTATCTACATATACTTCTTTAGCTTGAAGTCGGCAGATTTCCACTCGATGATGACCTGCAGATAGAAAAACAACAATAACACCGCCAGGAGCCGCAGCAACCGTAAATGTATCATACGTTCCAGGAACTATATGCTCTACTCCGTTATTATCAGGATAGCCTTTTACCATAAACCCCTTCCTAAACTCTTCCAATATTTTAGCAGTGGGAAGGTCTGCATCAACATTGTAAAATTTCTTTTCTGCGTATGCTATATAGGTAAAATTAAGGTGTGCAGGCATTACATCTCCCCCCTGTGCACCATCAGCACCATCAGTAACCCAATCTGTATAAGTTCTTCCCACTCTCGACACAGCACATATAAATTCTTTTTTATTATCTGCAAGCCAACCCTCATGTACTTCAACAGGATATTCTTTTGGTGCGGTTACCGTTACACTATAGCTAAAATTGGTTCTATCCATTATATTTTTTTCACAACCCTGTAATCCTAGAATAAGAATTATACAAAGTATATTTAACAATTTAGTGTACATTCCGTTTTCTTTTACCGTTTATTATATTTGGGATGATTTTTTCCGGATACCCATGTCCCAAATGCTTCCCTTCGATCCCCATAGGTAGAGTTCCAATGAAGATAATGGTATCTAAGTTTTCTAATTTCTTCATTATCTTCCTCATTTTTAAAAGTCATGGTTTTGCTTCCATTGAAACTATAATTCCACAATCTTTATTTATATTGGTTGTAAGTGTGTTTGAATAACTAAAATCTGCATTTTTTGTATTATCCTTATTTCTACAACCATATAAAAATGAGAATAGAACAATTAACAGCAAATATTTTTTTTTCATCTTTTTATTTTATAGGATACTTTACAAACTAATAGACTTACTTTTTATCAATTAAAACAGGAGTATTATATTTCCAATTCTTATTTGCAACAACAGAACTTTTAATATAATATTTATTATCTTTTTTAATCAAGTAAGCAAGTGTATCTATTTTAGAGTGATCAGAAAAACCGTCACCTTCAATGGATTTTATATATCTTATTATCAATACACCATTTTTTTCTTCAGCTTTACATTCATCCGTAAAGTATGTTTTGTAACCCATTCCTGAAAATGTACATTTATTATCATATACTCCAATATCATAGCCAATAGACATTTCTGAAAATTCGTCTAATTTTCCATAATCTACATTAACTGAATAATTACCTTGCCATATCTTATCTATCTTTGATAAATTTGAAATAGATTCATTTTTAACACCCTCATTATCATCTCCTTGACTAGATATTTCAGGGAAAAACTCATAGCACTTAGATGTTTTACAACCATATATGTCATTATCTAAATAATAGTAGCCCCCAGCATTTATCGTTATTTTATTCATTTTTCCATTGGATTTTATAGTTGCTTCAATTTCACATGGAAGATTACTATAAGCATAATGTAAATCTGTAGGATTGATTTTTTCTGAATGATTTATTATTTCTAAAACATCTTTTTTAGATAACTTCCAATGTTTAATTTGTGAAATATCTTCTTGTGAAGATGAATTTTTACCACATATTATATTATTAACATTCAATATCTCAAAATTTTTTGAGCTAGATATTTCTTGCTTTTGTTTGTCATTTTGCCCTTTACAGTTTTGTAAACTTATAAGTATTAAAAGAAAAATTATATGTTTCATTTTTTTATTTAAAATATGATTGAATAGCTTTTAGTACATATTCTCCTTCACCTTTTGTTTTACTTGAAACATCTTCATGGCAATGGAGATCTTCGAATTTTAGAGAATAATATTTTAAAAGAGCTTTTGTAAGACAGGCTACTGACATAGCTTGTTTTTCTGTTAAATCCTCCCATCCCACAATTTTTTTATCATTAACTGTAGGATTTCCATCCTTGTCTATTGGCATACCTACAACTTCTATCCCAATTGATTTAGAGTTCCAGCCTTTTGCATGATTAGTTTTATAATCTAAATGGGCAGTTTGAGTTATATCTCCATCTTTTCCTACTATAAAGTGTGTTCCATAATATACTCCTAATCTTTTATTACTAAACGCATTGATCGTTGCCTGAGTTGTTTTTGTAACAGTCCTATGCAAAATAATTCCAGACAGTTTTTTAGAATTAATAAATTTAGATTGTTCTAAAACATCTACTCTATGTTTTTTTATTTGAGAATTATCAATAAATCCATTGACAATTAAAATCTTATCTAAATTACAAATACAATCTGCTTTACAGTCTAAAGTTATTTCTTTATTTTCTGTAGATTCATTTTTACTATTACATTCAAATTTTGTCACTTTATTGGCCATTCCTTCTGTGATATAAATTTGAACTTTAGTCTTTATTTCTGACTTCCAAATTTTACCATCTTTGTTGATATCCATTCCACTATTTGAGTTGTATGCATTAACTCTTAAATTTTTAACTTTTTGTGGTTCTAAAGTTCTTGTTGTAAGTTTTTCTATTGATGAAGCAAATACTATATGCTCCTCTTGCATTGATGAAGCAGGAAATAATACTTGCAGATAAAAGTCTATAAACTCGACTTTTTTGCCTTTTAGGGGCTCAAAATATTTTTTCACATAATCCAGCTGTTTAATATCAGTCATGTCAGCAAATTCTTTTACTCTTTTTAATTGCCAATCTTCCTTTTGTTTAGTCTTTTTGTTATATTTCTTACCATAATAATTTTTAACAATCTCAATAGTTACCTCCTTTCCTAATAAACTAGAAGCTGTACTGGGCATAAATTGGATTAAACCTGTGCCTCCAGAGTTTGCTTGATTCGGGGCATCACTTTTAAACGTTCCACCACTTTCCCATCTAAATACAGCCATTAAATTATTAGCCATTTCAAGATAATTTTGAGGCCATAAATCCATACAAATTTCCACAACCCTCTTCCTAAATCCACAACTTACCTTATTTCCCCAAATCAAATCATATTGCTTACACAAACACTTTTCCTCCTTCTTCTCAATAGGTTCAGAACTTACCGTCACTACTTTATTTCCTAGATCTATCGGAGGATTCGTCCCGATTTGTTTTTTCATTTTACCAATAATGACAACCTCCTCTATTAAAGTCTCTCCATACGTTTTGTTAGTGTCAACTCCACTACTACTTACGGTCTGTATTTTTACATAATCAGGATTTTCAACTTCTACATTTTTACTTACAGATGTATGCTCAGCAGCTTCTACAACAACATAATATTCATGAAGCTTATCCTGACTGCCATCCATCATGGCATTGGCTATTTTAGCAAAATTGGGATTCAACTTAAATTCATGCCATAGAAAACCCTTTTCGTTCAACTTCTTTGTTATTTCAGCTACTTTATTCTGTTCATTTCTCTTGTTATGACCTCCACCATTTACATCATCTTCATATAAACTTAGCTTCATCTTTTCACCAAGCATATTCTGTGTATAAACTTTTACTTTTATACTTTGATTATATTTCAGAATAGTATCTTCTTTTATAGGCGTATTATCTATTTTGAAAAGATCTACTCTGGTAATTTTTTTGTCGGTTCCCGGCAATAATTTTATCATCAATCCTGGAGGGCTTCTGCGCTCAGGCTCATATATATAAGCTTCCATCATCAGTATTTTTCCCACCAACATTTGGTTAGTAATCTGAAGCGGAACACGATATCCTAACTTGGCAGAATCGTTATACTTAGGTTTTAGCTCGCGCCAGCTAGTAGTATGCTCATCAAGTACATACAGCTTCCATCGTGTTGTCTCCACTTTAGATTTGTCGGCAAGATCATAAATCCTGCTAACTTCATAAAAAACCTTTTCCCCCAAACGGACTTCAGTAGGTCCTTTAATTTGAGATATTCCTCTTTTACTCATCTGTTTATACTTTGTATAGATTATATATAATCATATTCATCCGGCTGCATTTCCATTTCATTTAGAACTTCTATAAAATCAAAGAAAGGACACAATTCCGCCAGCACATTTGGGTCTGCATTTTTCAGATTCTGAGCGGTCACCTCGCATACCTGTCCATGATCTATAATTTCGATACAATCTTTGGCTCCAACGGGGCAGGTAGCTTTGCTGTCTTCCAGCAATACATGTCCTTTATTGTCTTCAATTGTTATTTTTTCATAATAACCACTCCATTCTGTTACCACTGCCTGACAGGGATTGTTATTCATTTTAGAACAATTCCCGAAGGTATTTTTCTCAAATGTTTTTCCGATATCTTTATGGGTGGCGGTCAGCTTTTTCTTTCCATCTTTATCATTGATGTAGCGTTTGCTTTGGGTCTTCACCTTCAGGGTATCCGGTGTAGTCCCAAAATTACATTTGCAGGTTGCGCCTTGGCAAACAAGATGTTTTTCGCTCATACTTTTCGTTTCAATTATTGTACGTCATTAATCAATTTTATTCCTCCGTTTCATAACATTCAAAAGAGATACTTTTATAGTTTCCTGCCTTATTAAGATCTATCGTTCCCCAAATGCTTGAAATACTATTATCCATAGCATTCAGCATATAGGTAAAATCCAGATTGCCTGATATTTTTTCATATTCTGTTTTCTCTTCATTTTCAGCATCTATGTGCTTTCCTTTTACGGAAATCTTAAATTTCCCTTCTTCTGTTACCTCTTCATAGATGGTCATTTTAATATCATACCCTATCTGTTGCTCTTTCGGAAAAACAGGAATTGCTGTTTTAAACGAATAGGTATGATCTTCTTCAAACTTTTCATACAGAGGAAAAAAATACAATACAAAGAACAGACTGTCTAAAATTCCGCGCTGCGTTTTCCCTCGGAATTCTAATTGCTGGTCTAGGTTTTCAATCAGTTTTTCTACTATTTCACCTTTATAATAAGAGGTAAGCTTTTTCTTTTTTATTTTCCATCTGTTCTGTATCTCAGAAAAGTTATCTAGATGCTTCAATCTTCCGCTTTCATAGAGTTCCAAGTGCATCGGATAAAAAATACTTCCCACCTCATCTGCTATTCTTTCCATTGTCAAATCGGGTCTTTTTTGATTAAGATACACCGACCTTCTCATCAGCATTAATTTAGAACGCTCACTTTTTTTCACCTTCATGATATAATGCATCTGCTGCTTTTCACCTCCATTATTTTGTACCGTTTGTACAATGCCATATATTCTTTCAAATTTTTTACTATTGTCCAGCACATTTGGCGTTCTGTAATACGGTTTATTTTGTTTCTTATTTCTATAATACCCCGTTTCTGTACCCGGAACCGGAATGTAAATAATCTCTACATGCGGCTGTATATCAGGATCTATAAGATCTCCCACCGGGCAATATTTATTATGAAACCATCTCAATTCTGCAGGATCCAGCTTGAAATGTTCTGCAAGTTTACCTAAGGTGACTTTCCCCATGGGTATCCTGCATGTTTTATAATTAAGGCTCATAATGAACATCTTCTGTTATCACCTCTTTTTCATCCTTTGCCTTTTCCTTAGATTTTTGAGTATTTGCCCCATCTTTTTCCTTTGTATATTCATAATCTGCATCCTTTTTATCTCTGCTTTTATCCTGCCCCATCACCTGCTCGGTACGCATACAGAAAATCACACTATTTTCCTCAATTCCATTCATATAAAGAGTAAGTTCCGGATCGATATATTTTGTACTTTCATACCATTTAGGCTGAAGGAAAAAGACCCAGTTGAACAAACCATTTTCGTCTTTAATCTGAATTTCATCATCCGGATGCTTATCGTTATAATCCATAATGAAGTTGTAAAAGAGTCGGCCAAAATCTATTCGGGTAGGCCCTTTAGCCCGATAAACCCCATATTTAGTCGCATTTTTATCTTTATCCATCATATAGGTAAGCAATACCGTATTTCTCCATTCATGTTCTTCCAGCCCTGAATCCTGTTCGTAATCATCAGGAAACTTCCATGTTTTATAAATTTTCGGCGGAATAGCCATCGCTTTAGTAAATGTATCGTTCAAAAACGTCGGAATAAAGAATATGATGTAATGCCCCAACATCAGAAACATAAAATCGACTCCGTTTAAAAATGTATAAATTAACATAAACGGAATCACAGAATATGTTATCGTCAATAAGGCAAACAAATATTCTTTTCCTGAATTATTATCTCCGAATTTGTTGAAATAAGAACGGTACATTATGCAATGGATAATGCCCATCAACAATGAACTTATCTGATAAAAAATAAATTCATACAAATTATTATCAAGGAACAATTTATTGTATCCTAAAAAGGCAATCACGGAATAAACAAATGCCATAGAGAAACAATAGATATAAAATTTCGCTTTATACTTTTGCTTAAACTCGGAGGTCTTTTGAGAGAAAATCATGGTAAGGATGATGATAATCGCCAAAAGAATTACACTCGCAGCTAAAACCTGCGGTTCTAAAAGGTTGATAAAATATTTTTTCAATTGCATCATATTCTTGTGTTATATCCTAAAACTGAACTTTCTTCATTGGTAAATTCAAATTTTTGTTTTTCTTCGGGTAAAAGAATCACTGTATCTATTTCTACTTCTATGGGGAAAAAGTATTCGTAAAACAGATCCAGGAACTTTTTCTTTTTACCGTCATGGATATAATCAACAAAATTTGAGTTTTTCAATGGTCCTATTTGTATATTAAAATGATTGGAATAATCATCATAGCTGTTTCCAGTAATAAAATCCAGCCCCAGCCTGCTGTCTCCCAATATTATGCTTTCATTTTTGTCTGTATATTTTTGATGGGTTTTATTATTTACAACCACCTCTTCATCCAAAAGGTTAGCCAAAATTTCACAAGCCAACGGTATGTCTCCCACAATTTTATAAGCGAAAGGCAATACCCGTATAAATTTAGAGATCAACATTTTAGGAAAATCTTTGCTTATTCCCCAAAAATCATAAAACATATCGGCTGCCAAAGCGCCATTTAAATCTGATAGAAACTGTCTTTCAAAACCTTCAATCGCAACGCCGTACGTGAAAATTTCATTTTCAAAAGGCTGAAAAAAAGTTCGCGCTCCTTTCTGTTGCTTCTTCTGGTTTCGATGCTCGCGAATCATAACATCCACATCTTTCTGAGGAGTATCATTTCTTACATTATGTACCAAACCTTCCGGTAGCATATCATAAAGGCTATCTCTCGAAAGTGCAATTTCTAAAACCTGTGTCGCATCAAAATCATAATCTGTAATCTCCGCATCCAGAATGTCAAATCGATACGCTCTGGAAAACTGTCCGTCTTTGGAAACCACATATTCCGCCTCAGAAATATCTTTATTTTTCAGCAAATCATTGATAATAACCTCTGCACGAATATCATGTTTTAAAGAAGTGATATGACGCGCCAGATCTGTAAGCCTTTCCATAATTAATTATTTGTAGATTTCAATCTTCCTGCTGCCACATATCTCAACTGAAAATATTCATCATTGAAATTGTAAATATTCAAACCATCTGCAGTACACGCCAAAATACGGTCGTTGTGCAGATAAATTCCGACATCTGAAATCGGACGATACTTATCATACCTAAAAAAAAGTATATCTCCTTCGCGTAAAAACGTTCTTCCCGTAAAAAGCTGAATAGATTTTGATCTAAAAATACCATCCGGCGTTTTCGGAAAGGTAACTTTAAATACATCACTGTATAATGCCTGCACAAAATATGAACAGTCTACGCCTACTTTTTCTTCTAATTTTTGAGACTTATAAGGTGTTCCCAACCATTGATCGATATATCCGTAAAATTGATAATTATTAATTTCTTTAGGCATAACTTTCAGAATTATAGAATATTTTTCTTTAATTCTTAATTGTTCGTCACTTAAATTTTCCTTATTATCATCAACAATAGAATAATTTTCACCAATCCCTTTCTGAGCATACGAATTATCATCTAATTGATCAGACGGATAGTTGTATGGAATATCTAAAATGTATTTCTTGCTGTTACATGAAACTGTAAAAGTGAGTAGTAAAAAAACTACAGGTAAAGTAGTGTTATTAGTTAAATATTTCATCATCGGTGTGTATGGGACAAATTTATAAAAAAAATTTAATTTCAATCACTTTTTGTTGAAATATTTTTATTTATATTTGTAAATTCACAAAAAGCACAATGAAAAAAACTACCTCAAACCTAGTGGACAACAAAGTTTTAGTAAGCTTAGGAGTCATTTTATTAATCAGTTTACTTTTCCTTTTATACCAATTTACCCGCCATGTCGATTGCGAGAACGCCAATTTTGTAGTTCATTCCGACGATTACATGATCAATAATGTGGTGGAATATTATGATAATACTCCGGGTGCTAAATCTTGGCAATGGGATTTTGGCGACAGCACAGCTATAGATGTACGTCAGAGAACGATGCACACGTATAAAAAGCCTGGCGAATATTTAGTAAAACTTAAAATCAACGGAAACTGTGTTCATGAAAAAATGATCACGATTTCCAGTATAAGTCAGCAAGTTGGTTATCTTCCGACGATTATCAGCCCGAATGTTGTTACCGTAGGAGAAACCATTTCTTTTAATGCAGAAAAAGAAGGCGGCGAATCTTGGGAATGGAGCTTTGGCGAAACTACAAGAACCGATGCTTTAGGAAAAAGCCCTTCATATGTTTTTAAATCTGTTGGTGATAAAAAAATTACCCTTATCGTGAATGGTGATGTAGAACATACGGCTGTAAAAACCATTTATGTAGCCCCGAAAACCATTACTGCTAAACAAAAAATTGATATTAAATCTTACGAATTTGAAAAACCGCATACCGCTTTCTCGCTCCCAATGGGCAGTGCACAGAAAGACCCGTTGGTAGATATGATGCAATATATTCCGGTTTCTCCTAAATCGGTTTCGAAAACAGATTCTGTGATTGCCGAGAAAAAAGCACCTGAAATTTCGAACGAACAGTTTAAATTACTTCTGAATCAGGTGGCTGCAGAAGCAAAAACAAAAGATGATTTTAAAGATTATGTATGCGGAAAATTTGATATTCCGGTGGTTGCCAATGATAAAAAACTAATTCCGTTTGATCAGTTCTGCCAATCTATTGCAGGCAAAAAGATAAAAATTACGGCTATTAGAATTAATAAGGATAAGAAAAACTGTATACAGAATATCAACGTTCAATACAAAGTAAAAAAACTAATGATCTGGGTTAAAGAATAAAACACACCAAAATGATGAATCAACAGGAAATTATTTATAATCAAGAAGTCACAAAAGCTCTTGAAATTGCCCAAAAACTGGGCAGGCAAAATCTTAACTCCACTTTTACGGGAGCCCATCTTTTAAAAGCAATGCTCAATAGAGATCTGTCTCTTTTAAAACAATTGGAAAACTTAGGAATCGATGTTTTTTATCTCGAAGAATGGGCTGAAGTTCGAATTGATGACTCACCAAAATCTCCCAATACTTTCTCTTGCGAACCAGATGAAATCATTGATGAAATTTTCGCAGAAGCAGATTCTGTGCGAGAAATTTTAGGGTTGGAAAATATTACACTTTTCACATTAATGGTGGCGATAAGCTCTCCCGGAGTCGCATTTTCGTTTGATCAGATGAAAACTTTTCCCGTGACAAGAAATGATCTATTAAAAGATGTTTCTAATCCTTCAAATAATATTAGTTCAGCAAATACAACGTTTCAACCGAAGACTAACAAGGGATTTATTCAAAAATATTGTATTAATAAAAACGAAGAAGTAAAAAAGAAAAACAAAAAAGAACTATTAGTAGGACGCGATGTTGAAATTAATAAAATAACCGAAATATTGTCTCGATACAGTAAGCAAAATGTTTTAATCATTGGTGAACACGGTATTGGTAAAACAGCTTTAATAGAAGGTTTTGTTCAAAAAATACTATTAAAACAAATTCCGGATGAGCTTTTAGGATTAGAAATTTTTGAACTAAATATGGGAGCTTTAATCGCAGGTGCTTCTTATAAAGGCGAAATTGAAGACCGAATAAAAAATATTGCTCAGGAACTGAAATCTATTCCCAAATCTTTATTAATTATAGAAGAAATTTCATCTCTTTTAGGAAGTCAAAATTCAGATTCTGGAGTTACCAATCTTTTGAAAAGTGAACTCGCAAACGGCTTAACCGTCATTTCAACAACAACGATCGAAGAATACAGCAAAAAAATTGAGAAAGAACAAGGTTTTGCAAGTATGTTTGAATTGATAAAAATGGAAGAATCTACAGATGAAATTCATTTTAGAATGCTTAAACAAACTCTGGTTGACTATCAAAATCATCATAAAATAAACATTCATGATCAGGCTATAAAAGAGGCTATTCGCCTTTCTCAGCGTTATATGAAGGAGAAAAGTTTGCCTGCTTCTGCTATCGATTTGATAGATCATACAATGGCTGTCGTAAAAACTGCAGGTGAATCTTTCATTAAGGAGAAAAATCATCTTTTAACGAAAATTATTCACCTAGAAGATAATGTCAATAATCTTTCTCCAGAAAATAGAAAAATGCAGGCAGAATGGTTACTGAAAGATTTAGTTGAAAAAACAAAATATCTTATCAGTACTTCCGAAGAAGCTGAAGAAAAAGAAATTTCTGACTTTGAAAATACCGAAAAACTTTTAACTTTTTCGAGAAATTTAATTGAAAAAACAGAAAAAATAGCTCAGGATAAAAGAACACATATCACAGATCTTGATTTAGCCTTAATTATTTCCCAAAAAACAAATATCCCTATTGGAAAGTTGAAAGAAGAGGAAAAACAACGACTTAATGAAATGGAAGATATTTTGAGCCGTCGTGTTGTAGGGCAAGATCATGCGATAAAAATTGTGTCTGAAGCCGTTTTAGAAACGCGATCCGGGTTGAGTAAAGCCGGACAACCCATTGGTTCATTTTTCTTTTTAGGTCCCACCGGAACCGGAAAAACAGAGCTGGCAAAATCATTGGCTGAGTTTTTATTTCAGGACGAAAATGCCATTATCAGATTTGATATGTCTGAGTTTAAAGAAGAACATTCTGCGGCGCTTTTGTATGGTGCTCCTCCGGGATATGTGGGGTATGAAGAAGGTGGATTGTTGGTAAATAAAATCAGGCAAAAGCCCTACTCTATTGTTTTATTTGATGAAATTGAAAAAGCTCATGCTTCCGTTTTTGATGTCTTTCTTCAGATTATGGATGAAGGAAAATTGCACGACAGATTAGGAAAAGAAGGCGATTTTTCAAACGCTATCATTCTTTTCACTTCCAATATTGGTTCGGAATTTATTGTTGAATCTTTTGGCAATGGTGAAATTCCGCAATCATCGAAACTATTGGAAATGATGAGCCGATTTTTCAGACCTGAATTTTTAGGAAGATTAACGGAAACCATACCATTTGCACCAATAAGTAAAGATAATGCGCTAAAAATATTTGAAATTCACTTGAAAAAAGAATTGCTTGATTTAGTTAAAAATGTAAACATTGATCTTGAAATCAGCCAAAAAGCTAAAGAATTTTTATCCGTAGAAGGATATGATATAAAATACGGCGCCAGACCACTGAAAGGCGTTATAAGAGGCAGATTAAGAAGACCTCTTGCTAAAAAAATTGTTTCGGGAGACTTTAATGAAGGAGATAAAATTTTTGTTGATCTGAAAGATGATGAATTAGTCTGGACGAAGCAATAATGTCAATTAATTTTAGGTAAAAAATCCCAGCCACAAAGGCTGGGATTATTGTTTGAAAGATAAGCTAACAAAATTTTCAAACAATATAATATAGCTATATGAATGTATGGTGTATTAGTTTAGTTACAAATGGTTAAAAAGCTATGATTTTTCATGTGTAATTTAATTTTTGCTTCAGATTTTAAAGTACTGAATGTGCTGTTTTCAAAGGCATGAACAGCTTTCAACTTTTGATCGATGAAATCTGCAATCTTTACCACAGAAAAATGAAAGTTTCTATATAAAGATATATCTACCGTACAGCCATAACAAGGTAAAAAGGCTTTCAGGAAAGGAATTGTCTTTTGATGTTCGTCATAGTTTAAACAATATCCTGTTTGTTCTTTTGTCGTAATAATTTCATAGTGATTGATATAATCCTGCACATTTTCTTTTGATTTATCTAAACCTTTTTTCTGAAAATAGGCGTTAATCTTATCTAAAACATGCTGTGCATATTCCATCATAGTGATGGTTTTCAATTCTGAAATATTATTGATACCTGGCTTTAGCGCTTTGGTTTGCTTTCCGTTTTCATAATCTACACAAAAGGAGATTCCAAAATTATCGAAGTAAGGAAAAAAACAATTTTTAACCTTGATCACCGCATCGGTCTGCAGCTTATTTTCTGAAAAGTTATAGCAAAGATAACGTCGGTACATCTCTGCCTGATTTTTCAGGAAGTCGATTTCACTGGCGTTATCGTAATGTTCAAACCACTTTTCAAGATTATCATAATAGTCTTTTTCAAATTTCCTGAAACTAATATAAAATGGTAATTCCATAGCTTTGATGTTTTAATATGACAAAGCTAATTGGGAGATGCGACAAAACTTGACGTGTTTAAATTATTTTCTTTTGTCTCGAAACAAAAGAAACAAAAATTCAAGACCTGGATTTAAAAGCTAAAAATAAATCTTGTTCTCTAAAAATTCTAAAACTTGCGCGAATTGATGATTAGTTCTTCGATTCAAGTTTTTTCTCGCGCTTCAAACACTAGAATTTTTTTTACGCTCACAAAGTTTATTTTCTTTACGCTTTTAACTCCGAAGTCGGAATTAAGAAATTTCAAAATCTTCTCTTACTATTTATCATAATTTTTCATGATATATTCAAAATAGTGAATCATTTTCATATAGTTTTCAATGCTAATATATTCGTTAGTGCTGTGAATACTTTGTTTCTCTGCATCATTGATTTTAATCGGCATAAATCTATAAATATTCTTACTCACAATTTGATATTTGTAGGCATCTGTAGCTGCAATGGTGAGATATGGAGTAACGATGGCCGAAGGATAAATCTCTTTGATGGCCTTTTCCATAATATGGAAAGAATTTGTATCGGAAGGAGAAACTAAAGAGGCTTCGCGGGTGTTGTCTATTTCTTCAACCTCAACATCAAAACCTTCGCACGCTTTTGCTATATGGTCTTTGACTTCTTTTATGCTATTGCCGGGAATTAATCTGAAATTGACCAAGAATTCTACTTCGGGAGAGAGTACATTTGGACCATCGCTGCCTTTCATCATAGTAAGTGCCGTTGTTGTTCTTACTAATGCGTTTGTAGAATTGTTTTTGGTGAGTTGTGATAATAAGACAGGCTTAAGCAACCATTGATTGGCGATTGCTAATCTGTTTGCAAACGGCATAGATGCACCAATGTTATCAAAAAAGTCATGAATAAGCGGAGTAATTACGGGTTTCATCTGATGATCTTCAAGTCTTTGCATAATGATTGCTGCTTTGCCAATAGCACTTTCCATTGGGGGCATCGAAGAATGCCCACCCAGACCTTTTACTTTTATTCTTGCGGAAAGAAATCCTTTTTCGGCGCAACCTATAACGGCAACATCAGAATCTATTCCTTTTACGCTACCTTTTTCTAATACTAAACCGCCTTCGTCATAAACAGCGTCGAAAATCAATCCTTTTTCTTTGAAATGTTTTGCAATTTGCAGGGCTCCTTTTTGTCCGCCTACCTCTTCATCAAATCCGAATGCGAGATAAATATCTCCTTTGGGGACATGTTTAGATTGAATAAGATTGTTAAAAGACTCTAATAGCGAGAAAAACATGCCTTTCATGTCTATCGTTCCGCGACCGTAGATTCTTCCATTAGCAACCGCGCCTGAAAATGGAGAAAAATCCCAATTTTCAGCAACTTTTGTTACAGCAGGTAATGCTTTATCGTCTGGTCTAAAAACATTTTGGTCATTATTTATAACATCTGCGTCTCCCGAAGGAACAACATCCATATGAGATAAAAATAAAATAGGTTGTAGTGCAGGCTCACTTCCTTTTAGTTTAAAAATTAATCCATAGGTATTAATTTCTACGACTTCCGTATTTTGATAAACAAGAGGATATGTTGTTTTAAGATAATCTTTAAATTGATCGAAAGTAGAATAATCAAACTCTCCCAGTTCACCTGTAGAAACAGTGGGAATTTTTATACCTTCTGCTAATCTTTGAATAGCATCATCGTTTCTGATAAATTTATATCCTCCTGAATTTTCAGTATTTACTTTTTTAAATGGATAAGTGAAGGTTCTTATCAGTAAAAATATGATGAGAAGAATAATTATACCTGCGAGAATAAATAAAATCTTTTTCATAATAATAGTATTTGTGATACTGATTGGGTTTATGACAAATATATAGAAGAAATTTGGGTTTCGTGTACTAATCTTTAGAAGACTTAGTTTAGTTTTTACGGTAGTAAGTTTATCAGTAACATCGTTTAGTTTAACTTTTACATAGACTATTTTAATTTTTACAATGCTTAGTTTATAAATAACGATGATAGTTTTAACTTTTACATTGGTAATTATATGTTGTAGGTTTACTAGTTTATTTTTTACTTTTTCTATTTTACTTTATTCGGTATTCATTTTATAATTTACATTGATTGTTTTATACGCTACGATAAGTATTTTAATTTTTACTGTGGTAGATTTATATTTAGTTTTTGAAATTTTATAACATGATAAAATTTTGAGAAATTACTGGTCTAAACATTTAATTTTAAAATAGATAAATAATTTTTTATTGATAACAATTATATATTTTATCATTCTATTTTTTAATATTCTATTTAGATTCTTACTGAATGACAAATATTGTGGGCTATCATTTAAAATGAGTTTATTTAAATGAATTATAAAATAAAAAACTCTTCTTTGATCATATTAAATCATGACAAGAGTTTTTTATAAATGAATGATAATAATAAATCTCTATTTTCTTTTTGTGAATAATATTTTTGAAATTTGTTTATACTGAGGGCTTGTGGCACCAAATACGGATTTAATATATTGCTTTATTTCTTTGGATATCTGACAGAGCCCTAAAAGTGGATCATAAAGCACTTTATCTCTTTCTATTCTCGCATTAGAATAATCTGTGTAGGAATGAATAAGAAATGTGTTTTTCTGCTGTAAGCTAAACAGTTTGTTTTGTAAAGTAATCACTTTTAAATCTTCTTCATTAGGACTATAAGCTACACTTTCTTTCAGTACTTGTAAAAGATTTGAGAAATGATTTATCTTACTATCATAACTCAATTGAGAAGTAGAAATAGTTTTTGTAGGTAGTTCTTCTTCCTCTTTAGATTCTGATATTTCTGTTTTTGATTTGGTAATACCCTGAAGTTTTTTGTTGTAGGATTTTGCATCTTTCAACATTAAAGGATTGGTTTCTGAAACAGCTAATGAATTGATGATTTTTGTAGCTAAAATTCCCAAGTTTTTAAATTCGTTTGCTCTTTGGCTTGTGGCATTAGAAAAGGTAGTTTTTTTGTTTTGCGTATCTGCATATTTTTGGATAGCATTTTGATAAAGAATTTCGAGGTTTACAATTTTTAATTCTTCTTTTATGGGATTGTATTTATCGCCATATCCTCTACAAAACGAAATAATATCCTGAAAGTTTGCAATGTTTTTTGCATGACCCGTTTCGCTAACGGAGTTTTTAGTGCTTTTCATATTTATGTTGTTTATTATAACACAAATATAATTTTTTGTTTTAATAATTTCAGGAAAACGAATTTTAATAATTTAATTATCAAATAGTTATAATCTAATTACAACTTTTAAACAATTGAAAGTAAATTATTAATCGATTTATTAAAATTATATTGGATTCAGCTTTGTAAAATCTCCTTTATTTTCTAATTCCTGTTTTCTTTTTCTAATAAAATCTGTAGGGCGAATATTATTAATCTCTGTGAAAAGATCTGAAAAGTTTTGTCTTGAAGCAATACCGCATTCTTTTGCTAATGTTTCTATATTGTATTTCAGATATTCTTTGTTTTCAAAAAGAAGTTTTGTGATATAATTGATTCTTAATTCACTGAGGTATTTATTGAAATTAGAACCTTTACAATCATTAATTACCTGTGACAGATATTTGGAATTGGTGCCTAATTGACTGGCTAATTTATTAATTGTAAGTCCTTTTTGGGTAAATCCGTTTTTATCCTCAAATGTTTTGAGTTTTTTAAGCAAATCTTCGACAATAGCTTCATCTAAAGAAGTTTTCTTTTCTTCTGTGGTATTTTTTTCGGAAACTTTTATTTGTCTGATTTCTGTTTGATGATCACGTAGCTTTTCTTCTAAAGCATTGTACCTCTGTTGAATATTTTTTTCTTTTCTGTAACGTAAAACCAAAAGCAATGTAAGAGCAATAACAAAGAAAATTAGAGTAACAATGATGAATGTTCCCCAAGAGTTTTTTTTCTGAAGTTTATTTTTCTCGTCTAAAAGTGTTTTTGTGTCATATTCTTTATGGATTTTTGGCGAAAGATAAATAAAATCTTTAGAAATAATGCTGTCTGCCTTTAAAAGCTGACTTGTGTAGTAGAGCTGTTTTGCAGGGTCTTTTTCTTTTTTATAATGGTTTATCAGAAATTCATAATTTTCCCTAAGTTCCGGAAGAATGAAGTGATTTTTTTGGAAAATGGAATCTACTCTTTTAAAATTAGAAATGGCTTCATTATTATTTTTTAAGCCCATTAATGTTTTGCCAATATAAAAATAATCGACTGAGAGCCACGCAAAATCTCCGCTTTTCTGAATTGGAAGTAAGGATTGATTTAAATTATAAATAGCATCCTGATAAAGATCTTTTTTATACTCTAAAATACCTTTGTTGAGAAGAAAATATCCTTTTTCCTGTGCATAATCTGGATTGTTGGAAACTTCTGTAAGCCCCTTCTCTATTAATGGATCTGCCTTGGGAAGGTTATTTAAATTACGATAGCAAATAATTAACTGATGCAGGCTATTGAGATATCCTTTTTTGTTGTTGTAAATTTCATTAGGATGTAACGGCGACTGTATCTGCAAATTGTAATAATCTATACAGTTTTTGAAGATTTTAGAGGCTTCATCGTAATAACCAAGATAGCTTTTTACAACACCGATGTGATATAAGTTTTGATATTTCAGGAAATTATTGTCGCTGTTTTTAGAGTATTCAAAAGCTTTTAGATATTCATTAAGCGCAGGCTGAAATTTTTTATAATTATAGTAAAAAATAACGCCTTTATCTATGTAGGCAGCACTTATAAGGTCTCTATTCTGAGATAATTTGGCAGCAGTAATCATACTATCTGCATATTTTAACTTTTCTTCTTTCGTATTAGAATAAAATATACCGTCTTTGTAGCCCTGAACTAATTTTTCGTAGTTTTTTTCTGCTTTTGCCTTATTTATATAATTTTTTATATAAGGTAATGCTTTAGAGTTTCCCTCTTCAATCTTTTCATAATTTTTTCTGAGTTTATAATATTCGCTATAGACTTCTTTCTGACCAAAAGAAAGTTTAAAAATTATTATAAATATTATTAAAAATAGTTTTTTAATCACCTGTTTATACAAAATTAGGGAAACATTTAACTCAAAAGTACGTAAAATTCAGGAATATTAATCAAACAAGATAGAATTATTAATGATATTTAATTATTGTTTGATAAAAAACATAATCAACTAATTATCAACACCTTAAACATGTCTTAATTCTGGAATTAAGACGTCTTAATTTCTGAATACAGACCATAAGTTCTTTTTTTTATGACATTTAGCCTATAAATTCGGAATCAGAAATCAAAAACAAAACCTGGCCAGGGGTAACCTTTAATTCAGAAAAATAATATGAAAAAGATTATCTCTTTATTATCCATAATCATTTTATCTGCTACCGTATTATCATGCAGACAGGATGACGAAACTGAACTAACACCATCAGAAGAGACAATTATTAACAGAACCTCTGATATTAATAAAAATTCTGAGCTTAAAAAAGAAAATAGTGAATCTTATATGAAAGATTCTATAAATAAGGCCGAGGATAAAGATGAAGTAGAAGACCCTCCTGTAAAAAACGGAACACACTGGAGGATAAAAAAATAATTTATCCGTCATTTATTTTGTAGTGCGCAATGCAAAGAAAATGACATATAAATAATCGTGAAAATAATAATCAATTTCAAAATTTAATTAACATGAAAAAAACAGTTTTACTAGCCGCAGGTGTAATCGGACTTACCCTAATGTCTTTCGCTGACACAAAAAACACAGATATCATTGAAGTAAATGGTAATGTTGTTACAGTAAAAAATACTGAAAAAATTTCTAAAGCAGATTTAGAGTTTTTAAGTAAAACTTTAGTAGGATGGAGCTATTGCGATTACCAATCAGAGCAAAGTACTTGTACAACTAAAAACAGAACTTTCCCTGATGAGCCAACTACACCGGTGCTTACAGACATCAACAAAATCATTAACAAGTACCAATAAAATACTTATACAGGATGCTCAAATGAGCATCCTGTTATTCCCCCAATAACGGTCTTATGAAAAATACATATATTGAATATATCATCCTTTCCGTAATTATCATAAAAGTTATTATTACCGGAATAACAACCACTACCGACTCTTTTTGTGATTTTTATAAATACGAAAAACCGATAACGACAAACGGATTAAAATATGAGAAATTTATTTCTTCTTATGCAGGTTTTGATACCGGATATGGTTTTTTTGCACCTAATGTAGCAAGTAACTTTATTATTATTTCTGAAGACAAAAACAGTGGTAACTCTTACATTTCAACAGAATTATTAACCACAAAAGAAGGAAAATTAAGGTTTGCCAATATTAATGATGTTTATATGAAGAATATTACTGCTAAAGATAAAAATATGCCTGAATTAAAAGTAAATCATATTTTATTAAAGCAGGTGCATAAGAATATCAAAAAAAAACATGGTGAAAATATAGTTACTTACGCTTATTTATATGATCAACCAACGTTGGATGAAAGTAAGAAAGGAACAAGATTAATAAAAATTGATAGTGTAAAATGAAAAACTTTTTAAATACATATTTTAATAAAACTTTTACCCCAAGTTTTCTTGTTTTTTTCAGGATAAGCATTGGCTCTATTTTATTGATTCATTTTCTTTCTATGTGGAATGATTTTGACTTATTGTATGGAAGAAACAGCATTATACCTGTGGAAATACACCGCGTTTTCTACAGCTATGATGTACTATCATACAGTAGGATAGAATCTTTTCTTTTAAATTATTCAAACAATCCAGGTATTATTTTCAAATGCACTTATATCACATTTACAATATTTATAATTTTAGGTATCTTCAGTAGGATTTCAGCGCTTATCTTGTTGCTTCTACAAATATCTTTTGTAAAAACCGCAGCATTATTTTTTTATGGCGCTGACTTCTTTTCCAGCATGTCTTTATTCTATATTTTATTATTTCCTACCAGCAGTTATTTTTCTATTCAGAAAAAATATTTTCCCAACACAATTGTTAATTTTCCTATACAATCTTTAAATATTAGCAAAAGAATTATCCAGCTACATATTTCAATTGCTTATTTTTTTTCAGGATTTGATAAAATTTTGGGCTTTAATTGGTGGAATGGCGAATCTGTATGGAAATCATTAAATCTACCAAATTTCACACATTTCATACACTTACCTTCTATTTTTAATGAAAACTTTAAATATTTTTATATTGCAGGAGGATGGATGATCATTATTATAGAAATTCTATATCCTGTTTTCATCAATATCAATAAAACGAGAAAATTGTGGCTTACTTTAACAATATTAATGCATATAGGCATCATTATCAGCTTTAATCTCTTCTTTTTTTCAGCGATAATGATTATATGGAATTTAACATCTTACTACTTTAACTATTATGAAAAGGATAAATCTTATGACCAAACTTTACTTCCTGCTAACATTTCTCATCAGTAATTTTATATTCTCTCAGTCTTACAAGGTATTTTATGAGATGAAATGGAATAATAAAGGCGATGGCTCTCATCACGAAGAGCTTTGCACTTTACTTACTAATGAAAATGGCAAATCATATTTCCAGTCGTATGAAAACTTTAGAAGAGATTCGGTTCATACAAAAACAGTGAATGATTATTTCGCCAACAAAGCAAAGGGATTAAGATTGGGAGACGGAAATACAAATGCAAAATTTCGTTCTTTAATTATTAAGAATATTTCACAAAATGATATTACAGTAGAAGAAAAATTTTTTACAAGTATTTTTTCTACAAACTACACTTCCTGCAAGCAAAACTGGAAACTTATAAAAGACAAAGCAACAACAATTTTAGGTTATAAGGCAAATGCAGCCACCACAGAATTCGGAGGAAGAAAATGGATGGCATGGTATACAACAGAAATCCCAATTAGTGATGGGCCTTACAAATTTTACGGTCTGCCAGGGCTTATTTTAAAAATAACAGATTCTGAAAACACATATAATTTTGAAATAAAAGGAGTGGTAAAAGAGGTTAATGATATTGAAAAAAGAAATTTTTCTTATGATCAACCAGTGAATATTTCGCCTAAACAATGGGATGTATTCTGGAAAAAGTACATTAAACAACCTTCTGTAATTTTTGAAAATTTAAATACCGCACAAACAACATATGTTATCAACGGAAAAGACGTGAATAGTAAAGAGGTAAAAGAATCTTATAATAAAAAAGAATGGGAAATTCTTAAAAATTTTGAAACTCCTATTGAATTAACAACAAACTGCTTATAACACCCAATCACTTCTCAATAAAGTAACTAATAACCGCTAAACTCATTTAGCATTTTCATGTCAGGACAAGGGTTCGGACTTAAGCCATCTGAACCTTTGTTAACATGAATGATAAGAAGACACTTTACTTCTCAATATAAAAAACTAATAACCATCAAGATTTATTCTTAAACATTAATTTTTTTAAAAAAGGGTTCAGACCATTACGATCTGAACCCCGCTTTAAAAAAAATAACGATTTAAAAGTTCCTCTACTTCCAGCCTCCTCCTAAACTTTTATAAATATCAACAACTGTACTTAGTTGTTTTTCTTTTGCTTCCACCAATTCCATCTTAGCATCCAAAGCATCTCTTTGGTTCATTAAAACTTCCAGATAATCTGCTCTTGAATTCCGGAACAATTGGTTGGCAATATCGATCGATTGGTCTAATGCTTTATTTTCATCAGATTTTAACTGATAATACTGATCGATGTTTTTTACTTTCGACATTAAATTCGCTACATCCAGATAAGCATTAAGAATGGTTTTATCATATTCATACAATGCTTCGATCTGCTTTGCATCTGCCGTTTGAAAATTCGCTTTAATGGAACTTTTATTAATCAGCGGACCTGCCAATTCTCCTACCAAATTATAAGCAATAGATTCCGGCATTTTTACTAAATAAGAAGGTTTAAATGCTTCCAAGCCTAATGTGGCAGAAATTTCCAATGTTGGATAAAATTCTTTTCTAGCTGCTTCCACATCAAGTTTAGCGGCCTTTAATTCTAATTCAGCTTGTTTAATATCAGGTCGATTTGATAATAATTGAGAAGGAATTCCTGTGTACACCGTTTGCGGAATCGTAGACATAAATGTTTCTTTTGGTCTTACAATCGGCTGCGGATATCTTCCCAATAAAGCATTAATCTCATTTTCCTTTTCTGTGATCTGCTGACGGATGGTATATTCTGAAGCTTTTGATTTTGCCAATTCTGCCTCAAACTTTTTCACCGCCAATTCTGTAGCAGCAGCCGCTTCTTTCTGAATTTTAGATATTTCTAAAGCTTTTTTCTGAAGTTCAATATATTTCTGAATAATATCCAATTGGTTATCAAGAGATAATAATTCATAATAATTATCGGCTACCTCAGCAATTAAGCTTGAAAGAACAAAATTCTTTCCTTCAACCGTTGAAAGATAATGAGCCACTGCTGCATCTTTCTCATTTCTCAGTTTTTTCCAGATGTCAATTTCCCAGTTGGTCATTAAACCGCCTTCGAAATTCCCTAAATTATCGGGAACAGGTTTTCCCGGTTCCATTTCGGTAGAAGCATCACCTGCACCTTCGCTTGTGTATCGTCCGGCTTTTCTTAATCCGGCTCCTACACCTGCAGAAACTGTAGGACTTAGCTTTCCTTTTTTAGCTACTACTCCACTTTTGGCAATCTCAATTTCCTGCAAAGTAATCATCAAATCCTGATTATTCTTTAGGGCAGTTTCAATTAATGCTACCAAATTCGGATCGGTAAAAAACTCTCTCCAAGGTGTCATTCCGCTGTTGGCATTGGCATCAGCCTGTTGCTCTTCCTGGTTAAAATTCTGAGGGATATTTTCTTTCACCTCATCTTTTATTACGGTCGCCATTGGCGCCTTACAACTTGCTAAAACAAGCGATAAGGCGATGGCTGCTATATATTTATTATAAATCTTCATGTTTGTCATCGTGTTGATAAGGTTCTGTTTGTTCAGTTAAAGGATTTTCCTCTTCATATCTTGCCAATCTCGATTTTTCAGCAATAGTTCCGAAGATGTAATACAATCCTGGGATAATCATTAATCCGAAAATAGTTCCGATCAACATCCCCCCTGCTGCTGCTGTACCGATCGTTCGGTTACCGATTGCTCCCGGTCCGGTTGCCATCACTAACGGAATCAAACCTGCGATAAATGCAAATGATGTCATCAAAATCGGACGGAAACGGATTGCTGCTCCTTCAATCGCTGCCTGAGCCACCGGAATGCCTTCTTCTGCTTTCTTCTGGACGGCAAATTCCACAATCAATACAGCGTTTTTACCTAAAAGACCGATCAACATGACCATGGCTACCTGAGCATAAATGTTGTTTTCTAATCCTAATAATTTTAAACATAAGAAAGCTCCGAAAATACCCGTCGGCAACGATAAAATTACCGGTAATGGAAGAATGAAACTTTCATATTGAGCCGAAAGAATCAGATAAACAAATCCTAAACACACCAAGAAAATAAAGATGGCTTCATTTCCACGGTTTACTTCGTCTTTAGAGATACCCGCCCAGTCAATACCGAAGCCTCTCGGAAGTGTTTTATCCGCTACTTCCTGAATGGCTTTAATCGCTTGTCCGGAGCTATAACCCGGTGCTGGAGTACCACTCACCTGTGCAGAGTTATACATATTATGTCTCGTCATTTCTGATAAACCATATACTTTTTCCATCCTCATAAAATCTGAATAAGGAACCATTTCTCCTTTATCATTTTTCACATATAATTTTAAAAGATCTGTTGGCAATGCACGATATTGTGGCCCCGCCTGAACAATTACTTTATATGGTCTGTCGAAGCGGATGAAACTTGTCTCGTAGTTGGAACCAATTAATGTGGAAAGATTATCCATTGCATTTTCAATGGTCACACCTTTTTGCTCAGCGAGATCGTTATCAATTCTCAACATATATTGAGGGAAACTCGCAGAATAGAAAGTAAATGCAGAACCTAATTCCGGCCTTTTATTTAATTCTTTCACAAAATCATTGCTCACCTGCTCCATTTTATGATAATCACCACTTCCCGCTTTATCCAGCAAACGAAGCTCAAAACCTCCCGCTGCTCCATAACCAGGAACGGATGGCGGTTGGAAAAATTCAATGTTTGCTCCGGGAATATTCTTCGCTTTTTCTTCAAGCTTTTCAATGATTTCTGAAGCTGATTCTTTACGTTCATCCCAACTTTTAAGATTAATCAAACAAGTACCTGAGTTAGAACCTGTACCTTCCGTTAAGATTTCATAACCTGCCAATGAAGAAACAGATTGTACCCCATCAATACCTTCAGATTCTTTCAATAGTTCCTTCGCAATCTGGTTGGTTCTTTCTAATGTAGAACCAGGTGGAGTCTGAATAATTGCATAAATCATCCCCTGATCTTCCGCGGGAATAAACCCTGAAGGAAGTGAATTGCTTAAAAAGAACGTACAAGCACAGAAAGCTAATAATAATGGTAAAGTAATTGTTTTTTTCTTCACCGTTTTGTTCAGCATTCTTTCATATTTCCCGGCTCCTTTCGTAAATAAATTGTTGAATTTATCTAAGAAAATAGTAATCGGAGTTCTCTTTTTAGCTTTTCCGTGGTTATTTTTTAAAATTAAAGCACATAAAGCTGGTGTTAACGTTAAAGCTACAACCCCTGAAAGGATAATCGCCGAAGCCATCGTAATCGAGAACTGACGATAGAACACCCCAACCGGACCAGACATAAATGCAATCGGAATGAATACGGATGCCATTACCAATGTAATTGCTATAATTGCGCCACTAATCTCATGCATTGCCTCTTCTGTTGCCTTTAATGGAGATAATCCTTTTTCTTCCATCTTGGCGTGAACGGCTTCTATGACCACAATCGCATCATCCACGACGACCCCAATTGCCATTACGAGGGCAAAGAGTGAGATCATATTTAAGGTAATTCCAAAGGCGGACATGACGGCAAAAGTACCAATCAACGATACCGGAACTGCAATGGCTGGAATTAAGGTTGAACGCCAATCGCCCAAGAATAAGAATACCACAATCGCCACCAAAATAAAGGCTTCAAACAAAGTGTGAATTACTTTTTCAATCGAAGCATCCAAGAATCTTGAAACGTCATAACTGATGTCATAATGCATTCCTTTCGGGAAGGTAGTTTTCTGCAATTCGGCCATCAAAGATTTTACATTTTTGATAACGTCGCTTGCATTCGAACCATACGATTGTTTCACCGTGATCGCTGCGGAAGGTTTACCATTCAAAGTAGAATAAATATCATACATGGATGAACCAAATTCTACATCGGCAACGTCTTTTAGTCTGATAAATTCTCCATCTGGTTTAGCTTTAAGAATAATATTCCCGTAATCCTTTTCATTATTAAAACGACCCGGATATTTCAAAATATATTCAAATGACTGCGAACGCTTTCCGGAACTTTCCCCTGTTTTACCCGGCGATGCTTCCAAACTCTGCTCATTAAGCGCTTCCATTACTTCATCTGCTGAAATACTGTAAGCTGTTAATCTGTCAGGTTTTAGCCAAATACGCATAGCATATTCTCTTGTTCCCAGGATATCTGCAAAACCAACTCCGCTTACCCTTCTCAATTCAGACATTACGTTGATATCTGCGTAGTTGAAAAGAAATTTCTGGTCAGCTTTCGGATCATCACTATACAAGTTAATGTACATCAACATATTAGGTTCTTCACGGGTAATTTTTACCCCTTCACGAACTACCAACGGCGGAAGTTTATTAACCACCGAAGAAACACGGTTTTGTACGTTTACAGCTGCTACATTTGGATCGGTTCCCAAGTCGAAAACCACCTGAATAGAAGCCTCCCCGTCATTTCCGGCATCGGAAGTCATATATTTCATTCCCGGCACACCGTTTAACCCTCTTTCCAACGGAATAACCACGGATTTAATCAACAATTCGTTGTTGGCACCGGGATATTCTGCGGTAATGTTTACTTTGGGCGGTGAGATAGACGGGAACTGCGTCACAGGAAGTTTTACCAAAGATAAAACTCCCATAAATACGATAATCAAAGAGATTACGATAGACAGAACAGGTCTGCGAATGAATTTCTTAAACATAAAAATAATATCAATTATTAATGATGAATGATAAATGGCTGATTTGAACAGTTTAATGCACAATCATCCTTTATCAATTATCGTATATTCTTTACTCTGCTTTTAATTTTAGTGACTGAAGAACTTTCTTAGGATCTTGTGCTTTCACCTGAACCTTTTGATCGTCTTTCACTTTCTGAACTCCTTCTAACAAGATCTTATCGCCTGTAGACAAGCCGTATCCCACAACATAAACGTCAGGAAGTTCATAAGCCACTTTAATATTTCTGGACTTCACAACACCTTTATTATCCACTACAAAAACATATTTCTGATCCTGAATTTCGTAGGTTGCTTTTTGAGGAATGATTAAAGCATTTTTCAATGGCAACGTCATTCTTACCTTTCCGGTTTGTCCATTTCTCAAGAGTTTATCTGGATTTGGAAATTTAGCTCTGAAGGCGATATTTCCTGTTTCATTATCGAATTCTCCTGTAATGGTTTGAATTTCGCCACTTTGAGGGAAAGTATCTCCGTTTGCCATAATCAAATTAACGTTCTGGCTACCTCTTGTAGCAACATTCGTCTGATAATTAATGTATTCCGGCTCTGAAACATTGAAATAAGTATACATATTGGTGTTATCAGAAAGGGAAGTCAGCAAATCTCCTTCATCTACCAAACTACCTAATCTTAAAGGTAATCTGTTAATAATTCCCGAAAACGGAGCTTTAATATCTGTAAAAGACAAATGAATCTGAGCCAGTTTTGCTTCTGCGTTGGCTGCATCTAATTTAGCCTTTGCCATTGCTCTTTCGTTTTTAGAGACAATATTGTTGTTGGCCAATGTACTTGCGTTTCTTAATTCAATCGTAGCCTGCTCTACTTCAGCTTTGGCTTTTAATAATTCTGCCTGATACAACTGAGGCATAATTCTAAATAAGGTCTGACCTTGATGAACATACTGACCTTCATCTACATAGATTTTTTCAAGAAAACCTTTTTCCTGTGCACGAACTTCGATGTTCTTTACAGACCGGATCTGAGCTACGAATTCTTTATCAATTACCGTATCCATCTTCACGGGTGTAGTAACCGGATAAATTGTAGCTTCTTCTTTTTCTTCTTTCTTGTTGTTACAGCTAACAACCAATAAGAGGGCACTTAGCATAATGCTTGAGACAACTCTTTTCATCATAATTTCTAGAGTTTTATATTTAAATCGTTATTTTTTTAAAGGAAAAAATGGTAATAATGAGTCTTACGATGTGATGATTACCAGCAAACACAACGCATAACGTTCTCTGCCAGATAATAGCAGAAAATTAATCGGAAAAATGAGTTTTTAAATTCTGATAGAACGGATCAGAATGAATCTTTTAACAGTGGAAAATTGAGATAGAAAGCCATGTATGGCAGGTTTCAACTGTTTTTTTGCTTCTAAACCGAAAATATAAACCAAACTGAAAACGCTTGCAAAAACAATAATGGTCTGCAAGGTATCTGAAAGCTGAAAATCATCTTCGTTAAGCTCTAACGAATAAGCACTTCCTGCATCATCCTGAACTTGCTGAATAGACAATTTTTCGCACGTTTGATTTAAACGATTGGTTCTCTTAGGCATGTGAGACGTATGACTGGTATAGTCATTTCGCAATGTTTTGACATTGATCTTACTTTCCACTACGAAAAGCAGAAAAAGTGCTGTCAAAAAATATGTGATATACGTTCTCATTTTGAAGGGACAAATGTACATTTTGATTTACATACAATCATAATGGATTAACAAAATTTAACTCTTCTTTAAATTAGCTGAAATGAATTTTAATAATCCTTTCAATAAAACAACCTCAAAAATATCAATATTTCAAAGCATACAAGTTCATTACATTAAGTTAATAAAAGACATATTAATAATGAATTTATCATATTAAATTTTAAAAATTAATTAACATTTACAATCATATTTCAAACTGTAATGAAAAATTTACATGATTTATTAAATTAAATATTAATTTTGTTATCAGCCAAAAAACTTAAAAACTAAAAACTAACCGATAATGAAATATTATAATAACTATGAAAAACGAATTACTCATGGCTGGCCTACTTCTGTCGTCAGCTTTTTTCTACGCACAAGTGGGAATCAACACATCAAATCCTAATCCGTCTGCCATTTTAGACATTTCATCTACTAACAAAGGAATACTTGGGCCAAGGATAAGCCTTACGTCTGCAACCATGCAGCTCAGCGGAAATCCAAATGCTACAGGACTTTTAGTTTATAACACCGGGCCTGTTCTAAATCCCGGATATTATTTTTGGAATGGAACCGAATGGAGAGTTTTTAATACCTCTTCGGGAAGCGGTGGCGGAGGAAATACAAATCTCGCTCATGTTGAAAGTATTGCCGTAATGGGACCTTTGGTAGCAACCACAGACAACGGAAGAGCCGGGTATGCACTACAAATTACAACTCCCGACGGAAAATTTTCTGTACGAACTTTCATTCCTGAAAGTTCTGCATTTTCACAGGTTAATCTACAAATCAGGAATAATAGCACAGGAAATGTAGAAATTATTTCCAACGGGCACTATCTTTGGGGCGGTGCAGGAGGTTACCAGCAAAACCAGTTGAGATTACCACCAAATGCTTGGGCGGGCGATAATGCAACATCATCTGCAAGTTTAATTGATGCTACCACCGGCGCAAGAATTCAAACAGGCTCTACCAATCCCTATTGGGGCGATCCTGAAACGTATGCAGGAGGAATGCCGGAGCAACGTCTTTACTCATGGACTACCAATAGCCAAACCGACAAAACTTTCTATAAACTGTATTATATGATGGGATCTTCTTCACCAGCAAGCGCAGGAAATGCAACCACTTGTCCGGGAGGAACATGTAGTACAACGAAGGCATTTTTCACCATCGATCAGGTTACGGCTCCGTAAATATCCTGAAAACTTATATGACAAAATAAAAAATTAAAGAGTGCAAAAGTGCTCTTTTTTTGGATTTAACAACTAAATGTTATCACGGAAAATAGTGATTTACAAAATACTGACATTCAGCCATTTTATATAAAATTAACATTTATTAATAAAAAAAGTTGTATTTTTATAACTCATTAACATCAAATATTTTATGAATCACTTAATCACTTATCACTATGAAAAAAGTATTACTATCCGTCGCTTTGGGACTCGTCGCCTTCTCCGTGGCAGCGTGTAAAAACTCACCCAAAGAAGCAGAAATGCTAACGGTTAACGCACCCGCCGTCACTAATGACGACATCATAAAAAATATCTACACAGATAATGTGGGAGAAAAAATTGAAGTAACAATCAACACTACTCAAAATACAGCTATTGTACATCTTGACGGCAAAACATACGAATTGAAAAAAAGCGATGAATTGCCTGAATATACTGCATCTAATGCCGAATATCAATATTCAAATATCAGAGGAAACATCACTTTCACAAAGAAAAATTATGACATGGTACTTTTCCGAACCAAGGAAAACGGCAAAGGACAATCTGGCACAAAAATGGCTTCCTACTGATTTTAACAATTAAAATTAAACAAATATGAAAAGTTTACGTTATTATTTAGGTTCCTTCATTCTAATCTTATTTTTCACTGCATCTTGTGTGAGCAAACCCAGCACTCCTACTCCGCCCACTCAGGGAAACAATGATATTACCGGAAAAGTATGGAAACTTACTGAGATTAACGGGAAACCGATTGCTTTGAAAGATCCAAAATCGAATCCTCATTTTAAGCTAAATATGGCTGATATGAGATACGAGGGAAACGGAAGCTGCAACGGTGTTGGTGGAACTTTCGAAATAAAGCCTGAAATAATGAGAATAAAATTTAATCAGGGAATGTCTACAATGATTGCTTGTGAAGATCTGGAAACAGAACAATTTTTCGTAAAAGCATTATTATCTGCTGATAATTATTCGGTAAACGGCAATACATTGACTTTAAATAAAGCAAGAATGGCTCCTTTAGCGAAATTTGTTCTTCAATAAAAACAATTGAAATATTATAAATCGAGTGCTTATTTCTATAAGCACTTTTTTCGTGTTCAACAATTTATTTTTTCTTAAAAATAAAGCAACAGGTAAGCAAAGTAATATTCAAAATCACAGCAAACGCATTGGATAAAATAATCGGAAGCTCATCTTTAATAAAGCCATACCAAACCCATAAAGAAAGCCCTGTAATAAGAACAATCAACATTATTGAAGATAAATCTTCTGCATTTTTTTCTTTTATCACTTTAATAAGCTGCGGCAACATTGCTACGGAAGTAAAAATTCCGGCAATAATTCCTAAAACATTTTCATTCATTATCTAATTTTACTATTAGATACAATAAATTTCGTTCCAAGATTAAATTATAAGAATTATTTTATTGAATTTAAAAATGTATATAAATCCTGTTCTTTTGTAAGCTGCATTTTGGCTTTAATTTTTGTTTTATACACCCTTACGCTTCCCGGAGTGATATTCTCTAATAATGAAACTTCTTTCGATGATAAATTGAGTCTGAAATAGACACATAATTTTAATTCCTGTTCAGACAATTGAGGAAATTTATCTGATATAATTTTGATAAATTCCCTGTTTTCCAAAGAACTTTCATACATCAACTCATGATTTTTTTCATCCATCTGAACGAGATTATTCATCTGAAAAAATAAATTACGCACAGTTTCACCAGCGTCTAAATTTTTTGATCTTCGGATTTTTTTAAGATTCTCCAGAAAAGCCTTTTCATTTTCAATTTTCAGATTGAGATTAAGACGAAGATTTTTAATCTTATCCTGTTTTTCCTGTATATTTTTTTCAAGAGTTACATTATTGGTTTCCAATTCGTTTTTCAAACCTTCTAAAAGTTCTCTTTCTTCCTTATTTTTTCTTCTTATATCTAAAATAGCCTTTATAAAAATTCCTATTATAATGATAACCAAAACGATCAATAAAATATTTTTCCTTTTTTGATTTTCAATTTTATAGTCATATTCTTGGTTAATATTTTTAATAATATATCCGTTCAAAATATCAGATACATTATCCATATCTTTCATCGTTTCTTTATTACTTTCATTATTCAGCTCTAGAAGTTTTCGGGAGACAAACTTTAATTTCTGCAAATCATTCTTGTCAGAATAATACTTTTGCAGTACTTCATAAACATATATTTTCATATATGTCTTTTTTACTTCAGGTTCTATTGAAATCAAATACTTTATTAATTCTTCTTCTTTATTTTTTTGCTGAGTAATTGCATATACGCTTAATAGTTGACCCGCATTTTTAATAGCATTATCTTCAAATTTTTTTTTGTATTTATAAAAATCAAGCTTTTTACCCATATACTTCTCTGCATTTTTATAGTCTTTTTTTTCCAGATAATAGACTCCTACATTTCCAATCATCATATAGATTTGCAGTATTTCTTCAGCATTCAAATCTTTCTTAGATTCCAAAATCCGAATTGCATACCAAGTTTGTTGAATCGCTAAATCTATGTTCCCAAGCTTATTATCACACAAAGAAAAATTATTATACATAGAAGCTAAATAAATTTTATCTTCTTTTCTAAAAGTTTTAAGTGCTTTATAAAAATAAATTTTTGCAAGAGAATAATTTTCATGTTGAAAATACCATCTGCCTTTCGCATGATATAAATGTGGAAGTAAAACTTTTTCAGAAGTTCCTTCTTCCATTTTAATCGCCTCATTAAGAAACTGTAAACTTAATTTGGGAGAAGTATTTTCAAATTCCAGCGCTAAAGAAAGTTTACAAAATGCTGTAATAAACTCATAGTCGTCATCATTTATTCTTAACAATTCATAGATGAGAGATACTTTTTTAGACTTTTCATCAGGCTCCTTAAAAGTGAGTACAAATTTGCTGCTTAAAAGATATTTTAACTCATGAGTATGTTTATATTTTTCTAATTCTCGCTTATATATATTAGAAATTACTTCTTGATTATCACTAACCTCTGAAAGTTCTTTATTAATATCATAAAAATAGCTATTATCTTTTTCAGCGTGACACGAGGTCATTATAAAAAAGAGCACAAAAAGCAATATTATCCGGTAGTAATGCATACTCTAAATTATAAAAAAAACGTCTCTAAATGCACTATACATAAGATTTAAGAAAATTATACAAAAAAGAAAACAAGACACATCAAAAGAAAAATTTCAGTTAAAATTTTCAATATTTAACAGATAAAAACATACAAGTATAAACCTCACAAAAATGATATTGCTGAGAAATAAGATGTAAAAAAGGTTACCAAGAGATCATTTTGACGCTGAAATTAAAAAAATACAATTTTAGAAATGATAGAAAATTCTAAGCTTAAAAGAATTAAAATACCATAGAATAAGCTCAGTTTTTTGTTAATACTGCTAAAATATTAAGCAATGAGTGAATTAACACTTAACAAAATATAAAAACCAACAAATCAACAAATTACAAATTTACAATTAACACATATAGTACAATAGTGGTTGATTAATTAACGCCAATTAACAGCTTAAATTAATCTTTTTTAATTCCTACTAAATAGATTTGTTTCAACATTAATGTAAAAGCAAATCGTTTTTAAAAACAAAACACCAAATCATTATTACCATAAAATCAAAAAACTTATTATGAAATCGTTTAAGAACATAAATATAGGCGCTTTGATTGAACAAAGAGTCACAGAATATGAAATAGATATATCCAGAATATGCAATTTTTTTTCTTGCACCGAAGAGGATATAAAAAACATGTATGATTCTAAAACCATTGAAACTGAATTACTTTTAAAGTGGAGTAAATTATTGGAATACGATTTCTTTAGAATTTATTCTCAGCATTTAATTTTATTTTCTCCCCAAAGTAATTTTTATACATGTCAGAAAGAAAAATCTACATCATTACCTCAATTCAGGAAAAATATTTACACAAAAGAGGTGATCGATTTTATTGTAGAGCTCATTAATTCCGGCGAAAAAAACATGAATGAAGTGATTGAGCGCTACGGAATTCCGAAAACGACATTACACCGATGGACGGTGAAATACCGAGATATGGAAAATGATAAACATACACAAAAAATTAACTAAGAAATACGAATATCATGCAGCGAACATGCCCAAATTACAGGGTGATCTATAATGATATCATTAACAGAGACCATCCTAATAAAAAACAAGAGTGCAACAATATCCTTAGTAAGGAAGAAATATCAATGCTTGACGTAATAAAACTCAATAATATCATTTTTGGAATACAGGATAAAAAAACGGTAGAATTTAACCAAAAACATAGATCTTACGATAAAAATACAATACTGGAAATTTTAGAATATCAAGAAAAAAATGAATTGAATAACACAGAATTAGCAAATCATTTTAAATTAAGTAGAAACACAGTGGCAAAATGGAAAAAACACTTCAAACAGAAGCATTTGCATTCGCTTAATATTTAATTCTACTCAGCTAAAAAAACACAATCAACATAAATTTAAAAATATTAAAGTGAGTGCAAATGTTTTTTAAATAGTATTAACCATTAAAAACGATAGATATATGAAATAAACCAATGAACAATCATACAATATAATTATTAAGTGGAAGTAGGGAATGCAAACACGCCAGAATCAGATACTCATCCCAATTTGTTTTTTGGCTGTTTGCATCCTATTTTTTTATTTAAATCTTTCTAAAGAAATCTCCTGATGAAGCGGAATGTTATTTTCAATACAATCATATAGACTTTTGGTGAAATAACAGCCATTCAAAATACCTCTAGCCCCTAAACCATTGAAAACGTACAAATTATTAAACTCTGAATGTCTTCCTACAATTGGTCGTCTGTCTTTCACTGTAGGTCTGAAACCAAAATTAATTTCACTTATCTTAAAATCATAAGGATAAAACTCAGACAACCCATTTTTAAGCTGTTCTACGGCCGTTTCATCAATATTTTCATGTAATTGTTCTCTATCATACGTTCCGCCATAAAAATACAGACCATTATAGGTTGGAAAAAGGAAATGTTTCTTTTTGATTGTAATATTTTCTGAAAGAGGTTGTGAAAGTTCAACTTTAATATGATGTCCTTTATTTGGATTCACCGGAATTTCAGAAAAATAAGGATTATCTTTCACTCCCATTCCTTCACAGAAAATAATATTTTTAAACTTTAAATCCTGATAAGATGATTCAACAACATTAATTTCGGAATAATTGAATTTTTCTTTAATTAAATTGCCTTTGTTTTCTAAAAACTTAAATAAACCATTAAAAAATCCATTAACATCAAGTCTGGCAGACTGATTTACCTTTCCGGAGAGAAAATCATTTTTTACTATATTTAAACGATCAAATTTTTGATCAAGAAAATTAATTAACTCTTCTTTTTCTGATTTTTTAAGCCATAAATTCTTTTCATTTTCATCATGAAAAATTCTGTGAATAGGAGTATCTATTAAATAATTTTGTCCTGTATACGCTTCAATTTCTTTCAATGTTTCTTTTAAGAAATTAATCTGTTCCTGAGCTAACCAAAAAGTAGTAAATTTCTTTAAAACTACCGGATTGATAATTCCCGCCGATACCTGAGAAGCACTCTTTTTACCTTCTGAAAACAGAACAAACGATTTGTTATTTTTAATCAGTTGATGTGCAAAAAAAAGCCCTGCATATCCGTCTCCTACGATTATATAATCTACATTTCTCATAATAAAAAAACCTGAGTAAAAATACTCAGGTTTTCTATAAATATCAAGTGAAATCTTAGTAATTCCACATATCATTTTCCATTTCTAGAATCTGCTCTTTAATTCTATCGCTTTCTTCTAATTGCTCATCAGCATTTTTAGGAATATAATCTTTAATAATTCCATCTCCTAGCCCGCTTGAAGATTTGTAAATGATAGAAGAAAATCTTCTTGCATTAATTAAATCATCAAAAGAAAGGTCAGCTGAAGAGTTTTTTCTGTTGAAAACATAGTTGTTCGCTAGAATATCTCTTGCATTCGGATAATAGATCCAGAACAAATCAATAAGCTCGTCATTACTTGCAATTGGCTTACCATCTGGCCCGATTACCCCTTGTACAGCAGGATCTGGACCCATAGCAGCAATACCAAGAGGTCTGTATTTCATTTGTCCGTCTCTCTTATCGATAAACCACATACCCATGATTTTAAGAACTTTTACTTTATCAGTTGTTGTCTTATAAACGTCGGTATATTGTTTTTTCTCTGCATCGGTTAATTGTCTTCCAGAGTTAAGAATATCAATCGCAGCATCATTGATAACTACTTTCTCCAATCTTTTCTGAATACCTTCTGCAGATAATCTATCTACAAAGTTTTCATCGTTATAAACCTGCTCAATTTTTCCGCTTAAAGCAGCATCCAATAAAAGCTGATATAATGATCTTGTCTGAGTAGACAATAAACCATCCGGATTATCATAATAGAAAGGTTGGTTAATCTTATCATTCATATCGATAATTTCCCAAACAAACATACTTTTTAAGATATCTTTATCATCAACGAAGCCATATTCTAAAGGCTTCACTGTTTTATCAACAACAGTATCTCCTACTTTCTGCTTGTTTTCCTCTCTCATCTTTCTGAATTCTTCCGGAGAAGAAGCGTTCAGAATAGTTTGGGAAAAAGCAAATCCCGAAACTAATACTAAAAGGCTGCTAATATATTTTTTCATAATAAATTTACAATTTTAGTCCTATTGAACGTTAATTAATATAGGAGTAATGTTTTTGATTACTTGTCCGTCTAAACCTTGAGCTGTAGCTTTAATATCAAAGATAGAAACCACATCTCCAGTTCTTAAACCTCTCACTAATCCAGCTGCATCATCTAAAGAACTACCTTTAATTAATAATGCTGCTTTACCAGGAACTCTAACCATAAACTGAGTTACAGTGAAAGATACCGGGAAGTCGAAATCAGGAATAGCTGCCTGAACAGATTGGTTAGGAATAGAAGTTGCCGGCATAGACAATACATTCTGTCCTCTCATCTGACCTTGTGGAGGTGGTACATTCTTAATTCTATATTCAAATACTTGAGATACAGATTTTCCGTAAGGATCTACACCTGATAATGTTAACTTAACAGTATTTCCGGTAGATGGTTTTACAATCCATTTTCCAGCTCCAGTATTTCTTACAGTAGCACCAGGAGCAGATAGTGATAATTTAGAATTATCAGCACCTAAGATTGAACCAGATACAGGGTTCTCAAGACCTCTATACATTACGTTCATCTTATCAGCAGAAAGTAATAATCCTTTTTCAAGTTTTACTTCTCTTGGTCCTGCAATTACATTATAAGTATGCGTCCAAGGGAAAGATTGAGGTTTACCAGTAGCGTCCGTTAACGTAATAGTTCCACTCAATTTATGTTCTCCGATACCAGCTCCAGAAATAGGAATGATACCTTTACCATTTTCTTGCTTGCTAACTCCAGAAATGCTGATCTTATTGCTATTAGAGTAAGTACCTAACATTACTTTTACTTCAGCCTGCTTACCAGCCTGAATATCTGTAGGACCAGAAACAATTGGCTCGTAGCTTGTAAATTTGATACTTGCATCTACTTTCTCTTGTAGTAACAATGCTAAGGCATCAGATTGTACGTTTCTTGCATCATTCTGAATAATTTCTAAGTTTGAAATCGCAGCGATAAGTGGTTGGTGATAGAATTTATTCTGAAACCATGTCTTACCGTTAGGAGATTTTCCTTTAGGATATTCAGCAATGATAGATTTGTTTGCTCTATCTACAAGATCCTGCAATTGAGGGTTATTTCCAAATGCAGAGTTAATAAAATTTCTAACATCATCAATTTTTGCTTTTAAATCTAAAGCTCCTTTTGATGGTGCATTTTCATCTCCTTCTTTGAAGAAGTAAGCCATTGTTGCCTCATTGTTGTTAAGAGCAGCAAAGTTTTCACTTACATCAAGATCTTTTCCTGTTTTAGGATCTTTATCATGAAATTCTGATTGCTTTTTAAGCGTAGTTTTAATATCATCAGCAGACTTCACTAAAACATCAATTTTTCCTTTTAATTGCTTATACTTTTCCCAAGGTTGAGCATAAGTATCCGGAACTTGCTGAGCTTTAGCCTCAAGAGTTCTTTCGAAGATTTTTTCGTTTTTTCTCTCCGTTAAAGTTCTTGTCTCATTAAGCGCCTTTGTTGAGTCATAGTATGATCTGATGATTTCTGCATCAATATTTAGGGCCATCATCGCGATGAACACCAAATACATTAGGTTGATCATCTTCTGACGAGGTGTCTGTTTTCCTGCTGCCATTCTTTCTTTTTGTTTTTTTGATTAAGTAGTTAAATTATGAATGGTTTGGGGATTAAGACTTCATAGCAGTTAACATACCACCATAAACTCTGTTTAAGTTGTTTAAGTTAGATGTTAAACCTTGTAACTCTTGATTGAATTTTTCAGATTGTTCTGCAGATTTTTGCATATCTGCAACATATTTATTAGCAAACTCAGATTGTTTCTTACCACTTTCTAATTGCATAGCATAAAGAGCATTCATGCTTTCCATGTGAGTAGCAGCTTTGTTCAACTGATCGTTATACTTATGAGTAGAAGCAGAAACATCTACAGTTTGATTAATTTGATCTACAGAGCTAGAAAACTTGTCGATACCAGTTCTTAATCTTTCAAATAACTGAACATCAAGTTTAGCATCTTCCAACATTTTATCCAATTTAGTAGAAAGAGAGTTTTCTAATTCTGCAAATTGATTCGTAAGGTTAGCTCCTTTTGGAGAAGTAACGTTTGAGTGTAAAGGGTTTGGGTTTGCATGCTTATCTAATAATTCTGGATAAACATTTTCCCATGCATAAGACTCTTCTGTTTTCGGAGGGTCGAATGCGAAAATGATGAAGATGATAGCTTCTGTAATAAGTCCTACAGTAAGGGCAATGTTACCATTAATTGGTCCCAGAGTAATGTGAGTAATTTTAAGCCAAGCTCCAAGAATTACAATTGCAGCACCGAATGAATAGAAGAAATTCATCCACGCATCTTTAGTCTTAAACATATACGTTAGTTTTTTTTAATGTTAAATTTTAATAAAAATAATTAGCCGAAAAATAATGTGTTATCTTTTGATAGTTCTAGGTTTTACAGCAGCCTCAGGAATATCCTGTACCGTTCTAAATCCGATATAACTTCTAGCAGAATCTTTTCTTTCCCAGTCTCTTGCACCTGTCATAAGCATATAGCCTACGTCTTTCCAAGATCCACCTCTTACAGATTTTTTGTTATCAATTCTGTCTTTAGTAGAAGGATTTAATGTAGAAGAGAACCCGTATGAAGAGTTGTTATACGCAGATTCAGTCCATTCAGAAACGTTTCCAGCCATATCAAATAACCCATATCCATTTTTCTTAAATTTCTTTACTGGAGCTGTATATGTATAAGTCCCTTTTTTCTCGTCTTCCATGTAGTTACCTCTCTTCGGTTTGAAGTTCGCTAAGTAACAACCTCTGTCATCCATTAAATAAGGACCACCCCAAGGGTAAGTTGCATTCTGCATACCACCTCTTGCAGCGTATTCCCATTCAAATTCTGTAGGAAGTCTGAAAATTAAAGGTCTTTGTTTTTTTCTTTTTAAGCTTTCGTTGTAATCAGATTTTAATTTTGTTCTGAAGTTACAATAAGCTCTTGCTTGGTCCCAAGTTACCCCTACTACAGGATAATCTTTGTAAGCTTTGTGCCAAAAATATTGTTCAAATAATGGCTCATTATAAGCGAAGTGGAAATCTTTTACCCAAACAGTTGTATCTGGATAGATAGCAATGCTTTCACTCTTAAGGTAGTTTGCACCTCTTTCGTTATCAGCAATTGCAGCTCCCATATCTCCCCATCTGTAAGTATATTTCAACTTACTAACATCAAGGATTCTTTCATTACCAATTCTAGAAGATGCAGGTAAATACATAGATTCTAATATTTCTGCATATTCTACATCAGGATATTTTGAAGTACTCCAGTGCAAAGGGATTTTCCAATCTAGTTTTTTGCTAGCATCGTACTCTCCGTCTTCTCTACCTCCTTGTCCCTCTAAATATTCTTGATATGGTGTTAAATTATCTTCTTTTTTCGCAAGGTATGCATAATCACCGATTCCGGTACCTCTTCCACCACCTTCACCACCTTCTCCGGCAGCTTCAGCAAGTAGAGTTCTAGCAATAGAATCTCTTACGTAATTAATGAATACTCTGTACTCAGCATTAGTAGTCTCAGCTTCATCCATAAAGAAAGCAGAAACAGTAACTGTTTTCAATCCCGCCTTTTCAGGAGTATTTGTAGGATCCTGATCAGCTAAACCTGCAATAAAGGATCCTGCAGGGATTGCAACCATACCGAAAGGTCTTTCTGCAACAAATGATTTTGTTTTTTCTCTTGGTATCAATTCTCCTTTTGTTCCTGGTTTTCCCACAGAAGAGCTACCACCACCTGAACAAGATACCGACGCTACCGACGCAGACAATAATAAAAGAAATATCCTTTTCATGTTAATTTTTATAATTAAGCCGTAAATATATAATTTTTTTAAGAAACTTTTAAGATTTTTTTTGAAATAACGTGAGAAATCTAAATTTATTTTATTTCAAATAAACTTTTATTCCACAGTTACAGATTTCGCAAGGTTTCTTGGTTGATCAACATTTGCACCTCTGTAAACAGCGATGTAGTATGCCAACAACTGTAAAGGCACTGATGCTACGATTGGTGAGAAGCATTCTGATGTCTCAGGAATCTCGATTACGTAGTCTGCCATTTCACTTACCTGCGTGTCTCCTTTATTTACAACAGCAATTATTTTTCCTTTTCTGGCTTTAATTTCCTGAACGTTGCTTACAATCTTATCATAATGCCCTTTCTTTGGAGCAATGATAACGATTGGCATGTTTTCATCAATTAAAGCGATAGGACCGTGCTTCATTTCTGCAGCCGGATATCCTTCAGCATGAATATAAGAGATTTCTTTAAGCTTTAATGCACCTTCTAATGCCGCCGGATAGTTGTATCCTCTTCCTAAATAAAGGAAATTGGTAGCATTTACGAAGTCTTTTGCAATATTTTGAGTTAATTCATGAGTGGTGCTTAAAACTTCCTCAATTCTTCTTGGAATAGCATCCAATTCAGAAATTAAGCTCATGAATTCTGCATTTCCTAAGTTACCATTGTGTTTACCTAATTTAAATGCAATTAGCGTAAGAATGGTAAGCTGAGCAGTGAAAGCTTTGGTAGAAGCCACCCCGATCTCAGGACCTGCGTGAGTATAAGAACCAGCATCTGTAATTCTTGCGATAGATGAATCTACCACGTTACAAATACCGTAGATAAATGCTCCTTTTTCTTTAGCCAGTTTTAAAGCAGCCATTGTATCAGCAGTTTCTCCAGATTGAGAGATCGCGATTACAACATCTTTATCTGTAATAATAGGATTTCTATATCTGAATTCAGAAGCATACTCTACTTCAACCGGAATTCTTGCATATTCCTCAATCAGATATTCTCCGATAAGACCTGCATGCCAAGAAGTTCCGCAAGCAATGATAATGATTCTGTTGGCGTTTTTGAATTTCTCGATATGATCCCAAATCCCTGCCATTTTAATAACACCCTCATCTACAATAAGTCTACCTCTCATGGTATCGTGTACAGATTTTGGCTGTTCGAAAATTTCTTTTAGCATGAAATGTTCATAACCTCCTTTTTCAATCTGCTCCAAACTCAACTTAAGCTCTTGAATTTCTGGCTCAATTTTAGAGTTATCGTTAATGGTACGAATGTCAACCCCTTTTTCTAAAGAGATTGTTGCCATGTGACCTTCTTCTAAATAGATCGCTTCTTTCGTAAATTCTACAAACGGAGAAGCATCTGAAGCGATGAAATATTCTTTATCGCCAAGACCAATTGCTAAAGGAGATCCCAATCTAGCAACAACTAATTCGCCAGGGAAATCTTCGTGCATTACAGTAATCGCATACGCACCATATACTTCATTCAAGGCATATCTTACAGCTGTCGGAAAGTCTGTTTCAGCATTTAAATCCATAAAATACTGTACAAGATTTACCAAAACTTCCGTATCTGTTTCAGATTTAAAAGTAAAACCTTTATCCTTAAGCATGGTTTTAATGGTATCATAATTTTCAATAATACCATTATGCACCAATGCAATTTTTCCGTTGTTAGACAAATGCGGGTGAGAATTTCTATCACTAGGAACTCCGTGAGTAGCCCAACGAGTGTGTCCCATACCTATTTTCGCAACCCCTTTTAGCTGGCTCGAAATATTTACAAGATCATCTACTTTCCCTTTGGTCTTTTCAACTTCAAGTTTATTATTTCCATTTTCAAGAACGATTCCGGCACTGTCATACCCTCTGTATTCCAATCTTCTAAGACCGTTGATTACGATATCGTAAGCATCTTGAAAACCTGTATATCCTACTATTCCGCACATATTTTATCTCGTGTTTTTTAGTTTTTTTAAATTATTTTGTCCCGTAGGTAACTCTCACCTTAATTCTGTTGACTTTATCACTTGCATCTGATCCTATGAAAACAGCTCTGCTTCTGTCATACGCTCTTGAGCTATACTGCTGACCGGCAAGTGTTCCTGTAGAGGTTTGTAAGAAAGTACCTAAATCAATTCTATAATATTTTTTAGAATAAACATCATAAGTTACTGCATCATCTTCTACAATATCTTTAAGAGACCTAGTTACAGTAAAGTCATAGTATGACGGATTTTTATCTAAATCATACCCTCTGTAAAGAGAGAAATTATTAGATCCTGCAATAGCTGTTAAGTCTGTAGTAAATGTAGAAGTTGTTGTAGTTCCATCTTTTACTTTCTGTAAGATAGTAAATGAAGTTGGCTTATAATATTTGTTAGTCCAATCTTGTTTATCTGTATAAATTCTAATTTTAGCACTGATAATCGCTGCTTTATTTGTTTTATACATTTGTTTTAATGAATCTATTGAACTTTGTGAGAATTTAACTCCAATAGAAGCACCTCCCATACCTTGAGTATATAATCTTCTATCTCCCGTTCCTTCATTAATAATTTTCATTGCAGCATCATAAGGAGTTCCTGTTCTGTCATATTTATAGCTTCCGATATGTGTATTTCCAGATCCTACAGCAAATGTATAGGTTGTCTGAGGTCTTGTAGTGGTACCGTTTTCAGTTTTATCATTCTTGTAGTACATTACCAATTCAAGATCGTTAGGACCGAAGTTCATTAAATAACCGTCATTTTCTGCCACAGAAATTCTTAATCCTTTAAAATATCTGATAAAATTGGAAACATCACTTAGCTCAGTCTGTCCTTTTTTAGCAATAATTTTATTCTGGAAGAAAGCTGAGTCTAATTTCACTCTGATTCCCGCCGCAGACGAAGTATAAATTGAAGAAGCATCTGAATCTTTAGTAATGGTAACTAAATTTACATTTCCGTCAAGAACTTTTGAACCAAGTTCATTGCTAGAATCATAATCATATTCTTTTTTAGAACTTACTTTATCCGAATATCCGTCAAGGAATTGTGTAACTTCATGTACTTTAAGCGTCATTGTTTTTTTAGCCTTACCATATTTATTAATAGGATAAGTGTTTACCACTTTTTTAGCAGCAATATCGCCTGTTGCATCTTTATATACAAAATCTTCGTTGGTTGTAGTGGTAACAGAATCTGAAGCGTAAGTTGGTTTAATGACCAAAACCACAGAGTCTACTTTAGCATTTGTTCCGAAATCCGGAGCATAAGAAGGAAGTCTTACCTGCGTAAGATAAGAAGCTTTCTGCATACCAAATTGAGTTTCGTCAAAAGCTCCAAGTACCGCAGAAGTTAATTTTGAAGCATCACTCTGAATACTATCAAGATTATCTATATTATATCCTATAAGGTCAAAAGGGATCTCTTTTCCTTGTGCGGCATCACCTAAAAACAACTGTTCTCCTAAAGAATCCGCATCCGGTTCGCAATTATAAAGCAACGCACTTCCAAAAATCGCCAAGAAAAGGATGGCGAAAGTTCTTTTAATAGTATAAGTCATTAAAAATGTGTTTTTTTAATATAGTTTATTTATAGAATCTACATCCAAGTATTCAGATTTCTCAGTTGCAGTTTCATTAAAAGCCTTGTCTAGTTCTTCATTCAGGAACTCATCACCCTTCACTACAGCGTCTACATAGTTCATACTTTCAATTACAAAACTTTGAAAGCTTGGTTTATCTAACGCTTTAAGGCCAGAAATATTATCAAATTTCAATTTTTCCTCCACATTTGCACTCAAAGCAGCATCTTTCTCATTGTATAAAGAAAGAACGATTTTAGCATCTTTGAAATATGTATCAGATTCGTAATACGTTTTAAGATAAATAGGCATGAAAGAAGCCATCCAACCATTTAGGTGAATGATATCCGGAACCCAATTTAGTTTTTTGATGGTTTCGATAACGCCTCTTGCGAAGAAGATTGCTCTCTCGTCGTTATCATCAAAGGCAGTCCCGTCATCTTCGAAATACTGCTGTTTTCTTTTGAAATATTCTTCGTTATCAATAAAATAAACCTGAAGTCTTTCCCCCGGAAGCGACGCTACTTTAATAATTAAAGGCTGATCTAGATCATTAATAATAATATTCATCCCAGAAAGACGGATAACCTCGTGAAGCTGGAATTTTCTTTCACTTATTTGTCCAAATCTTGGCATAAAAACTCTTACATCATTGCCTTCTTGGTGCATCTTAAGTGCCATTTTGTTTACCACTGTAGCCATGTTCGTGTCCTCTTGATATGGATACATCTCTGTAGTAATATACAGTATTTTTTGATTCGGCATAAACTTCTATCTAAATTTTTGTAAAATTGCTTTAATGTGCAAAATTACAAAAAAACATCCAACATTATTTTAATTAACATTTTTTTACGAAAATTCCCTGATTCAAATTATTAAAACCACACCTTATTATATGATATTTTTAGTATTTTTGAAATACTATTAAAATAAACTATGGAAGTTTTAAAAAATAAGAAAACTCTTCAGGATTTCATTGAAAGACAGAAAGAAATGGGTAAAAGAATAGGCTTTGCACCCACCATGGGAGCATTGCATAATGGTCATTTATCACTATATGAAGCAGCACGGGCAGACAATGATCTGGTGATATCATCAATTTTTGTTAATCCAACTCAATTTAACAATCCGGAAGACCTGGAAAAGTATCCGAGAGACATCAACAGAGATATTTTGATTCTGGAAAACTCTGGTTTGGTAGATGCAGTTTATATTCCTGAAGTGGTGGATATTTATCCTGAAAAAGCAGAAAGCCAGCATTATGATTTCGATGGATTAGAAAATGAAATGGAAGGAAAATCGCGACCAGGGCATTTTGATGGCGTAGGAACCGTTGTAGAAGAGCTTTTCCGACAGGTAAAGCCAGACAATGCTTATTTTGGCGAAAAAGATTTCCAGCAGTTGGCTATCATCAAAAAAATGGTTGAAAAGAAAAAACTTCCCATAAAAATAATTGGAGTTCCTATTTACAGAGCAGAAAGTGGTTTAGCATTAAGTTCAAGAAACCAAAGACTGCATGAAGACAGAAGAGATGCTTCCAAGGTTATTTACAAAACATTGAAAAAGGTAAACGAATTGTTTAAAATCAATCCTGTTTCAGAAATTAAAGAAAAAGTTCAGGATGTTTTCGACAATCAAAAAGGAATGCAATTGGAATATTTCCTAATCGCCGATGAAGAAACTTTAAAAGAGACTGATTTTTTCTATAAAGGTAAAAATTACAGAGCTTTTATAGTAGTTATTGTAGATGGAGTACGATTGATTGACAATATGCATTTGGATTAAGGTTGAGGCTAAGGTTAAGACTGAGATTTGAAAATATTCTTTTACAATTAATAAAAAAATAAGCGTTACTTTTTTGAGTAATGCTTTTTTTGTTTTTAATTTAAACCTAAAGCATTTTACATTTATGATGCAGAGATCCTACGACTTCGCTCAGGATGACATCTCTAATATGATCTATTTATACTACATTAAAGTATTTTCAACAATAAATTTATAGCGTCTATCGGTTCAGTCTCAAAACTTGAGGAGAAAATAGATACTTGTTTGCCTTTTATAAGTGGAACGGCTTTGTGAAACTTAAAAGTTATCATAATCGTAAAACTTTGTGGACTTTGTGCTCAAAGTTTAAGGCGTTGAATTTTCATAGCTAAGCAAATTAAATACGGCTATCATTTGCTGAGTAGAACGCCATCGCGAACGAAAATAGGCGTAATGAGATACAAAGCCTTAGCGATCGATAGCGTTAAACAAAAAAATAAAGAATTGTTTTAATCTTTTTTTCTAATACTATAATTAGATCCCTACGGGGATGACAAACATTATGGATACAAACTTTTTATTTACTCCGCAAGTTTTGTAACTGCTCCGAAAAAATTTAGAATAGATTTAACAAAGGGAGAAATACAGGATGTATATAAAAAAAAATCAAAGGCCTCTTGAGGAAGCCTTTGAAACACCAAATCACAAAATATTAATATGAAAAAAATTTACTTTTCAGTAAACTTGTGACCCGGCTGGGATTCGAACCCAGGACCCATACATTAAAAGTGTATTGCTCTACCAGCTGAGCTACCGAGTCGGTCACTTTACTCACGAAAACTTATCGTTTCCGTTTTTAAGACTGCAAAGATACAAATAAATTTGCACTTTCAAAACTTATTTTAAACAAAAGCTTCATTTAGAAACATTCAAAATAAAATAAAAACTTACTTTTCAATAATTGTGACCCGGCTGGGATTCGAACCCAGGACCCATACATTAAAAGTGTATTGCTCTACCAGCTGAGCTACCGAGTCGGCCACAATTGTAATGATAAATATAAAATTAAATTTTAATTATCAATTCAATTATTTTATTTTTTTCTGCTGTGTGCCTGCGACTGGACTCGAACCAGCACATCCTTAGGAAACCACCCCCTCAAGATGGCGTGTCTACCAATTTCACCACACAGGCGACAAATTACAAAAATCTAGTAATTTTATCTTTAGTGACCCGGCTGGGATTCGAACCCAGGACCCATACATTAAAAGTGTATTGCTCTACCAGCTGAGCTACCGAGTCGGCCACTTAATCAACGATTAACACTGTGATAATGTCTCTCATTTTTAGTGGTGCAAAGATAGGAGTTTTTTCGTTATCTCAAAACTTTTTCGCAAATTTGTTTAAAATAAATTCATGATAATTTCACTGGTCGGATACATGGGGAGTGGCAAAACTCACATTTCCAAAATATTAAGCGAAAAAATAAATTTTAAATTAATTGACCTAGATAAAGAGATTTCCAGAAGAAATAAATTAACCATTCCTGAAATCTTCGAGAAAAAGGGTGAAATCTACTTTAGAAAGCTGGAAAGAGAAACGCTGGAAGAAATTCTGGCTACCGAGGAAAACCTGATTTTGAGCCTTGGCGGAGGAACTCCTGTTTACTATAATAATATGGAAATTATTAATACGGGATCAAAAAGTGTATTTTTAAAAGCATCGGTAATGACTTTGGCCGACAGACTTTCAAAACAAAAGGAAAAAAGACCTTTAATTGCAAAGATTTCTGAGGAAGATCTTCCTGAGTTTATTGCTAAACATTTGTTTGAAAGAAATCAGTTCTACGGAAAATCTCAGTTTAATATTAACACAGATAACCGAACACCTGAAGATATCGTTACAGAAATAATAGAAAAGCTCTATCTCTAGAGCTTTTCATTTTGTTTATTAGTCTTCACTTTCGGAATCACCGTCTGCTTCACCGAAAAAATCGTCCCAGTCTGTAAAATCAGACTCTACATCATTTCCAATATAATCGTCCATCTCACGGCGATCTCTTTTCGTTGGTCTACCCTCTCCTTTCGCTCTGTAATAATTTTGCGAAGCTTTTCGCATTTTCAGCAGTTCGTATTGCTCACTATCCGTCACATCTTTTATATGAAGCGGAACCAGCTTGGCTCCTATCCTACTTTTTGGGATCTGAATAACTTTTATTTTGTAATCAATTTGATTTTTACGAATCTTGATTGTATCCCCTTCTTTTACCTCTTTAGATGACTTCACGGCAGATTCTCCAATAGAAACCCTGTTCTTCTTAATCTCCTCTGCAGCGATGGTTCGCGTTTTATAAAAGCGAATGCTCCACAAAAATTTATCTATTCTCATAATTTTTTATACTTTTGCCGTTATATTATTTGTAAAGTAATTAAAGTTTTTTGAAATGAAAAAAATATTTTTATATATCCTTGCAGGATCATTGTGCTTCACTGCTTGTAAAAAAGATGATGATGATACGGCTACATACGTAGAACCAAGCGATATTGCAACACAAAATGATTATGATGATCAGTCTATTACCAAGTTTTTAGATGAAAACTATTTAGACGCTCAAGGGAATATAAAAGCATTTAGTGCAACAGATACTGCTGATGATCATCAGACAAAATTAAGTGCGATGGTTCCGGCTCCGGTAAAATTATCTTCAGGTGTTGTGTATATTGTAAGAAAAGGCGCGCAACCAGATGATTCTACACCGCCAGTTACGGGTAAAACAATTGGAAATGATGACAAGATCACCATTTTAGCAAGAGCTAAAACATATCTTGCGGCAAATACAGATGGGAATATTGCATTTATTTCAGGAACAAACATGACGGGATATAATTCTCTTGAAGAAACTGGTTCTCCGTTGACTGATCCTATGTATTATTATGTAAAAGAAACTGTTTTGAGCGCAGCAACTACTGATGCTGCAAAGCAAAGAAATTATTATGAAATAGAAGGTTTTCAGGAAGCTGTAAGAAAGTTTCAGGCTTTTGATTTGGCTAATGGGGCTCCTTACAATTTACAAGGTGTAATTATCGTACCTTCAAGAGCAGCTTTTGCTAGAGATGCTCATTACAACTACAGCGGTTATTCTTTCAGAAACAGAACGTTTGTATTTAACTTCCAAGTGTACAAAACAGAGGCAAGACCTACAGACGAAAAATAAGCTAATTTCATTAACCTTCATATAAAACAAAAACCACTTCATCCCGAAGTGGTTTTTTATTTTTTTAACTGAGGTTTTCTTTTTTTAATATCTAGCTTTCTGCTTTACATTTCCTAAAATATCCGGGAAATAAAGATCTGCCAAGTGATCAAACTCATCACCTCTCATAAACATGGAAGCATCGACCTCATCATAAGAACTTTTTCCTGCTGCTGCAATTAATTCATTACAAGTGTGAAGCGTATTTTTATGAAAATGATAGACTCTTTCTGCTTTATCCATAACATCTAGTCCTTTAATCAGCATTTTATCTTGTGTTGCAACACCCGTCGGACATTTATTATTATTACATCTCAACGCCTGAATACAGCCTAATGAGAACATAAAACCTCTCGCGTTATTACACATATCGGCACCCATCGCAACCGCTCTCAGAATATCCAAGCTTGTTAAAACTTTTCCGCTGGCGATAACTCTTAATTTATTTCTTAAATTATAATTATTCAATGTTCTGTTGACGAAAATCAAGGCTGGCTCTAAAGGCATTCCGACACCATCCGAAAATTCTGGCGGTGCAGCTCCAGTTCCTCCTTCTGCTCCATCGATTGTAATAAAATCAGGGTAAATTTTCAAGACATTCATCTGAACGCATATATCTTCAAACTCTTTAGTATCACCGATACAAAGTTTAAATCCCACAGGTTTTCCTCCTGAAAGTTCTCTTAAATGTTGAACAAATCTTAATAATTCCGCGGCATTAGAAAATGCGGTGTGTGAGGGCGGAGAAATAATGGTCATTCCCGGTGTGACGTGACGAATTTTTGCAATTTCCGGTGTATTTTTTACGCCTGGTAAAACCCCTCCGTGACCTGGCTTTGCACCTTGAGATAGTTTAATTTCAACCATTTTTACATTGGGAAGTGTAGAATATTTTGCGAATAATTCAGGATTAAATTTTCCTTCATCATCACGACATCCGAAATATCCTGTTCCGATTTGCCAGCAAAGGTCTCCACCTTCCAAATGGTGTGGAGAAATTCCTCCTTCACCTGTATTATGATAAAAATTTCCTTTTTTAGCCCCTCTATTTAACGAAATTTGAGCTCTGTCGCTCAACGCCCCAAAACTCATTGCCGAAATATTGAACAATGAAGCATGGTAAGGCTGTGTACACTGCTCTCCCCCAACCCAAACTCTTGGAAGTTCTTCTGAGGGAGATTTAGCATAAATAGAATGCTTAATTCCTTCGTATTTTCTGTGATTAACTTCAAGTTGAGTTCCAAAAGGTACCGTGTCGCTCAAATTTTTAGAACGTCTGTATACTGCAGAACGCTGATTTCTTGGAAACGGTTTCCCGTCGGTCTCCCTTTCGATGAAGTATTGCTGCATTTCGGGCGAGATCCCTTCGAAAAAATACCTGAAGTATCCCAACACCGGAAAGTTCCTCAGAATAGCGTGTTTCGACTGGTAAGTGTTGTAAACTCCCAATGCGTAAATTGCGGATAGCAGCGTCGGTATCCAATAATGCGCTCTTATTAGTATCGCTACAACCCATGTAGCAATAACTAATACAATCCCCCAAGATAAAAACTTATCTCTCATGAATGTAGTATTTAAAGTTAAAAATAAATTTAGTGGAAATTTTGCAAAGAGACTATGCTTTTGCTAAAAAACTTTCGTAAGACGATTGCACAGAAACCGTGCCATCGGACAGGATTTTTTCTAAATTCAGAAATTCGATTTGATTTACGGATGCTTCGTCAAAATCTTTCTGTACTCTCACATAGTTTTCTGTGAAGCCAAACATTTTGCCGTCTTTGTTTTCGTGCTCCCAAAGCACAGGAAGTGTCTTCCCAAGCTGGGTTTGATAGAATGCCATTTTTTTCTTTTCAGATAAAATTCTCAGCATTTTATTTCTTTTCTTTCTCTCAGGAATAGGGACAACACCCTCCATTCCTACAGCTTCCGTGTTTTCTCTTTCCGAATAGGTGAAAACGTGAAGATAGGTAATCGGAAGATCATTCAGGAAATTATACGTTTCCATGAATCTTTCTTCTGTTTCGCCGGGGAAACCAACAATCACATCTACACCAATAGCCGCATGAGGCATTACCTCACGGATTTTGTTTACTCTATCATTATAAAGCTTCGTCAGATAACGTCGCTTCATTTTTTTCAATAAATCATCACTTCCTGATTGTAAAGGAATATGAAAATGCGGAACAAAACTTTTGCTTTTAGAAACCAGTTCGATGCTTTCATCTTTCAAAAGATTCGGTTCGATAGAAGAAATACGAATTCTTTCGATGCCTTCCACCTGATCTAGTTCTGAAATTAAATCTAAAAAAGTATGTTCGTGTCTCTTGTTTCCGAATTCACCTTTACCGTAATCACCGATGTTTACACCTGTAAGAACTATTTCTTTGATGTCTCTGGCTGCAATTTCAGTAGCATTTTTCAGTACATTATCGATGGTGTCTGAACGAGAAATCCCTCTTGCTAAAGGAATGGTACAATACGTACATTTGTAATCACAACCATCCTGAACTTTCAAAAAAGCTCTGGTTCTGTCACCGATAGAATAACTTCCGATAAAAAAGTCGGTTTCTTCAATTTCGCAAGAATGAACAATTCCTTCGCTTTCAGATTTCTCCAAATCATCAAGATAACTTAGAATATTGAATTTTTCTTTGGCTCCAAGAACCAAATCAACTCCGTCAATCTGTGAAATTTCTTCAGGTTTCAGCTGTGCATAACATCCAACAATGACCACCAACCCTTCTGGATTGGCTTTCATGGCTCTTTTCACGTGAAGTTTGCACTCACGATCTGCATTTTCTGTTACCGAACAGGTATTGATTACGTAAACATTCGCCTTTTCATCAAAACTTACCTTATCGTAACCGGCATCCGTTAATTGACGGGCAATAGTAGATGTTTCCGCAAAATTTAATTTGCAGCCAAGGGTGTGAAATGCGGCAGTTCGTTGAAAAGTTGACATTGAAATACTCCTATTTTTTCTGGGTGCAAAGATAGTAATTTTAATATGACTTTGAAATTGATTCAATCTATTGATTAAATTCATCCCTCACTTCGGGGCTATTCTGATAGCAAACCGGAGACGAATTTGAATCAAAATCCTGAACAGAGAATTGATTTTTCATCTCGGAATTAAATTCTTGGGATTTATTTCTTGCAATAGAAAGTGTTTTCCAATCGTCATTTTTCATCATTTTTGCGATGTAAACGATTTGTCCGATATGATAAGGATAATGCGCCAGTTGTCGGAAGACCGCATCAATTACCGAATGTGCTTCATTTCTGATATAAATCGTTGAATATAAATTTTCGTCATTTATCTGATTCAAAGCATTGAAAAGACATTTCCAGCCTTTTTCCCAATATTCTAAAACTTCTAGTTTTGTTTTAAAGGTATTTACAAATTCTTCATCGCGATTTCGCCAAGGCTTTTCTCCGTCTTCGGTTAAAAAATTTGTCCATCTCGATAACATATTTCCCGCAACATGCTTTACAATAATTGCAATAGAATTGCTCTCTTCATTGAATTGCCAGAAAATCTGTTCATCTGACACTTGGTCAAATGATTTATCTCCAAGCATTTTATAGTACTCAAAACGTTTGATGAATAGTTCTTTCATGAGTTTTAATTTGATGATCTAAGTTAAATGTTTTCACAAGAATAAAATGACAAATCATGAAAAAAGTACCACTTCCCTAGCCCTGATCGCAGCATTTGTTTGAGCTCATTTTCTAATGATTCGGCTCGGGGCGGGCTTCGCCCGCCCCGAGCCGAATCATTAGAAAATAGCGAGTGCGGAGAGCAGGAAATAGCTCCTGGAAAAGTTGGAGCGTGGATGAGTTTTAGAGTTATAGAGTTTAAGGGTTTACGTTTTGTAAGATTTTATGTTTAATAATCACAAAAACCGCCACTTTCGTGACGGTTGACCTAGTTTTATTTTAAAAATGAGTTTAATCCCTGTTTTTTACCATTACCCAACCTGAATATTTAATTGGGGTGTTCTTTTTATTATTTTCATTCCATGTTACGGAGTACCAATACGTTCCTGTGGAAACTTTTTTACCACCGATGGTTCCGTCCCATGTATAATTATTGAATCTGTCAGCCTGGAAAACTTTATTTCCGTAGCGGTCGAAAATATTGAAAATTAAATTTTGTTTGTTTGCCAGTGCCGTATAATCGATCACATCATTAATTCCGTCTCCATTGGGTGTGATAACATTTGTAAGATTAGGAACAACAATTGCGACATCCACAGGATCACAGTCATACGCATCTTTTACAAAAACAGTGTGATCACCTCTTGAAACATTATTAAACACATTTGAATCCTGCCAATTGACATTATCCATCGAATACTTGTAAGGTGGTTTACCGCCTACAACATTGATCGTTACAATATGTGTTGAAATATCAATGGAAGAAATAACAGGTTGATCCGACGGAATCACTTTTACATATTGTGTCGTAATACAATCTCCCGTTTTCAGTTTTACCCAATACGATCCAACTCCAATATTAGCAATTGATTGGGTTGTTGCTCCCGTACTCCACTCATATCCGCCGAAACCAGAACCAGCATCCAATGTTGTGGTATCTTCAATACAAATCGTTTTATCTTTTAATTCTGAAGAAAAAACAGGAGGAATTACTTCTAATCCAACTTTTGCAATCGCATAACATCCTTGAGAATTGGTAACTTTAATATAGGCAAATCCAGTTGGAGAAATATACGCTGTTGGCGTTATAATAGGATTTGTAGAGTTGATCGCGTCTGTTAATGAAGGGTAATACGACTTAACAATTCCTGTTTGTGAAGTAACTGCCGCCACCGTAAGATTGAATGCCGCAGTTAAAGGATCTCTTTCCAGGAAACACGTTCTTAAAACCGCATCATTTACTACAACAATGGGATGAAATTTCAATGTTATCACCGCGTCAGCAACACATCCGAATTGCGAGGTTATTTTTACATAAACCGTTCCTTCTGCAGAAACATACGCTGCAGGATTTAGAATTTCATTGGTTCCTGCATTCAGATTAGCCAATGTAGGGTAATATTTTTTTATTGCGGTAGGATCTCCAAAAACACCAGCCGCAGTCAGATCAAAGCTAGCCGTCCCCGCATTGTTATTGTTACAGCTAAATATCGTCACATTCGTACCGCTGATATTTCCTTGTTTAAATTTAAAAGTTCCAACTTGTCGGCAAGAATTAATAGGATTATTGGGATTCGCAGGATCTTCATAATGAATACTGTAATAATACGTTGCTGTTGTACTGACCGTAATCGGAGCCAAAATAGGACTTAATCCCACCAAAGCATCATTCTGCGTGGTGTGATACGTCACAAAGAAATTCGGATTTCCGTTTAAAATTCCTGCAGTTAAAGTGCTGAAATCAAAAATAGCAGGTGTATTGCAAATAATAATCTCTCTAGGATCTGCAGGATTAGCCGCCGGACTTCCCGGTGGGTTAAAAGGATGTGGCTGCAATGCAGGGTCTGTAAATGGTGAAGCTAAGGTTGCCGTTCCGCCCCAAGTTAAAGAAAAAGGAGCAACAGTAGTACTTCCCGCTCCTACCCAGTTATCAATATATAAATAATAGGTTTGTCCCGGTAAAACATCCATATATTGGCAATACGGTGTATAAGAACCTCCTGCCGCACTGATAATGGTGCTTGTCATATTCATCCCCGTGTTGCCGCCAACCAATTGTGTGGTTGCTGCGTTACAGCGAATTGGCGATCCCAAACTTCCACAGGTTACATTCGGGCCATAAATTGCCCAGTCGTAATCTGCATCAGGATCATTCGGGATAAGATCAAAAGTAAGCGTTCCCGCAGTGGCAATAGTAAGTTTATACCAAATTGAATTGTGCTCGCCAGAGGTAAGACAACCTCCCAGACTTTCATTCTCATTACCAATTCCCGTGGGAGAATACGTAATGCTAGAATTTCCACAAACCGATAACGCGGTTGAACAATCTGCTTGTGAAAAAAATATTTGAGAAATACATACAAATAAAACGAGTAGAATTTTTTTCATATATAATTTTTTTCAGGATTATTAGTGCCAATGTAAAATGGTGTATATCAAATATAAGCATTTTTTCAATCAATAATAACAATATTTAAAAAAATTACATATTTATATGCGAAATATTAAAAATTAACTCAAATTAAAAATCGAAACAACAACAATTACTTTATACTTGTGATATTTCCGCAAAGATTTTCTAAATGAAAAATCTTATGAAACGGACTTTTCACTTCATGCAAATGTTCTTTATCCTGAATAAAAGTATACCGTGAAGCAAGCGAATTCATATCAGAAACAATCACCAGCCAACATTCATCAACCGAGGTATCATAATAAGGAAATTTCTCGTTCTTTTTTTCTATTAATTCTAAAATTTTCTCTGAACACAGCTCATCAAAAAGATTCATATTATATTCGTGAGTAATGAAAACATTTCTACGATGAAAAGATTTTCGCAAACTTTTTACACAACCAACAGGCTTTCCTTTTTTAATACTTTTATAAATAAAATGAATGATTTCCTGTTGCAGTTCAAGATTTTCAAATTTAAGATTAGGATAAAATTCTAAAAAATAAACACCACGATATTTCGTAGTGTCTTCTTGTTCCAATAATATTTCTGCCTGACGGAAAATCTTGTTTAAATTGCTTTCCATCTTTTTCATTTCAAGATGATTGATCACCTCAGTCAATTCAATTCCTATTTTTTTGTCGTTGAATTTGGCGATAAAGTCTGGACTCTCGCAGGTAAGGTTTTCAAACTGAACTTCGGGAAAATGATGCATAAAAGAATTCAGCAGCAAAATTTCAGATTTCTTTTTATACTTTTCACGGTCGTGAAGCGGAGATTCATCTATTTTGCGGTGATACTTTTCAATCGGCTTCTTTTTCAAATGTCGATTGAGATAATATAAGCTCAGATTCTTGATCAAATCTTCATCGGAAAATGCCTTTTTCATGTGCTTATCTTTTAATGGTTGTTGAGACACACGAAACCCTCGGTTTCTTTTGATTATCAAAAATTTATAGTTTAAAGTTAGTAAAAAAAACTATGCAACCCTTGTATTTAAAATTAATTTATCAGTTAATTAACATAGAGTTTATTTTCATAATCAATACCTTTGCGCTTCAAATATAAAACTGTGATTTATGGATTTTAAAAATTTTAAAATACCGTATAGTGTTAATCCACAATACTCTAAAAAAGTAGCCTATTTTTCAATGGAATTTGCCATTGAGCAGGTGCTAAAAATATATTCTGGAGGGTTGGGATTTTTGGCAGGTTCTCACATGAGAAGTGCTTACAATCTTAAACAAGACCTTGTAGGAATCGGGATTCTTTGGAAATTCGGATACTATGATCAGGCGAGAAATCACGATCAAACCCTGCAACCAACCTGGACGAAAAAAATGTACAGTTTTCTGGAAGATACTGGCATTAAATTTCAGATCGAAATTCACAGCGCACCAGTTTGGGTGAAGGTTTGGTATCTTGATCCTGAAACGTTCAATACAGCTCCGATGTTTTTCCTATCCACGGATGTTCCTGAAAATGATCACATTTCAAAAACTATTTGTCATAAATTGTATGATGCAAACGAATCTACAAAACTGGCGCAATACATTTTATTAGGAAAAGGTGGTGCGAAATTATTGGACGAAATGAACATTGAAAGAGATGTTTATCATTTGAACGAAGCTCATGGACTTCCTGCTGCTTTCCATTTGTTGAAAAAATATAATGGTGATTTAAATAAGGTTAAAGAAAAACTGGTTTTCACCACACACACTCCTGAAGAAGCCGGAAATGAGAAGCATAATTTCAAATTATGTTATGATATGTCTTATTTTTCAGGCTTCAGCATGGAAGACGTGAAAAGCATTGAAGGTTCTGATGATGATCGTTTCAACCATTCCCTTTGTGCTTTGAAAATGGCGAGAGTGGCAAACGGTGTTTCTCAGCTTCATGGCGTAGTTTCAAGAGCAATGTGGAGTAAATATTCAGGAATTTGTGAAATTACTTCGATTACCAACGCTCAGGAATTTAAATATTGGGCAGACAAACCGCTTTACAATGCAAAAGATGAGCGTAACGATACCTTATTTGATTATCGTAAAAAACATTTAAAGAAAAGATTATTTAAAATTGTTGCCGACCAGACAGGGAATTTATTTAATCCGAATGTTTTCACTATCGTTTGGGCGAGAAGATTTGCAGGTTACAAACGTGCCGACCTTCTTTTACACGATAAAGACAGATTTTACAGACTTTTAAATAATCCGAAATATCCGGTGCAGATTATTTGGGCTGGAAAACCTTACCCGATGGATTATTCTGCGATTTCTACCTTCAATTCTTTGGTTGAAGAAAGTAAAAATCATAAAAATATGGCGGTTCTTACAGGTTACGAATTGTCATTAAGTAAATCTTTGAAGCAAGGTTCTGATCTTTGGCTAAACAATCCGAGAGTTCCGAGAGAAGCTTCGGGAACATCTGGAATGACGGCTTCCATGAACGGATCGATCAACCTTTCTACAGACGACGGCTGGATTCCTGAGTTTGCGAAACATGGCGAAAATTCTTTCGTAGTTCCGAAGGCAGATTACATGAATATGAGCATTTACGAGCAGGATAATTATGATTTAAACAAATTATATGAAATCCTTGAAAACGAAATTCTTCCAACATATTACGACAAGCCGGATGCATGGAGAAAAATTCAGCATAATTCTATGAACGATGTGAAAGATCAGTTTAACAGTGATAGAATGGCAGATGAATATTACAGAATTTTGTATAATTATAAAGGATAACCTGCAAAGAAGGTTAAAAAATATCTTTAACCATTAAGAAAAATTAAGTTGTTAAGAGTTATTAAGCTTACTATATTTAAGTTTTTTAATCAAACGACTATCTTAATTAAACTTAATTTCTTAAATGAAACCTTAATGGTTTAAAAAATTAAAATTTCCTTTTAAAAATAAGTAAAAAACGGTTTGTAAAATTTACAAACCGTTTTTATTTTAAAACTAATCTTTTTTCTTTTTAGGAACTTTCAAACCAGCCTCTTTGGCCTCGGAAATTCCGATGGCGATTGCCTGTTTTCTGTCGGTCACTTTTTGTCCGGAAGAAGATTTCAACTTTCCTTCCTTAAATTCGTGCATTACTTTTCCTATTTTGTCTTGAGCTTTGTCTGAATATTTTGTCTTGCTCATGATATTACTATTTTAAGATTTAGGTAAAGCCACTCCGATTTCATAAACGTGAGCATGCTTTAGGTATTTGGATCTTTCTCTTGAAGTTACCGACTCAAAGTGATCATTTTTAATCACAATAATCGGATCTTCTGCATTTTCGATTTCGAAGTTAGCTAAATATCTTTCGTCAGGTGGTGACTGCTGTAGTTTAGCCTTAATTTTTTGAAGTTCGTCAGCATATTTTCTGAAACCTGGATCTGATGAATGGATAAATTTATATTCTTCTCCCGCATCCACAAAATAATGGAGTTTTTTCTCTATTAAGCCTGCTTCATCTGTTATTACCGGGTTATCGTTGCCATCCTTAAAACCCACTTCCACCAAAGTACCACCTTTGCTCTGTGCACATGCTTCAGCATCTTTGAAACCTGAAAAACCTGTATATATGATCTGGTCATTAAAGTCATAACGGTTTAGTTTTTGGTTAAAAGCATTCGTTTCCATAATTATTACTTGATTTGATTATACTTTAATCATATTCAATTTTTCTGCCAAACCCTTTAGTAAAAGAAATATTAGTGTATGGTATCAATAATAAAACTTAATACTAAGAATAACATTCTAATTATATATTTTTGGCAATTAATATTTTACACATTATTAAAAAAACTACATTTGCAAACTAAATTTAAGACATGAAACTCAATTTTATCTTTTCAATGCTGCTCACAGCGGGTAGCCTTGCATTTGTTCAGGCTCAGAGAATAGACGCTGAGAATGTAACATTTCAATTACTAAGAGAACCTTTAAATCCTGTAGATGCCCAAAACAGAAATTTTTCTGTAACGGTAAATTCGCCTTACAATATCACCAAAGAAGACGTTACGAAACAGGCAAAAGAAGATTTTCAAAAACGTGTAGATAACTACGATCAAAGTGTGGTTGATGCAAAAGCAGAGCACGCAGAAAGATTAAAAGATTACGATGCCGAAGTAAAAAAACTTCAGGAAAAATACAAAACAGAATCTGAGCAATACAATAAATTAAAAGCCGTTGAAAAAATTGCGATGAACGCTATGCCGCCGGTTTTAAGACTTCCTTCAAGACCACAGTTGAACGTTCCTGCAAAGCCCGTTTACACAGAACCGGATCTTAGAAATGCTTTAATTGTTGATAATAAAGTTTTGGCTTCCCAAGTTGGTATCGAAGGTTTTACAAAAGGAAATGCCATCGAAATCACGGTTGATATGGAAAGAACTAATTTTCAAGATAATGCAGGAAAATCTTTTGCCAATCAGCCAACAAAATTGGTCGTTAAGCAAAACGGCGTGGTAAAAATTGACAAAACGTTATTCACAGATTTTCAGGAAATTGCATCTTCGCCAACCAATGAGATCAATTTAAGTTCTCATGAAAAAATGTATCTGCAAAAAGTCATCAATAAAATCAATGAAATTTTAGCGGATAATTATGCTTTTGCGAAATACAGTTCAACCATAAAATTAGAAACGGTAAAAAATAAGGGTGAATATGATGATTTGGAGAAAGCATCTATTTATGTAACCACCAACCTGAAAAAAATGCAGGCAAGACCTGACTATGCTCCCAACAAAACAGCGTTGGAGAACATGGATAAAGGAATTACCATTTGGAAAGATGCATTGAAAAAAATCAATTATGATGATAAAAAAGCGCCATACAATGCCAAAATTGCCGCTTATCTTTATATGAATCTTATTCGTCTGAATCTAGCTTTGGGAAGAAAATCTGAAGCAGAAAAATCGTTAAATGATATGCAGGAGCATTTGGTAGACATGAAATTATCCTGGGATCAAAACAACGAATTAAAAGGCCTTGAGCAACAAATATATAACTAATACAACCATGAAAAAAACAATAATTACTTCGCTGGTTTTGATGAGCGCAGTTGCTTTCGGGCAGAAAAAAAACGTTTACGGAGACGCTTTCGAGTTTAATTCTAAATACGAAAAAGACATTAAACTTGTACTGGCAGACGACTATAATCAATATGTTTTCAGTGATATTAATGAAGACGGCTACAGCACTTATCCTCACAAGAAAATCTTAATGAGAAAGCTGGATCAAAACGGAAATTTGATCGATACTTATATTAAAGATTACGCCAACAAAACCAACGGCGTTTTGCATAATTATTTGGGTTCAATTGAAATCAGCAAAGACCAATTTGTGATCTTTACTGAAGAATTGGAAACAAAGGTTAACAGAAAAGAAATTTTCCAGCATGTTTTCAATAAAAAAGATGGAAACTACACCACAACAAGCGTTGCCAAACTTTTCACAGAAGGCGGCTTGAAAATGGGAACCACTTATCTTCGATTTTCAGAAAACGGAAAATATGTGGCGATTGTAAACGACAGATCGGTTTCTAAAAAAACAGCAAATACGATTGATAATATTGTGATTGATCTTTCTACACTTACCAAAAAGTGGGATAAAGAAATCACGTTGGATACAGATTATTTTGAAGCAGATGCCGCGGTTACGAATTCCGGAAGAGTTTTAATCTTAAGAAAATCAACCGGTTGGAAAGAATCATCAAAATTGATTTACGTTTCAGCTCAAGGTGATCAGGATATTGCTTTGAAGGATAAATTAATCTTAAAAACTTTAACCCCTGTTTCTATTAATGATCAGGATTATTTGGTTTCTTTCGGATATTTTACGGGAGTGAGAATCAATCAAAGTAATTTTGGAGATATGGCATTCATCAATCTTCAAAACGGAAATATTACGATGAGCGAGGTTTCAGATTTCAGATCAAATACTAATATGTCGGGAGTAGATATTCCTTTGGTTCAAGTCGTGGACGGAAAAGCATTTTTATATGGATTTAACGTCAATAAAACATTACCGCCGTCAACGCCAGCTAATCGTTTCCCAGATCCTATTTATTCTTATGGTCCGGGTAAATGGTTTACCATAAAATCTGAAGGAACTGCAAGTACAACTTCTACTCAAAAAAGAGGAGATATAGGATTTTTCACTAAAGAAAATACGAATTATTTCTTCACAGACAGCTATGGTTTCACACCTTATAAAGTTGGAAGCGATCATACAGATCCAAGTAAATTTGTAGAATTCCAAAACAGATACACGAGCACTGAAGCAAAGTATGGGCAACCTATTTTCACTTCGGTGAAGTACATTCCACAATCTGATCGTGTGATTTTCTTACGAAAATTAGGCGAAAATAAATTGCTTACCCAAAGCCTTTATGGTTGGCAGAATTAATCATTTTTATTGATATATAAGCGAAAAGTTGGCAGATATGTCAACTTTTTTGTTTTAAATAATTCACCAAATCCTAAACTTCATCTGTAAGATTTAAATATTTTATATATTTGAATTCTTTAAAATTAGAAATGAAAAAATTCTTACTAACGCTTACCGTTGCTGCTGCATTTCAAAGTTGGTCTGCACAGGAAATCACTTTAGATAAAATATATTCAGGATATTACCGTGGAAAAGGCATTGCCGGAATAACATCCATGAAAAACGGCGAAAATTATTTAGTAATTGAACCGACAGGAATTGCAAAATATTCTTACAAAACCTCTCAAAAAGAAGGAAATATTGTAGACGGACAATTTGAAAGCTATGAATTTTCGGATGATGAGTCTAAAATTCTTTTACTAAAAGGCAGCCAGCCGATTTACAGACATTCTTTTTTAGGTGTTTTTGATGTTAAAGATCTGAAATCTGGGAAAACGCTTTCGTTAAATGACGGAAAACCTGTTCAGGAGCCAAGATTTTCTCCAGATGCAACCAAAGTGGCTTTTATTGTTGATAATAATATTTTTTATCAGGATTTAAACTCAGGAAAAATCACACAGGTTACAGAGCACGGTGTTAAAAATAAAGTATTGAACGGTCTTGCAGATTGGGTTTATGAAGAAGAATTCGGGCACGCAAGATTGTATGAATGGACGAAAAACTCTAATGCGATTGTTTTTGTGAAATCTGTCGAAACAGATGTTCCGGAAATTTATATTCCAATCTACGGAAAAACGCTTTATCCAACAGAAATGCGTTACAAATATCCTAAAGCGGGAGAAAAAAACTCTGTAGTTTCAGCACATATTTACCTTTTGGATGGCGGCAAGAAAACGAAAGTAAATTTGGATAATTTTAAAAATTATTACATTCCGAATGTTATTCAGACTTCAAAACCTGACGAAATTGTGTTGATTACTTCTCAGAGAACACAAAACGCGTCTGATGTATTGAAAGTAAATACGAAAACTGGTGAAGTAAAAAAATTGTTCACAGAAACCGATGAAAAATGGATTGATACAGATAATGTTACCTTAGAATTTTTAGATGACAACAGCTTTCTTTGGGGCTCTGAAAGAGATGGAAACCGTCATCTATATTGGTATGACCAAGATGGGAAGCTAAAAAAACAAGTAACAAAAGGAAATTGGGAAGTAACCGATTATTACGGATTTAATCCTAAATCGAAAGAAATCTACGTTCAGACCACTGAAAAAGGAAGCATCAACAAAGTAGTTTCCAAAGTAAATATCGAAAGTGGAAAAACTCAGTTGATTTCTAACGCGGAAGGAAATAATTCTGCTAATTTCAGTAAAAACTACAATTATTTCATCGAAACTTCTTCTACCGCTGCAAAACCTTATACTTTCGTTTTAAAAGACGGAAACGGCAAAACGGTAAAAGAGCTTCAGAATAATAATGATCAGCTTCAAAAATTAAAATCGGATAATTTCACAGAAAAAGAATTCATCACGATTCCAAACGACGCTGGAGATCAAATGAATGCATGGATTATCAAGCCTAAAAACTTTGATAAAAACAAGAAATATCCATTGTTCATGTTCCAATATTCTGGTCCGGGATCTCAGCAAGTTGCCAACTCTTGGGATAACGGAAACGGGATTTGGTTTGAAATGTTGGCTCAAAAAGGTTATATCGTAGCTTGTGTCGATGGACGTGGAACGGGTTACAAAGGCGCTAAATTCAAAAAAGTAACGTACATGAATTTAGGAAAATACGAAATTGAAGACCAGATTACAGCAGCAAAATGGTTTGGAAATCAATCGTATATCGACAAATCAAGAATCGGAATGTTCGGTTGGAGCTTCGGAGGTTATATGACGAGTTTGGCAATGACCAAAGGTGCGGATGTTTTTAAAATGGGAATCGCTGTCGCGCCGGTTACGAACTGGAGGTATTATGACTCAGTGTATACAGAAAGATTTTTAAGAACTCCACAGGAAAATCCTGATGGATACGATAAAAATTCACCGACTGAATATGCGAATTTATTGAAAGGAAAATTCTTGCTAATCCACGGAACTGCGGATGATAATGTACATTTCCAAAATTCTATGGAATTTTCAGAAGCTTTAATTCAAAACAAAAAACAGTTTGATTTCATGGCGTATCCTGATAAAAACCACGGAATTTACGGTGGACAAACAAGACCGCAACTGTATCAGAAAATGACTGATTTTATTTTGGAGAATTTGTAAGAATTGATCTGAAATTTAATGATAAAAAAACTCCGAATCTCTTTTTAAGATTCGGAGTTTTTATTTTCTTTCTTTCCATTGTTCAGGATCTCTTGACGTGTGGAAAATAGAATATATTTCAATTATATTTTCTTCTACGTTGTACGAATAGTGGATTCGGTAGGGAAATTTCTTGAGAAAAACGATTCGATTATGATCATATTTGAATTCAAAAGATAAAGGATTTTCTTTAATGAAATTGATTTTGGAGCGAAATTCTTTCATAAAATTAATCCATAGTTTTTTATTAATTTTCTTGTACCAATCATTAATTTCTTTCAAATCTTGTTTTACAAAAGGACTATAAATTAACTTAATCTCCACTTTCTAAATCATTTAAATAGTCATCCATATCAGATTCTGAAACAAAACTTTGAGGATTATCCTGAGAATATTTTATCCTTCTTCTTACTTCTTCTTTTTGCCATTCTGGAATATCAGTTTCCTTTACTTTAATATGTTTATGTTTCAAAAAATCAATAAAATCATTTACTTCCTCGTAAAAATTTTCAGGAAGTGTTCTAATATTGTTTTCTAAATCTTGTAACGTAATTTCCATTTTCTTCATCTTTATTTTATCCAAAGTTAATAAAATTCGATTATTATTTTTAAAATTCTATATTTGTGAAATTTGAAATTTATCAACTATGAAGACTAAACATCCTAAGGGATTGCCTTTCCTCTTCTTTACGGAAATGTGGGAACGTTTCGGGTACTATCTTATTCTCGGAATTTTTGTGTTGTATGTGATTGAACCCACGGGTTTAAAAGGAGGTCTCGGACTTCCCGACAAAACTGCCGACGACATTTTCGGAACCTATATCGCTTTGACTTATTTGACACCTTTCATCGGCGGATTTTTAGCAGACAGAGTTTTAGGTTATATCAAATCGATCTATTTGGGAGGAATTTTAATGGCTGCCGGATATATCGGGATGGGTGTTTTCAAAGATCTGACCTTATTTTATTCTTCATTAGCCTTAATTATCATCGGAAACGGTTTCTTTAAACCTACAATTTCCACATTACTTGGAAATTTATATTCCGAAGAACCTTACAAAGCCAATAAAGATTCCGGGTACAATATTTTTTACATGGGAATCAATATCGGAGCGTTTATTTGCAACATTATCGCAGCATTTATGCGAAATAAATTCGGTTGGGGTGAAGCTTTCATTACTGCCGGAGTCGGAATGTTAATTGGTATGGTGATTTTTACAATTGGTAGAAAACATTATATCCACGCTGCTCAAATGAAACCCGTTCAGGAAGGCGATACAAAGCTTTCTGAAATTATGTTGAAAGTTTTCTTACCAGCAATTATTGCCGGGGTAATTGGTTGGTGTTATGTTCCATATGAACAACTTATAAACATGAATAATTATCTGGAAATATTCAGTAATCCTGCCAATATTTTCGGAAGTAATAATACAGATGCCTTTATTTTTGCATGTGTTCCTGTTATTTACTTTTATGCTTCTCTTTATTTTAAAGCAAAACCGGAAGAAAAATCTTCGATTGGAGCTTTGTTATCGGTTTTCTTAATCAGTATGTTTTTCTGGGCAGTTTTCAAACAAAACGGAACGGCTTTAACGCGATGGGCAAATTATTACACCGACAGAAGTGTTCCTGCATCCATGGAAAAACCATTGGAAGGCATTTATATGGTTGACGGAAAAAGCTATGAAAACAAAGAAGTTCCTGTTTATGATAATCAATTCCAGTCTCAAAAAGATAAAGACGGAAATACCATCAAAGTACAAGGAAAAGATGTTTATTTTAAAAATATTTCTCCTGAACAACGTGCTGTTTTAGAGAAAAATCCGGAAACGAAAACCTATTTATACAATACAGAATTATTCCAATCGATTAATCCGTTTTGGGTAATTGCTTTAACGCCGGTTGTCGTAGGATTCTGGGCTTTGTTAAGAAGAAAAGGAAAAGAACCTTTAACGCCAACAAAAATTGTTTTGGGACTTTTCATTTCAGGATTATCATGTTTGGTAATGGTTTTAGCAGTTTGGGCCGGAGATAACGGAGCTGTAAAAGTTTCGCCTTGGTGGTTAGTGGCAAGTTATGGAGTCATTACGGTGGGTGAACTTTGTCTTTCACCAATGGGATTGTCATTTGTTTCAAAACTTTCCCCTGCAAGAATTACCGCGTTAATGATGGGTGGTTTCTTCCTTGCCAACTCAGTCGGAAACAAACTTTCCGGAATTTTAGCGAGTACTTGGTATAATTACGATAATAAAATGAATTATTTCCTTGTGAACTTCGGATTGCTGATATTTGCTACACTTTTAGGAGTTTCTATGTTGAAAAGATTAAACAAGATCATGAAAGAAAAAGGACATTAATCCTTATTTATAATAAAGAAAATCAAGCTGTAGAATCATTCTGCAGCTTTTTTATTTAATTATAAAATTAAAACCTTGCCGAAAACACAAAAAAAACTATATTTGTCAGTCTTAACAAAAATTTAACAAGAAATATGGATACAGCTCAACAGAAAGGACATCCTAAAGGTCTCTATCTTCTGTTTATGACAGAAATGTGGGAACGTTTTTCCTACTATGGAATGCGTGCTATTTTTGTACTTTATATGACAAAAATACTCCTTATGGATGATGCCAATGCGTCGGAAATTTATGGTAGCTATACAGGGTTAGTATATCTTACACCGCTTTTAGGTGGATATTTAGCAGACCGTTTTTTAGGAAACAGAAGAAGTATAGAAATTGGAGGGTTATTAATGGCAATTGGGCAATTCATCTTGTTTTTTAGTGCTTCTACTACAGGCGCAAGTGCTGTAACATTAATGTGGATGGGTCTTACAATGCTGATTATCGGTAACGGATTCTTCAAGCCAAATATTTCAACAATGGTTGGTCAGCTTTATCCTAAGGGAGACAGAAGAGTAGATTCGGCATTTACTATTTTTTACATGGGTATCAATTTAGGAGCATTTATGTCACCTCTTATTTGTGGTACGCTAGCAGAGAAAGTAGATTTTAAATGGGGATTCTTAGCAGCAGGGGTAGGTATGCTTATTGGTTTAGTTACATTCATCACTCAGAAAAATAAAGTATTGGTAGATTCTGAAAATCAGCCTATCGGTATGCCAAGAAACAAATTTGGTATTGCTCAAATAGGAATGGTTTTAGGTTCAATTGGGTTGATTTTCTTCTTGATGAACTTCAAAACGATGTTCAACAGCGATTTAGATGTTATCGGATATCTTATCTACGGTGCGATGATCGTAATGCCTTTAATTGTCCTTACAGATAAAAGTCTTACGAAAGATGAAAAAGATAGAATTCTTGTAATTTTCATTTTAGCATTCTTCGTTATTTTCTTTTGGGGTGCTTTTGAACAGGCAGGTGCTTCATTAACAATATTTGCAGACAGACAAACCAATCGTAATCTTTTTGGTTGGGAAATGCCCGCAAGTTACTTCCAGTCTGTAAATGCTTTGGCTATTTTACTTTTAGCACCTTTATTCTCATCATTTTGGTTGAGATTAGGAAACAGAGGTAAAGAACCTTCATCACCTAAAAAAATGGCGTATGGTTTAGCATTAATTTCTTTTGGATATGCTGTAATCGCTTATGCAGTCTACGGATTAGGAATGATGGATAAAGTTTCAATGTTCTGGTTAATCGGTTTATATGCAATCCACACAATGGGAGAGCTTTGTCTTTCTCCAATTGGATTATCAATGGTTTCTAAATTATCTCCGGCTCGTTTTTCATCTTTATTAATGGGTACTTGGTTCTTGGCCAATGCAGCAGCTAATAAATTTGCAGGAACATTATCAGCTTTGATTCCTGGAGGAGGAGAACATGGAGAAGCAGCAAAAACTACTTCTATACTAGGATTTCAAATCACCAACCTTTTCGACTTCTTCATTGTATTCGTAGTAATGTGTGGTGTAGCTGCAGCTATTCTTTTCGTTATCAGCAGATGGCTAGAGAAGAAAATGCATGGTATCAAATAATACATTCTGAAATAAATAATATATACAAACCTCTGCTAAGTCAGAGGTTTTTTTTATTTTCGTACGTTCTTCCAATATGTGACGCAGTGCGTCTTGAATTAAATGAAGGATAAAAAACCTTAATTAAAACTTAATCATATACATTATGAGCTTAACTTTAGATGAAATACAAAATTTCAAAGGAAAATACCCAAAACAAATCTGGAGCCTGTTTTTCTCTGAAATGTGGGAACGTTTTTGTTTCTACGGAATGCGCGGAATGCTGGTTTTCTTCATGATCTCTCAACTCGATTTCCATGAAAAAGAAGCCAATCTTCAATATGGAGCTACACAGGCATTTGTGTACGCTTTTACCTTTGTGGGTGGGCTTTTCGCAGATAAAATCTTAGGATTCAGAAAATCTCTTTTTTGGGGCGGAATTCTGATGATTGCCGGAAGTTTGATTCTAGCGGCTGATCCACATCATAATTTCTTTTTAGGAATTGCATTTACCGTAGTAGGAACAGGTTTTTTCAAGCCAAATATTTCATCAATGGTTGGTCAGCTTTACAAACCAAATGATTCCAGAGCAGATGCAGGTTTTTCACTTTTCTATGCCGGAATTAACCTTGGAGCTCTACTTGGAGGATATTTATGTATTGCCATCGGAAAAGGAGAACTTCTTGCCAACCAAATTCCGGAAGAATTGAGATGGCATTTGGCATTTGGGTTTGCCGCTGTTGTAATGGTTGTAAGTTTGATTAATTTTGTTTTCACACAAAGAAGTTTAGGTTCAATTGGTCTCCAGCCAGGACATCCAAAAAATGAAGTACAATCTGCTCCAATCCCAAAATGGCAAGAATATGGAGTTTATGTTTTATCATTAATTTTCGTTCCCATTATCATGACGATGGTTGCTAAAACAGAATATACAGATTATTTTATGTGGACGATCGGGCCATTAACATTAATCTATTTATTCTACGAAATGACAAAAGTAACGCCGGCAGAACGTAAGAAATTGTGGGCAGCTTTAGTTTTCATCTTATTCTCAATTCTATTCTGGGGAATTTATGAGCAAAGTGGAGGTTCATTAAGTATTTTTGCCGCTAAAAATTTAAATAAAGATCTTCTTGGATTAGATCCAAACGGTGTAAATAATTCCGGAGGAGCATTCTTTATCATCTTCTTAGCTCCATTAATTGGTTTACTATGGATTTGGTTAAATAAAAGAAAAATTGAACCCAATACCATCATCAAGTTTGGATTAGGATTTATTTTCTTAGGATTAGGTTATTATATTTTATTTGCGACAAGACTTTTTGCAGACCTTCAGGGAATCACTTCATTGAATTTCTTTACCATTGCATTATTAGTGATTACTTTAGGGGAATTATGCCTCTCTCCTATCGGTTTATCCATCATGACAAAGCTTTCAACGAAAAATCTTCAGGGAATGATGATGGGAATGTGGTTTCTAGCATCAGCATACGGACAATACGTTGCTGGAATCATCGGAGCAGGTTTAGCCACAGCAAAAGAAGGCTCTACCAACTATGATGCTCTCATCACTTATACCGATGGATATAAACAATTGGGATTATACGCGGTAATTGCCGGAGTGGTATTAATTTTGATATCTCCGTTCGTGAAAAAATTAATGCAGGAGGTAAAATAGAAATAAAGCAAATTATGCTTATTTTTACTTAAATATCAAATTATGAAGAAAATTATAAGCATAATATTCCTTTTCTGTTTAAGCTTTAGCTTTGCTCAGGTAAAATGGATGACCATTGAAGAGGCTTTAAAAGCTCAGAAAGAAAATCCAAAAAAAATATTGATCGATTTTTATGCAGACTGGTGCGGCCCATGTAAAATCATGGATAAAAAAACATACGGTCACCAAGTAATTGCTGATATTTTAAATCAAAATTATTATCCTGTAAAATTTAATGCAGAAGAAAAAAAATCAATTGAAATCTTCGACAGAACTTTTTCTAACCCAAATACGGAACAAAAAAAAGGAAGAAATTCTCTACACGAGTTTACGCAGTATATGAATGTTGCAGCCGTTCCAAGTACTGTTTTTTTGGATGAAAAAGGAGATCCGATCACGATTTTGCAAGGTGAGTTGTCTGCGAAAGAACTTGAACCTTATTTAGAACTGATTTCCAAAGATTTATATAAAAAAATCCGAAGTCGTGAACAGTGGGAAGATTATCAGAAAAAATTCAAATCTAAAATAAAAGATTAAACATATAAAGACTTTCAGCTTTGAAAGTCTTTTTTAATTTCTATTTTTTCCCGAAATTCGTGGCTCTTTTCAATGAATTTAGAAACCTCCATAGAATACGTTAAAGGCATAGGTCCTGAAAAAGCCAAACTTATCAAAAATGTTTTGGGCATTTCGAATGTAGAAGATCTTCTGAACTTCTACCCTCTCCGTTATTTGGATAAAAGTAAAATTCATAAAGTATTCAATCTTCAGGAAAGTAGTCTTGAAATTCAGTTGAAGGGAAAAATCACCAATATTCAGGAAATTCAGACGGGTAAAACAAAAAGACTTGCTGCTAAATTTAATGATGAAACCGGTTCGATGGATCTAGTTTGGTTTCAGTATTCAAAATGGTTGAAAGAGCAAATTCCAATCAACAAAGAGCTTTATATTTTCGGAAAGATCAATGTTTTCAATAATCAATATTCAATGCCGCATCCGGAAATCGAAGTTGAAGAAAAAAAGGAAAATGATGTTCGTTTAAAACCTATTTATCCAAGTTCTGAAAAGCTGACTAAAAGAGGATTAAATCAAAGGTTTTTCCAGAATATTTTAAGAAATGTCTGTAAGGAAATTCCTAGTTTGATTGAAGAAAATATGCCTGAATACATGATAAAACATTTTAAATTTTTATCAAGACAGCAAACATTTCTCAACATACATTTTCCAAAAGATTTAGAACACTATGAAAAAGCTGATTATCGATTAAAGTTTGAAGAATCATTCTTTTTTCAGTTGGGATATGCTTTGAAAAAACTTCATCATAAAACGCAATCTCATGGAAATCAGTTTCCGATTGTTGGAGATTATTTTAATAATTTTTATGAAAATCATCTTCCATTTGAACTTACGGGAGCTCAAAAAAGAGTGCTAAAGGAAATTCGTTTGGATATGAAAAAGCCAATCCAGATGAATCGACTTTTACAAGGTGATGTAGGTTCAGGAAAAACGATGGTAGCTCTATTAACCATGCTCATTGCAATGGATAATGGCTTCCAAAGTTGTCTGATGGCTCCAACGGAAATCTTGGCTCAGCAACATTACAACGGGATTAAAGATTTATTGGTAGGAACCGGAATTAATATCCGTTTACTGACAGGTTCAACCAAAACTTCAGAACGGAAAATTATTCATCAGGAATTAGAAAGTGGTGAACTTTCTATTTTGGTAGGAACACACGCTGTTTTAGAAGATAAAGTGAAGTTCAAAAATCTGGGTTTAGCAATTATCGATGAGCAACACAGATTTGGTGTTGCACAGCGCGCTAAACTTTGGGCAAAAAATAAAATTCCGCCACATATTTTGGTGATGACGGCAACGCCAATTCCTAGGACTTTAGCGATGAGCTTCTATTCTGACTTGGATGTTTCTGTAATCGATGAACTACCGATCGGCAGAAAACCCATTATTACCGCTCACAGACGAGAAAAAGATAGGGCTTATGTTTATGATTTCTGTCGTGAAGAAATACAGAAAGGCAGGCAAATTTACTTCGTTTATCCATTGATTGATGAATCTGAAACTTTAGATTATAAAAATTTAATGGAAGGACTGGAAAATATTATGGATAATTTTTCGAAGTACAATACAACGATGCTTCATGGGAAAATGAAACCTGCTGAAAAAGATGAAGCGATGAATTATTTCGCTTCCGGAAAAGCAGAAATCATGGTCGCTACAACGGTAATCGAAGTGGGTGTAAACGTCCCCAATGCTTCAGTAATGGTGATTGAAAGCTCTGAAAGATTTGGCTTATCACAGCTTCATCAGCTTCGAGGTCGTGTGGGTCGCGGCGCAGAGCAAAGCTATTGTATTTTGATGACTTCCGACAAATTATCCAGCGACAGCAGAACGCGTATTAAAACCATGGTTGATACAAACGACGGTTTTAAAATTTCTGAGGTCGATATGCAATTGCGCGGTCCCGGAGATATTTTGGGAACTCAGCAAAGTGGCGTTGTTGATTTTAAAAGGCTAGATTTGGTGCAGGATGCTGCCATTATTAAACTGACGAAAAAAACGGTTGAAAAAATTCTGGAAGCAGATTCTTTATTGGCAAGACCCGACAATCAAATCATCAAAAATTACTATCTGAGATTCTATCGCGGAAAAAATAAGTGGAGTAAAATTTCCTAGAGAAATAAAAAAACCGCGAAAATATGACTTTCGCGGCCCCCTTATAAAACTGTTATTTAGAAGAAATTTACTTTTTGTTTATATGAAAAATTTATTTTAATAGTTGATTCGCTTCATAAATTAATATTTTGTGGTGTGGTGTGATGATATTAAATTTGGTTTGAGGGATGTTTTCAGCTGCAACTATTAAAATAAATTATAAAAAAACAAAATGAATTATGTTTCCAATTTGCATTATTATAAAAACTAACTGAGACTTTCATTAAAGGCGTAAATGAAACGAATTATCCTTTAACTACTCGCGAGTTTTCATGATTGTACCGTTTTTTTAAAGATCTTCTTCGCTTATAAATTGGAGACTTTATATAATTCATTTTGTTTAACTAACATTGTGATTTATATAATTCAGTTCTAAAATTCGAAATAACTTAATCATTCATTTTTATGTCTTAAAATATGGATGAATTTGTGTTGCTATTTTCTTATTACAAATGTGATGATAACTGTTGAAAAAGTTTTTATATTATTTCAATTTTTAATTACAAAATTTTCACTTTTGTGTGAATATTATGCTTTAAATATTAATATTTAATTAATATTAGCAATACTTAAAAGCTTTTAATAATTATATTTTTAAGATAAAATTATCCTTATTTAATCCTGAAGTATAATATTGCCAATTCAGTGTTATTACATCAGAAATCTTCTTTTTAAAAGCACTCTTACTTTCCGTTTTTTTGATGCAAATATTTCCATTCTTAACAAAAAAATCATCCATTTCTGCATCTGAAATTTTTTCAGAATAAATGGCATTGACTATTTTATACAGATTTTCTCTTTTTTTAATTTCATCTAACAATTCATTCTTTAAAATATCATAATTCATGAATATTAATTCCGGAGAAAGCGTATCTTCCTTATCTAAATATTCTAAAACTTCATCTGAATTTTGAAATGTTAAAAGTTTAATACCAACTTTTAACTCATTAAAAATATTTTTAAAAAAATCGATATTTTCATCAATATTATCCACCAAGAAAACATTGAGATATTCTTTATTCATAGCCAATTAATAGTTTACCAATATACTTTGAGCCTTTCTTCTTTTCGCCACAATTTTGTGAAACTGTGACGGTGTTACTCCGGTTGTATTTTTAAACTGTGTGCTTAGATGTGCCACACTAGAATAATTCAGCTTATGAGCAATCTCTGTAAGACTCTGTTTATTTCCTATAATAAGCTCTTTGGCATGCTCTATTTTTTGAAGAATAATGAAATTTTCAATAGAAGTAAAAGTGACTTCTGAAAAAAGATTAGAAAGGTATCCGTAACTATGGTTTAGCTTTTCTGCAATGTAAATAGAAGCCTTCACGGGAACTACCTCATCGGAAAAAACAAGCTCAACAATAGCATCTTTGATTTTCTGAACCAAAGCAATTTTCTGACTCTCAATGATTTCAATACCATAATCTTCAAGGTTTTTCTTGAAAACTTTATGCTGTTCTTTGGTAAAAGATTCGTAGAATTCTACTTCGCCAAAGTTCAACAAGCGATATTTTAACCCCTGTTCTTTTAGTTTTTCATCCAATACTTTTTTACATAGAGCATTGAAATCAAATTTAACGTACATTTTCATCCTGGTATAGTGTGTAAAATTTTCGAGTAAATATAATTACTTTATTTCAAATAAAAGTGAATTAGGCGAAAAATTCTAAAAAAATGTTAAAAAGCAAAAAACTCCTGCATTATTGAATACAGGAATTTAAACACTAAGGATGAAAAAAAATATACTGATAAAAAGCTCTGACAGCTTAGAACCGAGCATATGAATGTACTATTTTATATTTTAATTAATATTTGACTTTGATCTGTTACAAATATGAAGCAAAAAAACACTTCACATGTTATAGAATTATAATTCAATGTTACAGAATTTTAAGTCAATTGTTTGTGAATTAAAAATTCCATCAAAAAATCATCCATAACGAAATTATTACCAATATCAAAAACCCCTTCATCATATACGCTATAACCTTGAGATTCATAGAAATTTTTCGCTGAATTATATTTATTAACATTTAAAATAATTCTTTCATCCCCTGCTCTCTCAACATTTTCTTTCAAAAACTCTAATGCCCCTTTTCCGAAACCTTTTCCTTTACTTTCGGGAACAAGATAAATTCGGTGAAGCTTGGTTGTTTTTTCCTCATAATGATTTTCATAACCGATAAACCCTTCAAACGAATTTTGAGATTCATCCTGAATTAAGAAATAATGATAATTCGGTTGTTGAAGGTGGTTTGATATTTCTTCTTTAGAATACATTGTATTTAGCATATATTCCATTTGTTCATTGGAAAGTATTTCGGCGTAAGCGTTTTCCCAAGATCTTCTCGCTAAATCCTGAATTGAAGGAATATCATTTTCTGTTGCTTTTATAAATTTCATTGAGTTTGAATTTAATTTTTAATGTAAAGTTCGCAAAGATTTTTTTTAAATACTTTATGTTTTATAAGTTCACAAAAACGTTTCACTTAGCAAAGACTTTATCATTATTATGAATAAAAAAGGTGAAAAGTATCAACCTTTCACCTTATATGTATAAATTCACAATTTACTGCAAAGCAAATTGACTTTTCAAGTCTTAAATGTTTGCCATTTCAGCCTTAATCTTAGCATAAAGACCTTCGGAAGCCGGAATTAAAGGAAGTCTTAAATAATTTTTAATGATTCCTTTTTCAGCCAAGACAGCTTTGATACCGCATGGGTTTCCTTCAGCAAAAATCAATCTTGTAATCTCAACCAATTTGTTGTGGATTTCGTAAGCTTCATCTACCTTTTTATCTAAAGCCAGCTGAACCATTGTTGAAAATTCTTTAGGATATCCTTGTCCGATCACAGAAATTACTCCTGCCCCACCCGCTAAAGTTACCGGAAGTGTATATTCATCATCACCAGAAACTAGGTTGAATCCTTCTGGTTTTTTTCTTAAAATATCGAAATACTGAAGAATATTCGGAGCCGCTTCTTTAATTAAGAATAAATTCGGGAAATCATTTGCCAAACGCAAAGTTGTTTCTGCTTCAAGATTTTGTCCTGTTCTTGATGGAACGTTATAAATAATGATATTTTTTCCTGTAGAGGCCAATGCTTTATAATGTTGGTAAAGCCCTTCCTGATTCGGTTTGTTGTAATATGGAGACACAGAAAGTACCGCTTCAAATGCAGAAAGATCTGCTTCCTCAATCTGTTTTTTTACTTCCAGCGTATTATTTCCACCGATTCCTAAAACCAAAGGAACGCGTTTATTATTTACCTTAATGATATGGTCAATTACCTGTTTCTTCTCCTCAGCAGAAAGCGTCGCAGCTTCCGCTGTAGTCCCCAAAACAACCAAATAGTTGGTTCCGTTTTCGATATTAAAGTCTACCAATTTTGTTAAACTATCGAAATCAACGGATAAATCTTCATTAAAAGGCGTCACCAGTGCAACACCTACTCCTTTTAAATTGCTCATCTGTAAGAATTATTTTTGCCAAATTTAATAATTTAAGCTAAGAATTTGTAATAAATAATAATGTTTTATTATACATATAATTATATTTGCATATACTAAAAGATATTATGAAAAATAAATTCTTGTTACTAGGAATTGCTCTGGCAACACTTTCGGCTTGTAAGACGGCTTCATCGGCTTCTTCCACGCAGCTTGTGAAAGTGAAAACCCAGAAAAATATTTCTATTAATAATGAGCTAAAAAATGATGAGGAGTTTGTAAAATTTATTGAACCTTATAAGCAAAAATTGGATAAAGAGATGAATCAAAAAATCTCCCACACCAATGTAGATCTTACCAAGCAGGGTGACAATAGCAATTTGGGCAATCTTTTAGCAGACTATACATTTGAAGGAGCTGATGAATGGGCAAAGAAAAATCTTCAAAAAAACATAGATGCAGCATTGATTAACATCGGAGGAATCCGTACAACAATCGGTAAAGGCGATATTATGCTTAAAAATGTATTTGAAGTAATGCCTTTCGAAAATGAAGTGGTGATCGTAAAAATGAAAGGTTCGGATTTACAGGGACTTTATGATTATTACGCTAAAAATCAGGTGAACAATCCGGTTTCTCATTTGACGATTGAAACCAATAACGGACAATTAACCAAAACTTTAATTAACGGAAAAGCAGTAAATCCAACACAGGATTATTACATCGCAACCTCTGATTATCTGGCTTTGGGCGGTGATAATATGAAATTCTTCGCACAAGGAGAATCTATCGCAACAGGAATTAGAATGAGAGATCTTTTTATTGATTATTTTAAGAAAAATCCTGAAGTTGTAGTAAATAATGATGTTCGTTTAAATTTTGTCGGTAAGAAATAATGGATAGAAAAAAGTTTTTAAAAGCAATAGGTGGCGGAACTTTAGCAATGGCTTTAGCTCCCAATATGATGATGGCGGAAGAATTGAATATTCTTGATCTGAAATCCGCCAACAAACTTACTATTCTTCATACCAACGATCAACACAGCAGAATAGAACCTTTTGATGCCAGCTACACCAGAAATCCTAATCAGGGAGGTTTTGCAAGAAGAGCAACTTTAATTCAACAAATCAGAAATCAGGAATCGAATGTTTTACTTCTTGATTCTGGTGATATTTTTCAGGGAACTCCCTATTTCAACTTTTTTGGAGGTGAGCTTGAATTTAAATTAATGTCCATGATGAAGTATGATGCTTCAACCATGGGAAATCATGATTTTGATAATGGTTTGGACGGATTTTTAAAGGTTTTGCCAAATGCAAAGTTTCCTTTTATCTGTTCGAATTATGATTTTAAAAATACAATCCTAGACGGAAAAACTTCTCCTTACAAAATTTTCAATAAAAACGGAATCAAAGTCGGGCTTTTCGGAGTTGGAATTCAGTTAGACGGATTAGTGGATAAAAAGCAATACGGGGAAACGGTTTATTCAGATCCTGTTGAAGTTGCTCAGCATTATTCCAACTTTCTGAAAAACGAACAAAAATGTGATTTGGTAATCTGCCTTTCTCACATTGGCTATGATTACAAAGACGAACCTAATAAAATCAGTGATAAAATCTTAGCATCCAAAACAGAAAATATTGATATTATTCTGGGAGGTCATACTCATACTTTCTTACCTGAACCTGAAACTTTTACCAACAGAGCCGGTAAAAATGTTTTGGTAAACCAGGTTGGATGGGCAGGGCTTCTTTTAGGAAGAATAGATTTCTTCTTCGATTCAAATAAAAACGTAAAACATATTTCCTGGAATAATCAGGTGATTGACAGCAGAATAATAGCATAACATGAAAAAACTTTTAATTTCTCTTGGAATTTTAGCATCCCTACAAGTTGTAAATGCTCAAAATATTTCTTCTAAAAAATGGTCGGATCTTTTTTCCTACAATAATGTACTGGCCATGAAAGAAGGCGGAGGCAAAATAGTAGCAGCCACAGAAAACGGGATCTTTTTTTATACCATTTCCACAGGTGAAATTACAAAGTTATCAAAAGCCAACGGGCTTCATGATGTGAAAATATCTGCATTTGATTATAATCCGCAAACCAATATGGGACTTGTGGGTTATCAAAACGGTTCTTTGGATGTTATCACTCCAGACGGAGTAACCTATGTTGTTGATATTCCTTTAGCAACAGGCTATACCGGAAACAAAAGGATTAATCACATATCGATTACAGGAAGTAAAGCGACTGTTTCTGTAGGCTATGGTGTTTCTATTTTTGATTTGCCTAAAAAAGAATTTAATGATTCTGCATTTTTCATCACCGGAGGAGTTTATGAAGCCAGTAATGAAGCAACAATTGTTGGAAGTAAAGTATTTTCTGTAACTAATTCAGGTTTAAAAAGCCACGAAATAAATACTACTTTTCCTGTTTACAGTACTTGGACTACAGAAATGGCTGGATCATTTAATCATATAGATTCAGAATCTGTAATGACGTTTGGATCGCCAACTGCCGCGTATTTATACAATAGCGGAACCTCAACCGCTTTACCGGTAAATTTCTCTAATATTCGTGATATTGTAGTAACCAATAATGATATTGTGGTGACTGATGCCAACAGAATTTATACATTTGGAACCAACGGTACTTCCAGCGGAAATGTAAGTATTGGGGAAGAATGTAACACCGCGACAAAAGTTAATGGCAAAGTATACGGAGGAACAAAACTGAGCGGTATAAAAACCGAGGATAATATGGTCTTCAAACCAGATGGTCCTTATAGCAACACTTCTTATAAAGTTTCATTATTAAACGATCAGATTTGGGTTTCAACAGGAGGTAAAGAAGCCTACAACTCTCCTACCATAAGGAATCTAGGATATTATCATTTTGATGGAAACAAGTGGAATTATCCTGATTATTTCATCAATAATCCGATAACATTCAATGTTTTAGATGTAGTACCAAATCCTTCTAATCCGAGTGAAGCCTACTTTGTAAATTATATTTTTAATCAAGACAAAGGCATCTACAAAATGGAAAACGATGTCTTTAAAAAGAGATATAAAAATGATGACGGGGCAATTGGCGAAAACCGTCCCGGAGGTATTGCGTTTGACGAAAATAATCAAATGTTTGTATCGGCAGGAATTGTAAACAGTACATTAGGAAACGTAGGATATTACTTCTACGATAAAGCAGCCGACGATTTTATTCTTGTACCTGTAATTTCTGGAGGAAATACTCAAAAGCCTGTAGTAAAAGATGGAATGTTATATATTCCAAGTCCGTTTTTTGAAGCAGGAGGTTTGGTAATGAAGCAATATGGTAACAACCCAACCTCTACCACTGCTCCCTATAAAATTCTTAAAAAAGACAATGGTTTACCGGCAAATGGAACTGTTTCTGTAGCTGTTGATAAAGACGATAATGTTTGGATCGGAACAAGATTGGGAATCAGAATTCTTTCAAATCCAAAATCTGCCATTACAGATACAGCTCCAAAAGCAGAAGCTATCATTATTGAGCAAAACGGAGTTGCAGAAGAACTTTTCAGAGATAATGCCATTCTTCAGATCGAACCAGATACAGGAAATCAAAAGTGGGTTTCTGTGGAAGACGGTGGTGTATATTACCTTTCACCAAGTGGCGAGCAGACTATAAAGCACTTTACAAAAGAAAATTCTCCTTTGCCAACAAACAGTGTTACTGACATAAAAGTTGATTCTAAAACCGGAAAAGTTTATTTCGTTACTCTTGATGGAATCGTCGTATATCAAGGTGATGTGGGCGATGTTAACTCAAAATTCGGAAACGTGTTGGTGTATCCGAATCCTGTGGTTTATTCAAACTTCAAAGGAAAAGTTACGATAAAAGGTCTTGCTGAGAAAACCAATATCCGAATAGCTGATGCGGCCGGAAACGTGGTACACTCGGCAGTTGCGAGAGGAGGATATTATGAATGGGACCTGATGAGCCAGAAAGGTAAGCGTGTTGCTTCAGGAATTTATTTCGTCTTAATGACCAATGAAGATGGTTCTGATAAAGCAACTGCAAAAATAGCGGTGGTAAATTAATGAATTCACAAAACGGATTTCTAATTTCCTATTTAAAATACGGAGAAAATGATGCTGTGCTGCATTGTTTTACTGAAGAAGATGGCTTTCAAACTTATTTTTTAAAAGGTATTTATGCCAAAAGAAATAAGAAAAAAGCCTTACTTCTGCCGTTGAACCAGCTTAGTTTTTCTTTAAATCCGATTAAAGGAAACGGAATTCAAACCGTTTCGAAATTTGAGTTGGTAAAGAATAATGATATTTATACGGATATAAAAGTAAACACCATTATATTTTTTATTTCAGATTTTTTAAATCATATTTTAAGAAACGAAAGCAAAAACCTAAGTATTTGTTGGGGAATTGAAGAATTTATCAGCCAATTATCTCAAAAAAATTATCAGGCACATCTTGTTTTTTTAATTAAAATCTTAAAAATTCAGGGTGTTTCTCCTTTGATTAATGATAAAGATTTTCTTGATCCTGAGACGGGAACTTTTTCATCAACCATCAATCATCAATTGTTTAACAATACGATTTCTCTTATCTGGAAAAGTATTTTACTATCTAAAAATCCTTACGAAATCAAGATTCATTCGTCATTTCGGAAAGAATTTTTAGACAGCATTCTTATCTATTATCATTATCATATCACCGATTTTAAAACACCGACATCACTGGAAGTCATTCAGGAAATATTTGAATAGCAGCAACTCATCTTGAAAATATTTTTAAGTTTTACAAAGCTAAAAACCAGCAACTATCAACCAGCAACCAAAAACAATTATTCAGCGTCATCCGGCATTTCTGTTTCAGATTCGGCAATTTCTTTTTTAGAAAATCTAGGCATCAGAATCTTTGCAATCAATCCTGTCCAACCTGTTTGGTGGGAGGCTCCTACTCCACGTCCGGTATCTCCGTGGAAATATTCGTAAAATAAAATATAATCTTTGAAATCAGGATCAGTCTGAAATCTCGAATACTGCCCGTTGAAAGGGCGATTTCCGTTTTCATCTTTTAAAAATAATTTAGACAATCTTTTACTCAGCGCATCTGCAATCTGATCTAAATTTGAATAATTTCCACTTCCCGTAGGATATTCCACCAAAAAATCAGGACTGTAATAAAAGAAAAAACGCTGCAGGCTTTCAATAATTAAAAAATTGATGGGGAACCAAATCGGTCCGCGCCAATTGCTGTTTCCTCCAAAAAGTCCGCTATCACTTTCTGCAGGTGTATATTTTACGGTATAATCTGTTCCATTTAAATTTAAAGTATATGGATTCTTCTCATACTCTTTCGATAGAGCACGCACACCAAAATCACTTAAAAACTGATTAGGATCCAACATTCTGCTCAATAATCTTTTCAAACGATGGCCTCTCAACAGAGACAGTAAATGCTTAGAGTCCTCCCCTTTTACTTCCCAATGGGAAACCAACGACGCCAATTCCGGTTTATTTTCCAAAACCCATTGCATTCTTTTTTTGAAATTTGGCAGTTTTTCAATCATTTCATCATCAATCACTTCTACTGCAAACATCGGAATAAGACCAACAATAGTTCTCAGTTTTAAATACATATGATTGCCATCATTGGAAGCAATTGCATCATAGAAAAATTCATCTTCCTCATCCCAAAGGCTGAAACATTCTTCACCCATATTATCCAAAGAGTTGGCAATGGCAAGGAAATGTTCAAAAAATTTCATAGCCATTTCTTCATACACATTGTTATAAAGTGCCAATTCGAGAGCAATTCTCATCATATTTAAAGCAAACATCGCCATCCAGCTCGTGCCATCCGACTGTTCCAGTTGTTCGCCATTGGGAAGCGTTGTATTTCGGTCGAAAACCCCAATATTATCGAGTCCTAAAAATCCGCCTTCAAAAATATTATTTCCGTTAAGATCTTTTTTATTCACCCACCATGTAAAATTCATCAACAGTTTTTGAAAGGCACTTTCAAGGAATTCCAGATCCGGTTTTTCCTTAAAATATTCATCAATTTTAAAAACCCTGAACACTGCCCAAGCATGCACCGGCGGATTGACATCACTGAAATTCCATTCATAAGCCGGAAGTTGCCCGTTGGGGTGCATATACCATTCAAAAAGGAATAATTTTAACTGATGCTTAGCAAAATCCGGATCAATCAAAGAAAAACTAATGGTATGAAAAGCCAGATCCCAAGTCGCATACCAAGGATATTCCCATTTATCAGGCATGGAAATAATGTGCTCATTGTTGAGGTGTTTCCAGTCATAATTACGGATCTTCTCACGGGATTTTGGAGGTTTTGCCTGAGCGGGATCGCCCTTCAGCCATCGTTCCACGTTGTAATGATAAAACATTTTATTCCATAACATTCCCGCAAAAGCCTGTCGCTGAACCAATTTTTCATCATCAGACTTTATTCCCTGCTGAATTTCATTATAATATTCATCGGCTTCTTTTTGTCTTGAACTGAAAATTTCATCAAAATCTTCAAATGGCTGATTCAGTTCTTTGTCTGATATTCTGAATTCAAATGTTTTTGTTTCTTTTGGCTTAAAATTTTCGTCTATAAAAAATGAGGCTTTGGTGCCTTTATTATTGGGATTAACCGATTGTACATTTCCATTAATTACAAAATCATTAATTCCGTTTTTGGGATAGTTTGAATTTCCCGGACATTGATAGATATTCTCATTATCAGTTTCGTTATCACAAAACAGTACTTTCTCCGATTGATTAGCGTAAATATTTTTTATTTCTACATCTTTATGATTGATTTGTATCGAATTCACCTCATCAGATTTCATTTGTGGCTGATAATCGTTGTATCCCCAATTCCAAGTATTTCTAAACCAAATGGTAGGAAGAATAATTAATGACGCATGATTTTCTGATTTGTTGACAATCGTGAGCTTCACCAGAATATCATTTTGACTTTCTTTGGCATATTCAATAAATATATTGAAATATTCATTCTGATCGAAAACTCCGGTATCGATGAGTTCATATTCCGGTTCATCTTTGGATCTTGCAGCATTCGTTTGTATCAGATCATCGTAAGGGAAAGCATTTTGGGGATATTTGTACAGCATCTTCATATAAGAATGCGTAGGCGTAGAATCGAGATAATAGAAATATTCTTTCACATCTTCCCCGTGATTTCCCTGATCGTTGGAGAGACCGAAAAAACGCTCCTTTACCATTTTATCTTTCTTATTCCAGAATCCGACAGAAAAAACCAGCTTTTGAAGGTCGTCACAAATTCCGCAAATTCCTTCCTCGCCCCAACGATATGTTTTAGCTTCAGCGATGTCGTGGTTGGTATAATTCCATGCATCGCCATTTTCGCTGTAATCTTCGCGCACAACTCCCCATTCACGATTGCTGACGTAAGGTCCCCATTTTTTCCAGCTGACATCGGATAATCTTTCTTTTTCTTTCATACTTTATAAATGATAATTGATAAATGGTATATGATTAAAGGGCTAAAAGTGAATGGTGAATTGATATCTAGCTTAAAAATTGACAAGTGAAACAAATTCACTATTGACCATTCACTTTCAAAAAACTACTTTTTCTATTTTCGGCTGCATCGCGCCCCGGATTGAACGGCCTGTCTGAACTCTTTTTATAAGCGTTGGACTCAGAAAGGGCATAAAAAAGCGAGTAGTGAAAGCCGGAAATGTGCGCCCCAAAAACTATCCTCCGGTAGAAAAACTTTCGAAAGTAGTCATTCCGCCATCTACGAAAATACTGGCTCCTGTGATGTAATCTGCCAGATCGCTTGCTAAAAATGCGGTGAGATTGCCGATATCCTTTGGTTGTCCGATTCTGTTATAAGGAATTAAATCCAACAATGAATTTAAAGCTTCCGGAGTTCCCCAAGCGTCTTTATTAATCGGTGTTTGAATGGCTCCCGGACATATTGAATTGACTCTGATTTTGTCTGCCCCGTATTCCTGAGCCAAAGTTTGCATCAACATACGGATCGCTCCTTTACTCGACGCATAATTAGCATGCCCCGCCCAAGGAATAATCTCGTGAACCGAGCTAATATGAATGATCTTGCCACAGGCAGCGGATCTGGAAGTGTCGATTCCGCGACGGAGAAATTCTTTGATCGCTTCTCTGGCACATAAAAACTGCCCGGTGAGGTTGATGCCGATGACGGTATTCCATTGATCGAGTGTCATTTCGGTGAATTTTGCATCTTTTTGAACTCCGGCATTGTTGATGAGGATATCAACCGTTCCAAATTGTGCAACAACATCCTGAAACATTTTCACCACCTGATCTTCCTTGGAAACATCGCATTGATAGGTCATTCCGTTTCCTCCAGCATCGGTAATTTCTTTTAAAACAGCTTTTGCTTCGTCTGTAGAATGTTGCGAGGAATGATTGACGATAACCGTTGCTCCCGCCGAAGCGAGGGATTTTGCAATTCCGGATCCAATGCCGCTGGAAGCTCCCGTTATGATAGCTACTTGACTATGAAGTGATATTTCCATGTTTTATTATTTGATGTTACTCAAATTTAGTTGAAAGTATCACGCCAAACATGAAAATTCTGAATTAAAAGTTTCTTAAAGTTTGAGGATTAATAAGTTTTGGCTAAAGCCCATTCTTAATTGAATGGGAATGTTGATTTTTTCTCTCGCAGATTTTGCAAATTGCGCAGATATTTGTGGTGAATCTATGTGTTAATTGTTTGAAAAATTGATTTTAAAGTCTTTTGAACATTAAATATTGTAGTCCGCTTCGTCCGATGCGGGTTTTTCCTTCATATTGATACCCTACTTTTAAATATAACTCGTAAGCGGAAATATTATTTTGATTAACGGCAAGAACGATTTCATTACAGTCTTTGAAATTTTTTCGTACAAAATCATCCACCTGAATCATCGCAATTTTTCCGATTCCTTTGCCTTGTAATTCAGGGTTTATGGAAAGGGAACGCAGTAAAGTTGAGTTTTGATTATCTGTTAAATCTAATTTATCTTCACCAAAATCTAAGGTAAAAAAGCCGGCAATCTCTTCGTTATCGAAAATTGTAACAGCAAATTCTAAACCTGTATTTCTTTCGGAAATTCGATTTAAAGCAAATTCGGCGGTAGAAGTATATTGAAGCTGAAGTTCGTTCAAAGTATAATTTACTCTAGAAAGATCTTCTGGGCTGAAAAATTGTAAGCGAACCATATTTTAATGATGATAAATATCTTCATACATTACTCCTGCGCGAATTTCAACGGGAAGTTTATTTTCTTCAGGAACGATCGGGCAATTATAATCGTAAGCGTTGTAAGCACAGAAAGGCTGATAAGATTTGTTGAAATCTAAAATGATGGTATTTCCTTTTGGAATCGTTAAATCCATATATTTTCCGCCACCATAAGTTTCTTTTTCGTTGGTTGCATCACGGAAAGGGAGAAATAAATAATTCTTATATTTCTTTTGTTTGATTAAATCTAAACTTTGATATAAGGTTAAAGTATATGATTTTCCGTCTAATTCGAAAGTTGCTTTACCATATTCTCTGTAAGATTTTGTTTTTCCTGAAGAAGTAGGAAGATCAAATGGTTTCGCGTCTTTTGTTTTGGTAAATGTTGCGGTTACTTTATATTTCAAATCGAAAGGAAAGAAAGGATGTCCTTTGAAATTGGTGAAATTATCACCTTTTAAAGGCGTCTCCTTCGGATTGAAATATTCTGCGTTTAGGTCTTCCTGAAATTTTTTGATTTCCACAATGTCTTTAGAAACCATTTTCTGAGAAAAGGCAAACAAAGGGAAAAGTATAAGCAGTAAAATATATTTCTTCATGAATTTATTTGAAATTGGGGTTAAAACTATTACTTTTTTGTTTTCGTCAATATTATGATTATGTTACAAAATACTGATCGTTTTATGACAAACAAATTTCATGAATTTATTTGAATTTTTTAGAAACTGTTTTGGGAAAATGATAAGAATAGGCTAATATTAATTTTTGAACACTAAGTTCACGAAGCTTTTTTGGATACTAATTATTTTTTTAGTTTCACAAAGCCGTTTCACTTATAGAAGGACTTTTTTTTTGGTTGGTTAAAAAAATATCCTTTCGAAGATAAATACTTGTAATTTTTAACGCAAAGATTCGCAAGGATTGGTCAATTTAACGCTTAATAATTTCGTTCGAAAGGGCGTTTTACTCAGCAAATGACAGTAATGCTTAAAATGGAAGAGTTAGTAAAATCATTCTAATAGGATTCAGAAATTTTCACCCGATAAATGTCTGAGTTATTCCTTTTGATTGATTCTACGAAAAAGCCACCTTCTTCTGGAATAACTTCCTTCAAATCAAAACTTTTACAACCTTTCGGTAATCCTGAAAAGACAAGTGTAAACCAAAAATCCTGCATAAAAGGGACGGGCGTCCAATTTGGAAAAATAGTAATATTTTCGGCATGAATAAGCTTACTTTGATGCTCTGACTGATTATCAAATAAATAGGTCGTATGCCAAATTCTGATGAGATTTCCTAAAAATGGCGATGCCGGAAAGCAACAGTGCACAATCACCTGCTGCTCTTCTTCTATTTTGGTCTGAAGAGATTCCAGCAATTCTTTTGCAATGATGGGCTTTGCTATTGTTTCTGACATATTGAGGAAATTGTTGGGCAAAGATAATTAATTTTAAAATTTTTGTTGAAAGATAGCGCTGAGAAAATTCCAATTCAGAGAATGCATAAACACATTGTAGCTTATTGTGAAGTTAATTAGAATGATCCCTAGAATGTTTGAATATCCTATTTTAAGATGATAACATTTTTTTCAAAAGCTAAGATAATTTTGAAAATTTCATAAAACAAAAATGGCTTTACAAAACTGCAAAGCCATTTTTAAATATTTATGAATCAGATTAATATTCCAATTCTAATTTTTCTTTCGAATAATCTCTCAATTTGTCCGTAAGTTCCGGATGTTGCGCTAATTTCTGTCCGTAAGAAGGAACCATTTCCAGTAATTTAGCTTTCCACTCTCCTTCCATTTTTTCAGGGAAACATTTTTCAAGAACATTCAACATAGCATAAACTGCTGTTGAAGCTCCTGGAGAGGCTCCCAATAATGAAGCGATTGTTCCTGCTTTATTCACCACGACTTCAGTTCCGAATTCAAGTTTACCACCCAGCTGGTCATCTTTTTTAATGATCTGAACTCTTTGTCCGGCAACTTTTAATTCCCAGTCTTCTTCTTTCGCATCTTTAATGAATTCTCTTAAATGCTGAATTCTCTGTGCTTTATTCATCGCTACCTGCTGAATCAGATATTTCGTTAATGGTAAGTTATGCCACCAAGCTCCAAAAAGAGATCTTAAGTTTTTAGTATTCACACTTTCAGGTAAATCTAAATAACTTCCCTCTTTTAAAAACTTCGTTGAGAAACCTGCAAAAGGACCGAAAAGAAGTGCTTTTTTACCATCAATAATTCTTAAATCTAAGTGAGGAACCGACATTGGCGGCGCGTCCACAGTTGCCTGTGTATACACTTTTGCCTGATGTTTTTCTACCAATTCCTGATTATGAGTTACCAACCACTGCCCGGAAACAGGGAAACCTCCGTATCCTTCACTTTCTTTAATATCCGAACTGTCTAACAACGGCAATGCATATCCTCCGGCTCCGATGAATACAAAATCCGCTACCACTTCCTGCTTGTGATTTTTAGTTCTGTCTTTCACCTTCATCTCCCATTTTCCGTCGTTACGAGGATTAATGTCTTTTACTTCATGATAAAGGAAAATCTCAACATTCGAACCTAACATCAAATGTCTTCCCATTTTTCTTGTTAAGCTTCCGAAATTCACGTCTGTTCCCATATCCATTTTTGTGGCTGCGAGTACTTCAGATTTATTTCTTTTACTCATTACCAATGGAATCCATTCTCTCAGTTTATCATGATCGGTTGAAAACTCCATTCCTTTGAACAAAGCAGATTCTGATAATTTATCGTGACGTTTTTTCAGATATTCAGCGTCTTTTTCACCAAACACCAAGCTCATGTGTGCGCAAGAATTAATGAAATCTTTAGGTGTATCCACATATCCTTTATCCACAAGATAAGCCCAAAACTGCTTAGAAATTTCAAATTGTTCAGCAATACTTTCTGCTTTTGAAATATCGATGCTTCCGTCTGGCTGTTCTGGGGTATAATTTAGTTCGCAAAAAGCAGAATGTCCTGTTCCTGCATTATTCCATGCTGCGGTACTTTCTTTGGCGAATCGTCCCAGCCTTTCAAAAATGGCAATTTCAAGGTTAGGATCAAACTCATGAAGCAAAGTTGCTAAAGTGGCGCTCATAATTCCGCCACCTATCAGTACAACGTCGTATTTTGGCTTCGGTGTTCTGCTAATAAGCGTTTGTGGCATAATTCTAAATTTTACAACAAATTTCGGGAAAAATTTTAACAATTAAAGCTTGATTATACGATTTAGCACGTAATTTTTTAGAAAAAAACAAATTAGTTGATAGAGAAGAAAATATGATGGAAAATATAAATGAAGTGCTATCGAAAAGATAAATTTTAATAGGAGGTAGAGGCTAAGATTAAGGATGAGAAAAACTTGAGCTTTTCAATATAAATCTTAATGGTTTTAAAATTTTTATTTTCCGAGTATTCCACGGATTGGCTCCACTTTTTTCTAAAAAGGAATGAAATTTCACTTTTTGATTGAAATAATATCAGAAAAAAAACACTTCGGCTCGGAACAGTTTTAATTATTAAAAATCAGTCTTGCTCAAAGTCGAAATGTTTGAAAATATAATTTAGTTAAGTTTTGTCGTTAACTTTTTGAACTGTTTTTCAGCATTTTTACCTTCATACAAAATACTGTAAATGGTATCAACAATTGGGAGTTTTAATCCTTTCAATTTTGATGTTTTATAAATGGAATCGGCTGCGTAATATCCTTCTGCTACCATATTCATAGACTGAATGGCAGATTTTACGGTATATCCTTTTCCGATAAGGTTTCCTAAATTTCTGTTTCGGGAGAAAAGCGAATACGCCGTTACCAATAAATCGCCTAAATAAGCACTTTCATTCACGTCTCGCGGTGCTTCATAAATAGCTTCCAGGAAAGTTTCCATTTCACGAATAGCATTGGAAACAAAAACTGCAGTAAAGTTATCTCCATAACCCAAACCGCTTGCAATACCCGCTCCGATAGCGAAAATATTCTTAAGAATCGCACTGTACTCGTTTCCTAAAATATCTTTACTGGAATGCATTTTAATAAAATCAGAATTAAAAATATCAACCAATTTAGCTGAAACCTCCTCTTCCACTGTGGCAACTGTAAGGTAAGAAAGTCTTTCCATTGCAACCTCTTCAGCATGACAAGGCCCTGCAATCACCGCCTGATTTCTGAAACCGATTTTAAATTCGTCTCTTAAATAATGAGCAACCACATCGTTCACTTTAGGGATAATTCCCTTGATCGCAGAAACGAAAATCTTGTCGCTATATTCACAACTCATTTTATCTAATGTATCTGATAAATAAATAGATGGAGTTGCCAAAACAATAACATCACAAGCCGAAACCAACTCGTTGATATCTGTCGTAAGCTTTAAACTTTTAAGATTAAAATTAACAGCTGTAAGATACGTCGGGTTGTGACCACGAAGCTCGATTGCTCCTTTTACAAACTCATTTCTTACGCACCAATGCACCACTTTGCAATTTTCTACGAGCATTTTTACAATAGCCGTTGCAAAACTTCCGCTTCCTACTACGCCAACGGAAATGTCTTTTTTATTCTTTTTTGAATTTGAAGTTTCCGAATTTGTTTTCTTTTTCGCCATAACTGAAATGTGATTTGCAAATATATTAAAACAAAGGTTGAACAGTACTTTTGAAGGCATGATAAAACCCATTTTTAGAAAAAATTAACACTTCAACACAATTAAATACATTAATCGCCGTTTATTACAGATAAAAATAAAAGTATGTTAAGAATAACATCAAAAAGTTATTTTTAATTAAATTTGCAAGCTTAAAACCGTTTTTTTAATTCTAAGAGCAGGAAAATGAAGAAATTTCTAAGCAGCAAGAAAAACGTAAATTTCCTTTTAGGAGGGCTTTTATTAGTAGTTTTTGCACAAGCCATTTTTATTGTTAAGTTATTCTCTCAAAAAGATGACAAGACCTACGAGGTGAATCTTGTGAAGATCAACACCCAAAAAGACAGCGTAGATTACCTGAAAATGAAAACTGACCTGAGTATTGTAGATCAAACTGTTGCTCAGCTTAACTCATTTTTAAAGTCTAAAGATGTGCCGAGCGAAAGATTGATGGCATTGAGTAAAGATAGTATTTCCAACTCTGTATATCTGGCAAAACAATCGAACCGATACAGCCAATATTTAATGGATTTACAGAAAAAGCTTCAGGAAGTTCCCCTAGGAATGCCTACTGACGGCTATATTTCATCCAACTTCGGAATCAGAAAAAATCCGATTCCTTTTAAAACAGTGTATGCTTCGGTAAAATCACCGTCTAAAACAGACTCGAAACCTATTGCAGCAGCTGCCGCTCCTGAAGTGAAAGCAGAACCTGTAGAAAAAATCATTGAACTGACAGACAGTTACGGAAATAAGAGAGAAGTAAAAGTAATGGTAACTCCGAAAGCAACGCCTGCCGCTCCTTCTCCAGCAGCTATTTCATCAACAAAAGCTATCGCTTCTAATTCAAACACTAAAACAACGACTCCTGAAAAAAATAATCCTCCGGCTGAAGCAGACCAAATGCAGTTCCATAAAGGATTGGATATTGCTGTTGCGTATGGCTCGGATGTTGTAGCAACCGCTGCAGGAAAAGTAATCTTTTCCGGACAGAAAGGTGGTTATGGAAATTGTGTGATTGTTTCTCACGGAAACGGTTTGGCAACGCTTTACGGTCACTTATCTCAATTGGTTGCAAAGGTAAATGATAAGGTAAAAGTAGGCCAAGTGATTGCAAAATCAGGAAATTCCGGACGTTCTACAGGACCTCATCTTCATTATGAAGTACACAAAAATAATACTCCGGTTAATCCGAAGTTATTCATGAATTTGTAAAAGATTTTAATGTTATATAAAAGTCTGGGCGGAACCTTTGGTTCCGCCCAGACTTATTTTTAGCACTAGCAATTCGTTATTTCAAAAAGCTCAATTTACCTTCAAGATGAACTAAACTTCCATCTTTTGCTGTAAAATTAGAGTACACAATATTTTTATTATAATCTTCGATGTGCGTTATATTGTATCCGTTTTTAGGTTCATGCCAATAAACCAGAAAAACATTTTTAGCTACCTCAACCACAGAATATTGCACAGTGTCTGTATCTCCTTTTGATTTTCCTTCTGCCTGAACAAAAGTCATCGTCTTATTATCCTTGTATTCTTCAATAAATTTCGTTTCATTAAAATCCACCAAAACTTTTCTACCGATGGCAGGATAAGGAGATTTCAAATCCCAGTTCATTTCTCCCAAGAAAACTTTCACGCCCATTTCCAATTCATCTTTTCCGGGAAGAGTTGGGTACTGCTTAATCATATAGTTTACTATGGCATCTGAAGTTTTATATTCTGTAACCGCTTTTTTAAAGTTTTCAAGATAGTTTTTAACAAGATCCAATGATTTTGGTGAAAGATCCAGCTTTGCATAATGCGAAGGCACAACCTGTTGAGGATTCAGAGCTTTCATGGCATCTATTTTAGCAATCCATTGATCGATTGCAGCCTTATTTTGAGTGTCAGCCATCCAGATATGAGATTCCACGGTCACCGAAATACCGCCAAGAATAGTTTTAATGGAAGGAATCCACAAAAAACTATGGGCAGGATCATCGATATTGTCTTTGATCTCAATTTTGTTTCCTTCCAGATCAGGAATTTCAGAAACTGCTTCAGGAATAATAATTTCAGAAGGCGCATCATTTTTCAATTTTGGGCCCCAAACTGCTAATTTTCCATCTTTAGACCTTGAAATTAAATACGCCGTTTGTGCCGTCGAAATAATTTTCACATTGGGAAAAGCTTTTTTAATCACATCCAATCCAAAATAAAAATCAGGATCACTGTGAGAAATAAAAACCGTTTTCAGATTTTTACCTGTAGCTTTAATTTCTTTTACCAGCGCTTCTGCATATTGCTTTTCAAACTGAGCATCCACCAACATCGCATCTTTATCTCCATAAACAATAGTGGAAGTTATCGGAAAAATAGCTTTAGATCCCGGATTGAAAACTTCTATCTTTAAATTTCCCGCCCAAGCAAAACTTACACTCAAAACAGCAATTATTGTTAAAAACTTCTTTTTAAACATCAATGAAAATTTTAATTACAATTAATAAGCAGCGGTGAAACGTTCGCGGATATGATTATTCTGCTCTAATTCATCTACCAAAACAACTGCAACATCTTCTACAGAAAGTACGCTTCTTCCTTCTTCATTGAACACTGGATTTTCCAAAGCTGTTCTGTATTTTCCAGTTCTCACTCCTGCAGTCCCCTGATGCATTTCGATAGCCGGACTAAAGAATGTCCAGTCCAATACTGTATTTTCTTTAATTTTATTTAGATAATCTCTTGCAGCTGTTGCTCCTGGTTTAATTTCTGCAGGAAAATCTGGTCCATCTACCAACTGATTTCCATCGATGAAAAGGCTTCCCGCTCCACCAACGGTAATAAATCTCTTCACGCCCGATTCTTCAACTGCCTTTTCAATGTTTACAGAACCATTTAAAAAGTCTTCATACAAGTTTGGGTTTGTCCAACCTGCATTGAAAGAGCTGATTACCGCATCATTTCCTTTTAAAGCATCTGCCAATTCGCTTACATTATTTACATCAACACTTTTAGCGGTTATTTTTTCATTTTGCTGGACTTTTGAAGCATCTCTTACAATCGCTTCCACTTCATATCCTCTGTTTACCAATTCGTTTACCACTTGTGTTCCCACAAAACCTGTCGCACCAATTACTGCTACTTTTTTCATAATATTTTATTTTTAAATTAAATTGTAATAATTTTTGTTACATTTTGAATCAAATTTTTTATTCGAACTGATCACTAAACTCCTGAAGTGTTTTATCTCCTAAAAAGTTTAAAACCAATCGATCAGTTTCTGTAAATAAATGATCCAAATGATTGTTAATATCTCTTCCCACAGCACAAATCGGATTAGGATTTTGATTTTTCTTTCCTAAAAGCTCCGTATTTTTTACCGCTGAATAAATTTCAGAGATGGTAATAGATTCTGCTTTTCTCGAAAGCTGGCTTCCTCCCTCTTTTCCCTGGCGGCTGACAATTAAACCGGCTTCTTTCAACACAATAATTTCTTTACGAACAACAACCGAATTGATATTGATGCTACCCGCCAGCCACTCAGAATTTAACCATTCTTGAGGGCTTTTAGCCAATAAAATCATAATATGTATTGCCGTAGCAAATCTTGTGTTGTTCATTTTAATTACAGTACAAAGATATATATATTTTAATTGTAACAAAAAATATTACATTTAAAATTTTCTTAAAGAATTAATCGATCCAAATCTAAGAGTAAATAATTGATATTCTGATTAATTGTTCTCGTTGCCGACTGCATTTGATTCAACATAGCTTCCCGATTGTGCAAATCATCTGCTCTGTAATAACCTCCATCACTGAAAATAACCGATTGATCTGCATCCGCTTTGTTATCTTCAAACTGATAATGCAGCCATCTTTCTCTCATGCTTCCAATAATTGAATGTTTTTCTTTGTTTGAAAACTTTTTCTCTGTGTACATATACCAAACAAACGGCGGAAAATTGGCAGCCTTTAGTTTCTCTGTCCAAATATCTCTTAACAGATTTCTCTGATGAATAAATTCAACTTTTTGACCTTTAGGATTTAATGTCGCCAAACCAAATCCGGCTCCTAAAATACCCCCACCAATATCGATCGCATTGCTCCAGCCGTTGTCTTTCACAATACCTCCGGCGATTGAAGCGGCTGCTCCGGTAATAATTGAATATAAAATAAGCTTATTATTTCTGGAATCGTTCAGATTATCAACATAACTTCCGATCTGCGCTACTCTTTCACCTTCACAGTCAAATTCGGCAGCAACAGCATCTAATTCAGTTAAAGCAATGGTAATTTTACTATTAATCTTTCCTTTTAATTGTAAAACTTTAACCTGAGCGTCTAAAGACGTATTTTTTTTAAGCTCGATAATATCATGAACTTCATCCAGATTATCCAAAGCATTTAAAATTAAAATACTTTGATCTGAAAACATCGGTTTCAGTTCTTTATTGGCAGCAATAATAGAATCTGAATTATAAGAAGGAACTTTATTGGTATAATTATACTGAAAAGGCGCTTTACAATAGCTGTCTTTAAGAGTAAGAATATTTTGCTTAATGACCTGATTTTTTCTGGAAACACAGGACGTAAGCATGCTAAAAGCAGCAAGGAGATAGAATAAATTTTTCATTTGGTTGTATTTTTATTTGTGTAAAGCTTTAAAACTGCAAACAAATCTGCAATCATTACTAAACACTAAGATAATACAAATAAAAAAATCTACCTGAATGTCAAGTAGATTTTTAAGCTATTTTTAAGGATATACTATTTGATATCCAACAATTCAACTTCGAAAATAAGCGTACTGTTTGGCCCGATTTCTTTGCTGATCTGCTGATCTCCGTAAGCCAAATGCGGAGGAAGAATTAATCTCCATTTGCTTCCAACAGGCATCAACTGAAGAGCTTCCGTCCAACCTTTAATTACTTTATTCAAAGGAAATGAAGCCGGAGTACCTCTTTTTACAGAGCTATCAAATACTTTTCCAGTAATTGTTGTCCCATGATAATGACATTTTACGGTAGATTTTGGTCCCGGTTTTTCGCCGTCGCCTTCTGTGATGATTTCATATTGCAAACCGCTTGGCAGCTCAACTACAGATTCTCTTTTTCCGTATTCTGCCATATATTCCTGACCGTCTTTCAGGTTTTTCTCTGCCAATTCTTTTTTACGTTTAAATAACATATCTGCTACTCCCATAATTAAATATTTTTGCAAAGATAGTTTTTTGTGTCGGAAGATGGGAGTTGGAAAATGGAGGTTTCTTTTATAATCATAAAATAAAAATATATTAAATAACTATTTTTCAACACATTAAACCACCAACCTTAAACATAAAACTTACTTTTTGAAAAAGTTCAAATATCTTTAATACTGGGTTAACATCTTTGTCGAAACTTGGCGTTATAATTGAATTTAAAAACTAAATGCCAAGTCCATTAAAATATAATAAGAAATACGACAAGCTAACCGACGAAGAAAAGGAACTGCTTGAGATCAATAAAAAAAGTATTGCCGACTTTGTTGAACAGTCATCAACCGTAAGCGATGTAAATTACGCCACCCGAAATGCCCATGCAAAAACCTATGCCGTAGCAAAAGGAGAATTCATTATTGATAAGAATGTACCTGAAGAGCTTCAGCCTTTCTTTGATAAGGAAAAATATGAGCTGATGATTCGTTTTTCGAATGCGCAATTGAAAATTAATGATAGCAAAAAAGATGTTCCCGCCTACGGATTTTCGGTGAAGATAAAAGATGAAAATGGAGATCTACTCGCCAATTATCCTTTGGTGAACTTTCCTTTGTTTCCGATCAATTCCGTAATTACTTTTTTGAAATTATTTACCTCTGTGAATCGATTTTATATTAAAAAATGGAGTTCTTTTTCGTTGATGCTTCAGATTTTAAAAGTGATACCTTCCACTTTTACAGGTTCGTTCTTAAAAAACGGTTTTAAGCTTTTCGCTAAAAGAAATGATTTTATTTTATCATTCGATTATCATTCGGTTGGGGCTTACCGTTTGGGAGAAAATATGATGAAAATAAAACTTCAACCTAAATCGGTTGATAAAAATTTCGATAAAAAAAAGAAACCCAAAGATGCTTTGAATCGTTATTTTAATGAAAATGATTTTTACGCCGATGTTTTAATTCAAATTTGTTACGATCTAAAACATCAACCTATTAACAGGTTAAATGTTGAATGGAAAAACTCGCCTTTCATCAAAATTGGAGAAGTAAAAATTGAAAAAGGTTCTTTGCAAAATCCAACGGCTTGTGAAAATGAATTGCTGTCTTTTAATCCTTTCGAAAGTAAATATTATTTTCAGCCTGTTGGAAAGATCCAAAAATTGAGAGATGAAGCGTATAAGGTTTCGTTGCAAACCCGTCAAAAAATTAATAAACTATTGAAATATAAGTAGTTTTTATGGTTGAATAGTCAATGGCGAATTTTGCTTTGCAAGTGAATAATGAATTTGAAATTATTAAGAATATTTTAATTCAAAAAGTATTTCATATATCCCTCTAATTTGTCATGCTGAAAGCATCTAAACACTAATTATCTTAATCTGTTTAGATTATTTTCAGAATGATAAACTTTGAACATATTTTCAAATACTAAAATGATTGACTTCTACCCTAGCCCCGATTGGAACGACATCCTTTTGGGTTGCGGCTGGAGCGAAGCAGAAGCCGTAACCCAAAAGATACAGTGGAAAGCGGGAAAAAGCTTCAAACAAAAAAAGCTCTACACAATGTAAAGCTTTTCTATATCTAAAGATAGTTGGTATTATTTTTCAATTTTTTCTTTCTCTTCTTCCTCTTTATCAGGGAAAATGATTGATAAAATTACTGAGATCACCAATACCCCACCTACAATTCCTAATGAAACCGGTGATGAAATGTGAATCCACGGTGCAATTAGCATTTTAACTCCAATAAAAGACAAGATAATTGCCAATCCGTAAGGCAGTTTGCTGAACATGTGTATGAAGTTTGCCAAAAGGAAATATAATGATCTTAATCCTAAAATTGCGAAAATATTCGAGGTGTAAAGGATAAAAGGGTCATCTGAAATCGCAAAGATCGCCGGAATAGAATCTACCGCAAACAATACGTCTGTAAACTCGATTACCGCCACAACTACCAAAAGTGGAGTTGCCATTTTAATTCCGTTTTGAACGGTGAAGAATTTATCTCCAGCATAATTATCAGAAACTTTCCAGAATCTTTTGATCAGTTTAGCTCCGGCAGTATTGCTGTAATCTTCGTCTTCATCATCGCCACCATCTCCCCAAGATTTGATCCCGGCATAGACAAGGAATAATCCGAAAAGTACCATTACAATATTGATCTGAACGGCCTGTCCGAAAATATTCATTTCAGGCAAATACGTCAAATTAATTAATCCAACTCCAGCAAAAATGAAGATCGCTCTGAAAATCAATGCTCCGATAATTCCCCAAAAAAGAACTTTATGGTGAAGGTATTTCGGTACTTTAAAGAATCCGAAAACTAAGATGAATACAAATAAATTATCTACCGAAAGAGCCTTTTCAACCCAATAAGCTGCCTGATATTGTGTGAATTTCTCTACTGCCATAGCATGACTTTCCAGCGTTCCGTCTGTATTGAAAACCCAATACACCACTCCCGAAAATACCATAGACAGCGAGATCCAAACAACTGACCAGATGGTAGCTTCTTTGGAAGAAACCTCATGACTTTTTTTGTTGAAAACCCCTAAGTCAAGGAGCAACATGATAACTACCGTTACCGCAAATCCCCAAACCAACCCAGGATGAAGATCTATAATACTTTGATGTTTGTCCACTTTTTAATGTGCTTTTTATATGATAAAAGCAATAGTTGTACGAATACAAGTATTGCCATTTAAATTTATTGTCTTAAAATTCAATATTTTAAAATAAGTTTTGGCTAAAGCCGGATTAGAAACTTACCTTTTCATTAAACGGGCTAAAGCCCGTTCCTAATGAATACCAATTTTATAGATATTTCTGCTTTACCGTTTCAATGGTTTCCTGCAATTTTCTGTCTGCTGTTGGATCTCCAATCGCATTGAATTTCCACTCGTTGTTTCTTTTGTAGAAAACACCCATTACCATCGCCACATGACCTCTGAACGAAGCATCATTAGCAATATCATATTTAGCGAAAACTTCTCTTACATTCGTAGGAGTTCCTTCGTAAATTCTGATTGAAGCAAAAGGAATTGTTCCGAAATCCTGACCTTTATAGCTGTTCAAAACCAAAGCAACGTGCTCAACATTTGAATCCAAATTACTGAAATCTACAGTGATTACTTCATTGTCAAGACCGTCGTTTCCATTCACGTCACCTGTTAAATCATCGCCACTGTGCTTTACAGCTCCGTTTTTAGATTTCAGGTTTCCGAAATAGATCACTTCAGTCGCATTTTTATTAGAATCGTATAAAATACAGCTTCCGTCTAAATCAACTGCCTCTCGAGTTACTCCACCGAAAAATCCTTTTTTCTCAATAGCCCCCCAGTTGATCCCAACACAAGCCTGAGTAAGCGTTGTACCATTTTCCTTCGTAAGGTTAATTCTTTGACCTTTTTGTAAATTGATAGCCATCTTTTTATGTTTAGTTTATTGTTTTTTAGCAAAGAAACAGAATTCCCGTATTTAAATTCTACGGTTTTCAGTATTCTTTGTTTTTTTAATTATTATTTAAATTTAAATTCAACATTGCACGCAGAATATTCGTTTCTTCATTGATGTCAAAAATTTTGCTCATGATATCAATGCTTTCTAAATTTTGGATATAATCTTTCAAAACAGAGGTTACCTGCTCCGGCAATGTTCTTTTTCTTTGGTTGATATTTTCTTCCAACTGCTCATTTTTCTTTTTCAACTGATCCACAATAGATCCCTGATTAGATTCATTGGGCGATATATCCAGCTTTTCCAGTTTTTTTGAATCGACCAGGTACATTTTTTTACCTTCAACATCAAAAATAAAATGGTCATCCGACTGGAAAATTTTAAACAACTCATATTGATTTCCGGAAATCACATATCCGCAGACAAAACGAGCTTTAAAATCCTGAATATTAAGTCTTCCCAATAATTTTCTTTCGATCTCATACTCAAGGTATCGATAAGCAGGAAAAGTATCCGACTTTAACAATTCTTCATCCACATCATTTCTGTAAAATTCTGTGGCATATCTTTTATTAAAATACAGCACATTATCCCAATTCAGACGGAATTTATCTTCCGTAAGATCTTTGTAAAGGCTTTTCAGCTGATTAGAAAAAACTCCGCTGTACATTCTCCGGTCTGTTTCAAAACTATCAACACGTCTATCTTCAAACCCCGAAATGTACTTGTTATTAATATCAATTTCATTAATGATAACCAAGAGATCGTTTTCCTTTTGCCTTTTAATTTTAGTCAGAAGTTCGATCAGGCTATCGGTATATTGCAAGTGAAAAAGTTCGAGTTTACTGTAATCCAATCCCGTATTTTCCCGAAAAAGATTGTGTATAATATCGGTTTTTATATAAATTGAAATTATATCAACATTTTCAAAAAAATTACACAGAAGTTTAAGCTTTGTTAATCTTCTATTGCTCTGAGATAGTATGTTTACAGCATCATCATTCACCTTTTTCTATGCTCTTATCCTCTTACGTTTGCTTTTAATTCGTGCTCTAAAGTCATCAAATCCTGATCCAGCTTTCTTCTTCCTTCTGCACCTTGTTTCTGGATTTGTTTTACTTCATTTAATGTATTGATCAACTTCGAAGTCGTTTCTCTCAATGTTTCAACAGATACAATCGTTTGCTCGTTGGCTCTTGCCACATTCACTGAATTCTGACCTAAACGCTCGGCATTTTTTCTCAAAATATCTTCCGTTGTCGCAGAAACTTTTTGTTGAATTTCAATACTTTGCTGTTGTCTGTACATCGCAACGGCTAAAGAAAGTTGGTTTTTCCAAAGTGGCAACGTTGTTGTTAAGATCGTTTGAGCTTTTTCAGCAATCGAAACGTTGTTATTCTGAACCAATCTGATCTGCGGAAGAGACTGCATCATAATTAAACGAACCACTTTAAGATCTGCCAATCTTCGGTCTAATCTCGCGATAAAATCTCTTTTATCCGCAATTTGATAATCCTGAAACTCCTGCGTATTAGCCTCCATGTGGGTTAGCTCGGCGCCGGCTCTTTCTATTCTTAGATTTCCGACAATTACCAGTTCTTCAATTTGCTTGATGGCATTAATATTACTTTCAAAAATCGTTTGTAAAACTGCATTATCTTTCGTTGAAGTAATGATTCCAGCATTTACTTTATAAGAGATCTGATCAATATTGTTGATAATTTTATCATATTTGGCAAATAAATTCTCAATCTGCGTCATTACACTTTTCATGAAAGGTAATTTGCTTAAAAAACTTTTGAATTTATTCTGATTTAATTCTTCAACATCTACATAATTTAGCTCGATCAATAAATTATTAATCAATTCTCCAACTTCACCGGAATTTGATCTTCTTACATTTCCTAAGAAACTATCACTCTGGTTCGATAACGTTCTCTGAAGCTCTGCTCCAAAATTAACGATCGATCCTGGATTGGTTTCATCAATAGAATCGGCAAGAACTTCATATTTTCTACGCTCTTCAGACTGCAACTGCTTTAAATTTACGTTTCCGTCTCTATCTATCACCGGAGCCGGAGCCATACTTGGCGTCGCGGGTGTCGGAGGAGTCATCGGAGTTGGTTCAAACGTCTTTAGAGGCTCGATTGATCCAAGTGGATCTATAGGTTGATTTTCTTGATTGTCCATAATAAATTATTGATAGATTGATACAAATTTTTCAAGACCTTCTCTTTGCCCCGCACCTACTGCTTCAAATTTCCACTCTCCGTTTCTGTTATAAATTCTTCCGAATTCTACAGCGGTTTCAATAGAAAAATCTTCGTCTAGTTCGTATTTTAAAATTTCTTCGTTCGTATCTGTATTGAAAATTCTGATGAAAGAATTTCTCACCTGCCCAAAGTTCTGTCTTCTTGCATCTGCATCATGAATGGTAACAACAACAGTGATTTCTTTTACAGCATCATCAATTTTAGTTAAATCGATTTTAATTTGCTCATCATCTCCAGCTCCGTCACCTGTTAAGTTATCACCAGAGTGAACTACCGCTTTATCCGGAGACTCCAAATTGTTGTAAAAAATAAAGTGATTATCTGAAATTAACTTTTTATTTTCTCCCAACAAAAATAAAGATGCGTCTAAATCGAAACCCGTTCCCGTAGAAGTATTGTTGGTGTCCCAACCCAATCCTACAGTGAATTTTGGTGCATTTATATTTTCTCTCTGTCCTTTCTGTAAGTTAATAGCCATAATTTAGTTCTGTTTGCGTTAAAGTGTTTATATTATTTTCAAATTCTTTTATGAGATGGTAATTATTACTGATTGCCTGTTCCAGCAAATCATCCATCTGTTCTTTTTTTACTTTAGACGTAAGATAATCAAAATTACTTGAATCTAAGCCCAAAATATATTTTACAATCCTTGTATTGAACTGAAAACTTGGTTTCAACATTACTTCTGCAATGTGTTCTACGTTTTTCACCGCATAATAATTGAAGAAATTTTCAATCTTTGGATCCAGCTCAAAATTCATCAGTTCAGCATAATACATGAATAAAAAATCACCTTCTACATTATATTCATTCAAAATTTTATTCACGGTAAACTCATGACTTCCCGTTATTTTAATATCATCTATAAAAATACAAAGTTTTCCTTTAAGAAAATCCTTATCCAGATAATAAGTATCATTGGCTATCAGATTTTTACGATCTTCAAAGCTTAGATTTCCGTAATCTGTTGTATAGGTATGATTTCTATTGATTTTTGATAAAATGCTTGATTTTTTTCCTTTCTGAAAAAGATAAAAATCAAGATGCTTTTTAAAGTAAAAACACAGGAAATTAGAAGCCGTCGGAATCGCCATGTAAGGACTTGGCAACACAACGATCTGCTGATCTGTGTTCAGAATTTCTTCATGAGAAGCAATAAACCCAGTAAACAATTCCTTTGCAAATTTTTGTGCAAACGACCTATCTCCGTACTTAAAATAGCTGTATTCTGCGGGCGAAAATGTAAATTCATCCGCCGAATGAATGTGATGTAAACTATATCTTTTATTCATCTTTTATAATTAGTGTTTTAATAAATGTGCATTGAAACCAAAATCTTTTGCCCCTTTATAATCTGCAATCGGATTATCGCCGATGTGCAAAATTTGATTTAAACTTAAATCCTGATTTTTAATTAAATTTTTCACTTCCTGAAATATCTGAGGATTCGGCTTTGAGCAATTAATTTCATCAGAATAAATATGAAAATCGATGTATTGATCCAGATTCTCATTAATAAGGAATTTGCGCATCGTTTTTCCTTTTATAAATCCTGTATTGCTTAGAATATTTATCGTTTTTCCTTGATTTTTAATTTCATCAAAAAAATCATGAATATTTTCAAATATCACAACAGGGCTATATTCTAAAAAAAGATCTTCACTTTTTTGATAAAATTCGCTTAAAACATCTTTATTCAATTGTTTTACATTTACATTCAGAGCATTTAAAATCAATAAATAAATTTCGAAAGTGTCTACATTCCCACCAATTACTTCATTAATGGTATTACACAAATCGTCATAATATTTTACCGTTTTCGCAACTTCATCAATCGGTTTTTCCACATTAAAAAACGAGGAAAAAAGCTCAACTCTTTTTGCTTTAAATTCAGGGTGAGATTTTATTAAAGTAAGCCACAAATCAAAAGAAAAATGTGAGTGATTGTGGATGTCTATATCTGTTTTCAAACCTTATAAGTTAAAATTTTTATTTAGCTTTTTCTTGAAAAAGATTTAATTGATTTCAAGTTTTTCATCGTTAGTTTTTTTAGCCGAATCATTTCAATTCTTTCCAAAGATAGAATTTTTAAATTAATGTAGAAATGTAGTTCTGTGTTTTAAGATATTTTTATAATTTATTCTAATTTGAACTCAATACCAATCATTTTTTTAACGCAAAGATCGCAAAGGTTTTCTTGAAAATCATTATGTATATTTTTCGTTCGCAAAGGCGTTTCACTCAGCCAAGATTTTCTGATATCATTTGCTGAACGAATGTAGCAATTCAATATTTGTCAATTTTTTGTCCTTTGAAAAAAATCAAAAAAAGTTTTTGCTGTTAAAATATTTTTTCTAATTTCGCAACCGATTAACAATCAACAATGTCAACAAAAATGATAAATATAATTTCTTTAAGCAATCCTATCAGAGCTGTGTACTTTGGTAGCACTAAATATTTATCTGAATAACGATCGACCTTATAAAATAAAAATATAATGAAGGCCTATCTGTTCAGATAGGTCTTTTTTGCTACCCTACTTTCAGCTTTTCAATTATTCGAAAAGGTTATCTGATATTTTTCACGAAAATAAAATTCAATTTCTTACAAAAACGAAACGTAAGGACAAGGAATTTTTATGCCTAAAATTCAGAATACACTTTAAAAATCAACAATTTAAATTAAACAAAATGAAATACAACACACGAAATATAGGTATCATAGCACACCTCGATGCAGGAAAAACGACTTTAACAGAAAGATTGCTTTATTACACTGGAATGATCCACAAAATTGGAAACGTAGACGATGGAAATACTACGATGGATAAAGACATTCAGGAGAAAAACCGAGGAATTACCATTTCATCTGCAGCAATTTCCACGCAATGGAAAAAGGATAATAACATTTTCAATATCAATATTATCGACACTCCGGGACACATTGATTTTGCGGTGGAAGTTGAACGTTCATTACGAGTTTTAGACAGCGTTGTCCCGGTTTTCTGTGCTTCTTCAGGAGTTCAGCCACAAACGGAAAATGTCTGGTTCCAAGCTGAAAAACATGGAATTTCAAAGATTTGTTTCATCAACAAAATGGACAGAATCGGAGCCGATTTCTTCGCTGTTGTGAATGAAATTAAAACCAAACTGAATGCAGTTCCTTTGGCTTTGCAAATTCCGATTGGTTCTGAAGATCAATTTGAAGGCGTTATCGATTTAATCAAACAAAAAGCTTTGTATTGGATCGATGAAAACGGAGAAACCATTATTGAGAAGGAAATTCCTGAAAATTACCAAGCTGAAGCTGATGAATTCAGATTAAAGCTAATGGAAACATTGGCAGAATGTGACGAAATTTTCTTTGAAACTTTTATGAATTCTGAGAATAAAATTTCTGAGGAAATGATTTTTGAAGCAATTCAAAGAACTTGTCAGGCAAGGAGTTTGGTTCCCGTTGTATGCGGTTCTGCTTTTAAGAACAAAGGCGTTCAGCCTTTGCTAGATGCGATCGTTAATTATCTTCCAGCTCCGAATCAATTGCCTTCTGTTAAAGGAAAAAATGCGAAAACTGAAGAAACAATTGAATTGCAGAGGAATGAAAAAGAAACTTTTTCAGGATTGGTTTTCAAAGTTATCATTGATAAACACATGGGTAAATTGGCGATGCTTAGAATTTATTCCGGAAAAATAAAATCTGGCGATACTGTTCAGAATGTAAAAACGGGTGAAAGTTTCAGGATATCGAGGATTTTGCAGATGCAATCTGACAAGATTTTAACTATTGAGGAAGGAAAAGCGGGAGATATCGTTGCTTTAACTGGAATAAAAGATGCGAAAACGGGAGATTCTTTATCATGTGTTGAACAATCTATTTTGCTTGAAGCCATTACAATTCCTGCTCCGGTTATTCGTGTTTCGATTGAGCCAAAAACGAATGCTGATGAAAAATCTTTCGGATTGGTTTTAGCAAAAATTCAGGAAGAAGATCCTTCATTGGTTGTTGAAAGAGACAAACAGAAAAGGGAAACTTTATTGAGTGGTTTGGGAGAATTGCATCTTGAAGTGACGTTGGAAAAGATTCGATTGAATCATGGAATTGAAATCAATCAGGGAAAACCTAAAGTTTCGTACAAGGAAATTTTAACGGAAACTAAAAGGCATCGAGAAAAACTTTCCAAACAAAACGGTGGAAGCGGACAATTTGCCGACATCACGTTTGAAATTGGACCTCGAGAAGATAATGAAATGGGTTTGGAGTTCATTAATCAAATCAAAGGTGGTGTGATTCCGAGTGAATTTATTCCGTCTGTTGAAAAAGGCTTCAGAGAAGCGATGGAAAACGGAGCTTTGAGTGGAAATCCTTTGGAAAGTATGAAAGTTACGCTTCTGGACGGATCCGTTCATCAAGTTGATTCTCATGCCTTTGATTTTGAAATGGCAGCAAGAGATGGTTTCAAAGAAATAGGAAAATCTTGTAAACCTAAATTAATGGAACCCATTATGAAAGTTGAAATTCAAACCATTGAAGATTATACGGGCGTTGTGACGGCGGATATCAACAAACGAAGAGGAATGATCACTTCGATTAATGAAAAATCAGGAAGAAAAATCTTCACAGCGGAAGTTCCTTTGGCTTCTACTTTTGGATATATTTCTGATCTGAGAACGTTGACGAGCGGTAGAGCTTCGATCAGCATGAAATTATCGCACTATGCTTTGGTGCCTGATTTCATTGCAAATACATTAGTAACCTAAAGAACGAGGGCTGTAAATTTTATTTTGCAGTCCTTGTTTGGGTTATGGAAGTGAATTGTCAATGGTAAATTGGAAATTTTTCTCGCGCTGATTTTGCGGATTGCGCTGATTTTCTAAGACGATTAATATGACCTTGTTTTTAATCGCATTACATACGATTCTATCCTAAATCGTCCCTTCAGGACTCTAACCTAATTCATCCTTCAAAACTCTCCTACTTTCAAACCCTAAAAGCTCTCCTACCTTTCCGGCATCACTTTATACGTCGGGTCATCCTGGATATTGACTTCGATAACGGCTTCTGCATTTTTCAGCACTTTGATGCAATCTTCGCTAAGATGTTTTAAATGAAGTTTTTTATTGAGTTGACTGTATTTTTTTGATAGTTTGTCCAAAGCATCGATGGCGCTCATGTCTACAATTCGGCTTTCTTTGAAATCAATAACCACTTCATTCGGATCGTTTGCAGGATCGAACTTATCTGTAAATGTTGTAACAGAGCCGAAGAATAAAGGGCCGAAAATTTCGTAATATTTAACACCATTTTCGTCGATATATTTCCTAGCTCGAATTCTTTTCGCATTATCCCACGCAAAAACCAAGGCTGAAATTATCACTCCAACCAAAACTGCCAACGCTAAATTGTGAAGAACAATCGTAATTAAAGCCACCGTCATTCCAACAAAAATATCGGATTTCGGCATTTTATTGACAATTCTAATCGAAACCCACTGAAAAGTACTGATGGCAACCATCATCATTACACCAACCAAAGCTGCCATCGGAATTCTTTCGATAAATGGAGCTCCGACTAAAATGATAATTAAAATGGTAATGGATGCAATAATTCCTGAAAGTCTGGCTCTTGAACCCGCATTTAAGTTGACCAAAGTTTGCGCAACCATCGCACAACCTCCCATTCCACCGAAGAAACCATTGGTAATATTTGCTAAACCCTGAGCAACAGATTCTTTATTGGCACTTCCTTTAGAGTTGGTAATTTCATCAACCATTGATAATGTTAATAATGATTCAATCAAGCCAACTCCAGCCATAATTAAGGCATAAGGAAAAATAATTTGTAAAGTTTCCAATGAAAAAGGAATACTTGGAATATGAAAACTTGGAAGACTTCCGCTAATGTGAGCGATGTCTGCAACGGTTTTTGTATGAATTCCGAAACCTAAAACGATTCCAAAAACTATTAAAATAGCAACTAAAGAAGCCGGAACTACTTTTGTAATTTTAGGAAAAGAGTAAACAATCGCGATGGTTAAAGCAACCAACCCCGACATTATATATAAGGTTGTACCTTGAAGCCAACTTGTCACTCCGTTTGCATCGGTTATTTTAAATTGTTCAACCTGAGCCATAAAAATAATGACAGCCAAACCATTCAGAAAACCATACATTACAGGTTGTGGAATTAATCTTACGAATTTTCCGAGTTTAAAAATTCCCACCAACATCTGAAAAATACCTGCAAGAATAACAGTTGCGAAAAGATATTCTATTCCGTGAGTTTTAATTAAAGCAATTAAAACAACGATGGTCGCTCCTGCTCCACCGGAAACCATTCCGGGACGTCCGCCGAAAATTGCAGTCACCAATCCCATCATGAAGGCAGCATAAAGCCCTGTTAATGGAGAAAGCCCTGCCAAAATAGCAAAAGAAAGCGACTCCGGAATCATGGTCATTGCCACGGTAAGCCCTGCCAACAACTCGTTTTTATAATTAATTTTCTGAGAAAAGTCGAATAATTTCATGTGTAAAACTGAAGCACAAATGTAGAGAGTTTAAAATAATTTACACAAAATAAATTTTCTTATTTAATACCACAAAAGCTATATTTTATTTCACACAAACGTCCATTTATTGTATATTTTTTAACATAATATTAATTTTAACGTTTTTTTTAATATATTTTTTTGTAGTTATTAATTAGGATTTTTTATATTTGAAGAACAAATGTTGGTTAATTTTTATCAATAAAATCTTGACGGAAAAAATAAATTGCTGCAATCACAGTATTAAAGGGAAAAATTAACAACTAAAAATTATATAAGATACATGAGAGAGCTTTAATAGGTAAGATGTAATTCAGACTTATGGGGAAGAGTTTGGAAATATGAAATTTTACGAGATTAAATGAAAGGATGATCGCTCACGACAATACGAATAGGACTCTTAGGATGTATTTAAGAGTAATTCTTTGGATATATTATCATATCTAATCATTATACATTACACTGAATAAAATAAATCATAATTCTAATTTTTCTTTATATCAACAATAAAGGAAGAAAGACTTTTATCTGAATAAAACAGATTGGCTTACCTATTGATCTAATGTATATTGTTTAATGATAAACATTACATACACAATGCTATACAAAGAGATACATATAGGACATTTTATAAAAGAGCGAGTAGACGAAAAAGAAATTACTATTGAAAGAATATGTAATTTTTTAAATAAAGATGAAGAATTTATTGAAAATGTTTACAAAAGCAAATCTATCGATACAGAAATTCTGCTGAGATTCTGTAAACTATTAGAGTATGATTTTTTCAGACTTTACAGTTCTCACCTTATTCTTTATGCTCCGCCTTCTGCGGTACACAAAAACCCTCAGAAATCTGAAAAAATTCCTTATTTCAGAAAGAATATTTATACGCAGGAAATTAAGGATTTTATTATGAAAAGAATTTTATCCGGAGAGATGACTCAAGGTGAGGTCATTAAGGAATATTCTATCCCTAAAAGCACATTACACAGATGGTTGCAGAAAAGAAATGATGTAGAATAGAACACACACAGCTAGGATATGAGACCCAATTACACCAAAATTTATCATGACATGCTTAAGCTGGAATACCCGGATAAGCTGAAAGACCCAAAGATTAAAGAACTCCTCAAAAAATTAAATACAACGGAAGATGTACTGAATTTTAATGAGAAGATATTCACACAATCTAAGGAAAGCCAAAGAGACAATCAAAAGCTAAAAACGTATGACAAAAAAACGATGTTAAAACTGCTTGAATATCAGCATAAGCACGGTTTTTCAACAAGTTATATGTCTAAAAAATATAAAATAAGCAGAACTACAATCGCCAAATGGAAAAAAACATTTGAAGAGGATCTGGAAAAAATAACAGCCGATAAATAGTAATTTATCGGTTTTTTATTTTAATTGAAAAAGTATGTTATTTTTGTAATTTGACAATAGCATCATCATTAAAAGCTTTAAAGGCAAAAAGTTAATATGATTCAATTAAGTATTTTTTTCAGAAATTACGTTTTATTATTCTCTCTTTTGTTTTCTGGAGTTGCTTTCTCGCAGACAGAGGAAATTGATGATTTATTGAAGAAATCCGAAAAAAGTTATTTGAAATATCAGGATCTTCAACAATTTAAATATGCCAGAGATGCTAATCTATTGGCAAAAGAGATGGGCGACTCTAAAAGAATTTCTCAGAGCTATCTCAATATGGCTCAAGCATTAAGCAATCTCGGGCTTACAAAAGAGTGTCTCCTATTTCTTAATCGGGCTGCCTCTAGTAATTATGCAAAAAAAGACCTCCTTTTCCAGTGTCGGATCATGGAAATAAAATCAGAAATTTATTCTCAACAAGGATTATTTAAACAAGGGTTGAAAGAACTCCTGAAAGCGTCTAAATCCTTAGAGAAACAAAAAGATACAGCATCACGTGAAAAATTGGGGAAAATTTACGGACATATTGGAAATCAGTATTATCACTTAGAGAATATCAATGATGCATTAAAATATTACAAAGAATCAAAACAACTGCTTAGCGCTTTTAATGTAAATGAGAAAACCAAATATTTAGCAATCTATTATAGATGTTACTCTTCTATTTACATGAGGAAAGGTAATTATGATTCTGCCTATTATTTTTCTAAAAAATCATTTGATATCAATTCCAAAATTAATCAACTGACATTTTTAGATTATGCTAATTTAGGAGATGTGCATGCATTTCAAAAAAAATATAAACCATCTATAGATTATTATAAAAAATCCATTAGCGCTATTAAAAAAGATTCTATGAATCCAGCAATAGCTACAATCCTTTATAAAAATATTTCTACTAATTATGAAATGCTTAATGATCAAGAGAAAGCTGAAAAGTACAGAACCATTTTTGAGAAAAGAAACAGTGAAGACAACGAGCTGAAAAAGAAAAACATAGAATACATAGTTTCTTCTATTGTAAAAGATAAAGAAAATGAATTAAACAATATCCAAAGAAAAAGATATATCTGGATATCTTTAAGCATTTTACTTATTCTTACTCCTTTATTATTCATTTATAGAATTTTAAGAAAAAAAATAAAACAGAAAGAAGAGAAGATATCTGAAGTAACCACCACTCTTGAACAAAAAGAAAAAGTAATTTTCGAAAAAAATATAGAAACCAAAGAGTTAAAACTTAAGGTAAATGATACTTATAATGAATTAATAGAGTTTGCCAAAAACAATGATCCTACATTCTATTTCAGGTTTCAGGAAATTTATCCAGAATTTCACAATACATTATTAAAACATTTTCCGGGGCTACGAAATACAGAGCTAATATTGTGTGCTTATACATTTTTAGGATTTAGCATTAAAGATATTGCAGAATATACATTCAAGTCTGTAAATACAATACGTAACAGAAAGCAAAATCTGAGAAAAAAATTTGAAGTTCCCACAGATCAGGATATGGGAATTTGGTTAAAAAACCTAATCTATCCGAATGATAATCAGTAAAATAAATTGATTAAAAAAACATTTTTGATTCTATAGCTGTACAAATTAAAAACTATCTTATTTTTGTAATTCGACAATACCATAATCATTAAAGGCTTTAAGGGGCAAAAGTTAATATGATTTATACGATTACAAAAAACAGTCTGCAATTATTTTTTATTTTTTTTTCAAGTTTTTTATTCGCTCAAAACGCGGACATTAAAGAGATAGATGCACTCTTAATGAAATGTTTTAATAGCAGAGCCAAATATAATAATATAGATGCTTTACAGTATGCAAAGCAAGCCAGCAACTTAGCAGAAAAAACTGGAAATTCTGAAAGAAAAGCAAAAAGCTATTATGAAATGGCTCTATTAACATTAACTCCAGAGTTACAAAAGCAAAGTTTAATTTTCACTAATAAAGCTTACGAAGAACCTTATACTAAGCAAAACATACCTCTTCAGGCGAGAATAAAAGAATTAAAATTTTATAATTATTCTATGCTTGGGCTCACTTCTCAAAGTATGAAAGAGCTATTTGGCGCCGTAAAACTCTTAGAGAACAGAACAGACGGAGACTCCGAAAGAACAATTACCAGCATTTATGGTAATATTGGAAATTATTATCAGACAGAAAATAAACTAGATTCTGCTGCTTATTATTATAAAAAAATTTATAATCTCGTAAAGGGCTTCTCAAAAGAAATTCAATCTATAAGGCTTCCGGAGTGCTATTTAGCAATGGGGGATGTTTTTCGTGAAAGAAAAATGCAAGATTCTGCACTCTATTACTATCAAAAATCTTATCAATTTAAAATTAAACATAAAAATCCTTCAGTTTTCATGGAGTATATTTGCTTTGGTGATTACTATAAAGCAGAAAAGGAAAATCAAAAAGCCTTGAATTTTTACTTAAAAAGCTTGGATAATATTAAAGAAAGCAAAGTAAATATTGAACCTTATTTATTTGTTTATGAAGAAATATCTAGCATATATGGAATTTTAGGAAATAAGAAGCTTCAAAATGAATATCAAGAAAAATACAATCAAAAAATAAGAGATGCTAATGAGCTTAAAATAAAAAATACAGAAAAAGCACTTAATATTATTCTAAAAGACAACGAAAGCCAATTAAAAGAATCACAAAACAGGATTTATTTATGGATTTCCCTATGTGTTTTAGCACTCTTTATTTCACTTCTTTTCATTTACAGAACATTAAGAAATAAACTAAAACAAAAAGAATCTGAAATAAACCAGGTGACAACACATCTTGAGCAAAAAGAAAAAATAATTTCCGAAAAAAATGAAGAAACAAAAGAACTTCAACAAAAAATAAATGACGCATATAATGAAGTCATAAATTTGGCTCAGAATAATGATCCTGCATTTTATTTTCGATTTCTAGAAGTCTATCCGGAATTTCAGACAAAGATGCTAAAAGATTTTCCGGGTTTAAGAAACTCAGAACTTATTCTTTGTGCCTATACTTATCTTGGCTTTACAATAAAAGATGTGGCAGAATATACCTACAAATCTGTAAATACTGTTCGAAACAGAAAGCAAAATTTGCGAAAAAAATTCAATATTCCAACCGAACAGGATATGGGAATATGGCTTCGTGAGTTAATTAATCCAAATCAGGAGAATTAATAAGTCATTAAATATCAATATATTAAACAAAAGTAGTATGCAAATGGTATACTATTTTTTTTGTGTTTTGATTAATTTTTTTTCTATTTGTATCAGAAAGTTGGAAGATGAATTTTGATAACCTTTTAAAAACATTTGATGAAAAAAAAACATATCATCAAAATTAACCTAAAGACTTTCTATTAAAAATACAAATCTGAAATTGCCCCAAATTTTAAGTTTGTATTTAAAACACAAGATGAAAATTAATGGATCAAACAGGGTAATATCTTCATCCTAATATTGCCCTGTTCCTATTAATTTTTAGGTTATTTTAATTAAAACCTTCGAAAAAAATTATTAAATATTCTATTCAAAACTAATGTTTGAAGTAGAATATTTTGGCATTAATCATAATATTTTTTGAAGGAAAAAATAATGATGATGCCATTGAAAACACAAATAAAAAAAAGCATTTTATTACTCCTGATTCTTTTGTCAGGCTATATATCTTGCCAGAATAAAGATCTGAAACAAATTGATAGTTTGCTGAAAAAGGCAGATTATTTTAATAAAAAATTTCAAGATCTTAACGAATTCACAACAGCAAGAAAGGCTAATATTCTCGCGAAAAAAATAAACAACAGCGAAAGAAAAGCAAGAAGTTCTTACTACATTTCGCGTTCTTTATTTAATCTTGGGCTTCAAAAAGAAAGTTTAGCACACATTAATTCAGCAACTTCTGACGGATATATTACCAAAGATCCTTTACTTAATTCTCTATTTATCGAATTGAAAGGATACATTTATAAATTCATGAATCTGAAGTCACAAGGTATCTTTCAATTCAATAAAATATTTAACATTCTAAAAAATGAAAACAGTCAGAAAGCCTATGAAATAAGAGCACGAACGTATGCTAATCTTGCCCAAATGACTTCTGATAAAGATTCGGCTTATACTTATTTTCAGTTACAAGCCAAACAGTTACAAAAATTATCAGAAAAAAAATATTTTAATGCAATCTGCGAGCATTATAGTTATCTGGGAGGTAATTATTTAGAAAGAAATGATTTTGATTCGGCACTTAATTATTTTGAAAAAGCGCTGAAACTTAAGAAAAAATACAATGATCCTGTATTATATGAGCAATATAAAGACTTTGGCAGCTACTACATCTATAAAAATAATTACCAAAAAGCATTAGATTATTTTCTTAAAGCAAAAGAAAATATGCAGCATTACATTTATCAACCCAGCTATTATGCATTTATCGATGCTCAAATCTCTTATTCCTATGCAAAACTTGGCAATAAAGAGATGTACGAAAAATATGAAAATTTAATTGCCAAGAATAATGCAAAAATTCAAAAAGAGCAAGATCATAATATGGATTATGCGTTGCATGTAATTTTAAAAGACCAAAAAAGAGATCAAGAAGAATCTAATAAACAGCAATATATTTATATTTTAGTTGGAATTATTGCCTTAAGTTTAATTTTCTTCCTAGTTTTTATTGTTTTGCGAAAAAATCTTAAGCACAAGGACAACATTATTTCAGAAGTTACACATACTTTACAGGAAAAAAATAAAATTATCAATCTAAAAAGCCAGGAAACCGAAGAACTTCAACAAAAAATCAACCATTCTTACACAGAATTAGTAGAATTGGCAAAAAACAATGATCCCGATTTTTATTTTATTTTTCAGAATGCATATCCTAATTTTCAGAAAAAAATGCTGACAGAGTTTCCCGGATTAAGAAATTCAGAATTAATACTTTGCGCTTATACATTTTTAGGATTTTCTATAAAGGATATTGCAGACTACACCTACAAATCGATCAATACAATTCGAAACCGAAAGCAAAATCTTCGTAAGAAGTTCAACATACCGACGGAGCAAGATATGGGATTTTGGTTAAGAAATTTTATTAATCCACAAAAAGAGAATTAATTAAAATACTGAATATTAAACTATTAAATAAAAATAGTATATAAATGGTATTTCCTTTTTTTGTCATTCAGTGATTTTTGTTTCTCTTTGTATTAGAAAATTACACGGATTTACAAGTAAGGTCACAAAAATCGAATGATGAAAAAAAACACAACCTCAAGCTTTTAATTAGAAAAATTAATCCCTAGAATTTTCTAAAAATAAGAATGAAAATCAAGGAATTTGAATATTGCCCTAAATTTCAAATTTCTTTTTCCAAACAACACAAATGAAAAAATCTGAAAGAAAACAGACTACATCACAATGATGAAAAACAAATGACAAAAGGGTAATACTTCATTCTTGTATTATCCTTTTTCATATAAATTTCAAATCTTAATTCCTTTCTCGTTTACATTTTCAAATTGATTGATTTTTTAAATCAATTCTCGTTTTTATGCTTTAAAATAAACTTAACAATTTGTTTTTTTGACGTAAATTCATATTACACTTTGTACAATTTGCATCATTTTATTCGTTAATATTAGATGTTAAACTTAAATCTTTAGCAAAAAAATGATAAACAAGTGAAATCATGGATTATATCTAGTATTTATTAAATTAAGAGTTATATTTTTGTAACAATCATTCATCACAACTTTATGGGGCAAAGTTTTATGATTAGAACAAATTACATTTTAAAAAATAGCATCATGCTACTTTTCATTTTATTGTCAAATCACGCGATTTGCCAAAGTAATGAAGTAGAAAAAATCGATGTGCTACTCCTTCGTGCATACAAAAATCATAAAAATTACAAAAATATTCTTGAGCTGGAGGATGCTAAGGAAGCCAATGTATTAGCAAAAAAAATAAATGATCCAGAAAGAATCGCAGAAAGTACATTTTCTATCGCTCGTGCCTTAAGCTCCTTGGAATTGCAAAGAGAAAGTCTTTTGGCTATAGAAGAAGGCCTCAAATTAAGTTACACAAAAGGCGATCCGCTTTTGCAGGCTAAATTTAAAGATATAAAGGCCTATAATTTCAATGCCTTATCATTAAAATCTGAAGGAAGAAAAGAGCTTGATGATATTTTAAAGCTTTTAAAAGGAAGAAAAGACACCACTGCCATAAAATTACAGTCAAAAATATACAGCAATATCGGGCATCTTTACTTTGATGACGATAATCCTGATTCTGCACTTGCTTACTATCGTAAGAGAGAAAAGGAGATCCGAAAATTGCCAGAATATATAGCATACGCAAACTACGTAGATCATTATATTTCTATGGGAAATGCTTTTCTTAAAATGAAAAAAAATGATTCTGCATTATATTATTTTCAAAAAAGCTATGACGTATCAAGACAATATAACGATTACAGTCTTTTTTTATCCTACATGTCTTTAGGGAAATATTATCATCAGAATAAAGATTACAAAAAAGCGCTTGATTTTAATTTAAAATCTTTAGAAGAAGTTGATAAAAAATCGATGAATATCATGGGTTTTATTAAAATTTATAAGGATACGTCTGAATTGTACGGTATTTTAGGCAATAACGAAAAAAAGACAAAATATGAAAAGCTTTATAACGAAAACCAAAACAAAATTTCTGCAGACAGAGCAAAAAATATGGACTATGCTATAAATATAATTCTAAAAGACAAGGAAAATCAATACAATTCTTCTCAAAAAAGAAAATATACCATGATTTTTGCAGGAGTTTTTATACTAATACTCTTATTTATCATTATTTATAAAATTTTACACAAAAATCTGAAACACAAAGAAACTTTCATCACAGAAGTTACCAGTACCTTAGAAGAAAAGGAAAAATTGATCTCTCAAAAAAGTATCGAAAAAGAAGAGCTTCAGCAAAAAATAGGCGATGCTTATAAAGAGGTAATGCAACTGGCGCGTACTAATGATCCTTCATTTTATTTTCGTTTTCAAGAAGTTTATCCGGAGTTTCAGAAAAAATTACTGGAAAATTTTCCGGGTTTGAAAACTACCGAGCTCATCTTATGTGCTTATACTTTCTTAGGGTTTACCATTAAAGATATTGCTGAATACACTTTTAAATCGATTAATACCATCAGAAACAGGAAGCAGAATTTGCGCAAAAAATTCAGTATTCCCACAGAAACTGACATGGAAGATTGGTTAAACAATACTATTTATCCAAAAGAATAAACAAAACATAAAGCTTTAAAAATCAAAATATTAACCAAAAGTAGTATACAAATGGTATACTACTTTTTTTGTGCTTACATATTTTTTTTATCTATTTGTTTAAAATTTAAAATGAAAATAATACCGAATAAAAACACAAACAATTAAAAACAAACCATAAAAAACACAATAAACAATAAAGTTTTCAGAGAGTAAATTTAAACTGTTGTTTTCATGAAATTGTCCCAATTTTTTTGACTACAACAAACAACACAACATGATGAAAAATTTAAGTAGAAAAAGGTAATATTTTTTCGATGTTACCTTTCTACTTTTTACTCTTTATCTCAACAAAAGTAATCAACAATAATTTTAATAATACAGTAAATTAAGTCAATATTTTGTTACTTTTGCCTAAATAAGCTATAACTAAAAACACAGTAAAGCCTCATGATGAATAATTATTTAATGCTCAAGAGAAGCTTTCAAAAATATTTTCTTTTTCTATTCTTCTTTTTTTGGTCTAGTCTTATTTTCTGTCAAAATAATGATACTAAAAATATTGATGAGCTTTTAAAAAAAGCAGAAATCAGCAGACAAAAATTTAAACATCTCGATCAACTAAAATATGCAAAAGACGCACTTATTCTTTCCCAAAAAGCCGAAAATTCAGAAAAAATAACACAGAGTTATTATACAATGGCGAGAGCACTCTCCTTTCTTGAAATGCAAAAAGAAAGTTTTGCGTATGCTAATAAGGCACTAAATGAGCCTTATGGAAAAAAAAGCAACCTTTTACAAGCTCAGGTAAGTGAAGTAAAAGCTTTCAATTACTACAGTTTGGGATTAAATTCTCAGTTTACTAAAGAGCTTCCTAATATCATAAAGCTTTTAAAGAATGAAAATAATAGAGAAGCCATTATCTTAAAACAAAGAACATACTTAAATCTTGGAGCATTAAAACCAGATTCAGCATTATATTATTCTAAATTATCTTACGATGAATTAAAAAAAATTCCTGAAAGGCAAATTCATTTAGAACTTTCAGACTATTATCGATATATGGGTACGGATTTTATGGATAACGAAAAGCCAGATTCTACACTCTACTATTTTAATAAAAGCTTCAAAATTAATTTAAAATATAAAGATCCGGTTGTTTTTCAGGATTATACGTCATTTGGAGATTATTTTACCTGGCAAAAGCAATACAAAAGGGCTATTTCTTTTTATGAAAAAGCAATCAAAAATATTAAGGACCAATCAATTGCACCTTATCATTTTCACAATAACAGTTTATACAAGAAAATTTCTGACTTGTATGGTAATCTTGGAGAAACAAAAAAGCAATCTGAATACAAAAAAATATATACCGATCTACAACATAAACTTCTTTTGGAAAGAGAAAAAAATATAGAGGAAGCTTTAAAAGTAATTCTCAGTGATCATGAAAATTTTTATAAAACAAAAGAAAAAACACACTATACCTTAATTTTTTTCCTTATTGTCATTATAATTCTGCTCATTTTTATATTTTCCCGCTTAATTTATAAAAATCTGAAACATAAAGAAAATCAAATCAGCGAAGTAAAAGGCAATCTTCAGAAAAAAGACGAAATTATTGATCAGAAAAACACAGAAACCAAAGAACTGCAACAAAAAATAAATAAAGCCTACACCGATATTATAGATTTAGCCAAAAGTAATGATCCTAAATTCTATGAATATTTTCAGGAAATTTATCCTGAATTTCAAATAAAAATTCTTCAAAATTCCCCTGGGCTTAGAACTTCTGAGTTGGTTTTGTGTGCTTATACTTTTTTAGGATTTACCATTAAAGATATTGCAGAATATACATCAAAATCGATAAACACTGTACGAAACAGAAAGCAAAATCTTCGTAAGAAATTCAATATTCCAAAAGAAAAGGATATGGGGATTTGGTTAAGAGAATTAACACAAACTCAAAAAAACTAAATTAAAACATTAAAAACAAGAAACTTACATATAAATAGTATACTGATGGTATGCTATTTTTTTTGAATTAAAGCTAAATTTCATTCTCTTTGCATCAGAAAATTAAATCAATGCATTTGACGAAATTTTTAAAGCACAATAAATAAAATTAATTAGATAAAAAAGCACAAACACAAATAACAATAAAAATTTTCTAACATTCTATAATAAGGGCAAAAACACAAATGATGAATTTGATTAGTAAATAATCAAAATTTTAAAAACACACAAAAAATGATGAATTAATAGTAGAACCGAGCGGAACTAAACTCAATTTATGATTGCTCTTCTACTATTAATTTTTTTTGAAAGAAAAATTTTATTGCTCAAAATAATCCTCAGATAATTTCAATTCATCTATAAATTTAAATTTATTTTATTTTTAATAAAAAAATCAACCCAAAGAATATAAAACACTGAAAATAAAATAATTATTTTAAAATAGTATAAGAATAGTATACTGTTTTTTTTGTTAAGAAATATTTTTTTAATCTATTTGCACAGGTAAATCAACAAAAGGTGTATAATTAAAAACACAAATGATGATAAAGAAACTTTACTAAAGTTTTCTGAAAAATTTGACTAAATCTAAACACAAATGAAAAATATAAAAATTAACCTTTAGATTGATTTTCCGAGCACAAATGATGAAATTGAATTTTGCCAAAAACAAAAAACACACAATGAAAAAAAATTTCATTAATGAAAACAAGGGCAATATTCTGAGTATTGCCTTTTTATTTTAAAACAGCATTCAATATTTTATTTTAATATCTTTCAATCAAGAAGCCGAATGAAAATTTCATCCGGCTTCTTTTATAAAAGGCCACAATCGAAAAAAAATAATTGGGGCAGCGTGATGCCGGAGTCGAACCGGATAATCTTGCCGGTATTACCGACTTCATTATTCCTCCCCTTCAAAATGTTCCCGATTTATTTTTTCTCTTCGTCACTTTTATTTTTAAACAAGGCAACAACCAAAAAGTGAGTCGTGCTCTAACCCACTGAGCTACTTTTCCTATTTAGATTTTGTGCTTTTTTTTGTGGAAAAGGCGGGATTGTTCATTGCCCTTTTATATTTTATTTTTTGTATTCACGAATGCTGTGCATTTCGAACCCGCGACCCCGTCGTGATGAGCGAAGTAACACTATTTTACGGCACTTGTTTATATCTTTAAAACAAATAAGGTAAAAGGCGAAAAGAGTGTGCTCTTTTAAGAGCGCCGCTTTTACCCATTTTGGGCAGTGAGCCGGCAATTCTACATCTACGAGAGACTTACGTTTTCTTGCGAAAACTTTTGCCCGGTTGGTTTTCAACCCAACTTCGCTAGTTCGGTCGCCCGAATTACGCTACCTTAGGACCGTTATATTTACGAAGGAACCCTTCTCTACGACACTTATTTGTTATAAATTTTAAATTAAAAAAGAGGCAAAAGACGAGAAAACTCTTTATATAGATCATTTTCAGATCTACTCTGGAGTCGAACCAACATCATAAGATTAACCGAAGTAAGTTTTCTCTAACGGCACTCTTTATTTTAAATCAAGGTAATTTTCGTACAGACACTTACGCTTACATCTTACCATTAGACGACTGCTTTCGCAGACAGGATTCGAACCTGCATCTTAAGCTTGGAATCGAAGCATTTCTATACTACGACACTTGATATATTCTTTATAATTTTTTTATAAAAAGAGGCAAAAGGCGAAAAGACAGACATGCACCCGATCCCTACTATTATTCAAGAAATTGCACTTTTTTCTTAGATTTTTGAGGTCTAAATTCTGACTCGAAGTAAGCCTTTTCTACGGCACTCTTTTGTTTTTTAAAAATCAAGGTAATAATGGCAGAATCTTCCGTACATTTTGCTCTACCATCTGAGCTACATCTCGTTTACCACAGAGAAGGCAGGAATCGAACCTGCGACACAAATATTTAACATCGAAGTATGATTCTAAAACGACACTTGATTTTATTTTTAACTGTTTTATTTCTAAAAAATACAAGGCAAATATTAATAAAAGCTGTCTTAAAACTCGTCTAGCCACTCGACCACACCTTTCGGCGAAAGGATTCGAACCTTTGTAAAAAATCGAAGTAACTTTTATCCACGGCACTTGTAAGATAATTTTAAAATCGAGCAATGTTTAAAAAGAGATTATGTTTCAATGTAAAGTAGAAGTAACTCTTTTTTACGGTATCGATTATTTTAAAGTAAGGTGAAAAATCAAACAGAGACTTATCGACAGAGCGATACCATTACGCCATTCCTAATCGGAAATAGGATTCGAACCTATATTGCTGTCCCCCGAAGTAACTCTATTTTACGACACTTATTTTTTTTAAATTTTCATGGTTATTGTTTTTGTTGATACAAATTTATTTAGCTAATGCGCATTCTTTTTACGCAGTTGATTTTTTTAATTAAAAACCAAGTAACAAGTTATAAGAGTTTTTGAATGTTGTTCAAATTGGAAGTTTGACGATGGAGCTCTTAAGATAACAACATTGATTAGTTTAAATCGAGCAAAATAGCGAAAAGACTCTAGTTCAAGTGAAAATCGAAGGAATTCTTTTCTGACGGCATCGATTATTTTTAAGTAAGGTGAAAAATCAAACAGAGACTTATCGACAGAGCGATACCATTACGCCATTCTCAAATAAGAAACCGGATTCGAACCTGTATTGCTGTCCCCCGAAGTAACTCTGTTTTACGACACTTACTTTTTTAAGTTTTTATGATTATAATTTTTTTATTGAAGCAAAATTATCACCTCAGTGCGCATTCTTTTTACGCAGTTAAATATTTTTAATAAAAAACCAAGTAACAGGTTATAAGAGCTTTTTGAATGCTGTTCAAATTGGAAGTTTGACGATGAAACTCTTAAGATAACGACATTGGTTAGTTTAAATCGAGCAAAATAGCGAAAAGACTCTAGTTCAAGTGAAAATCGAAGGAATTCTTTTCTGACGGCATCGATTATTTTTTTGAGTTTTTATGGTTATTGTTTTTTGTTACTGCAAAATTATTGTGTCGGTACGCAATCTTTTTACGTTGTTGAAATTATTTTTTGTTTTTGTTCGTTTTGCCTTGAAGCAAAAGAACCAAAAGTTCAAGACTTGGAAACTCCGGCTAAAAATTTAAAAATCTTCCTAAAATATCCAAACTCACGCCTTGCTTTTCCTAACGCTTGTTCAAACAGTGGATATTTTTTAACGGAAATTTTTAAAATTTTCTTAACGCCTCCATTTCCTAGGTCGTTTTTACAACTATTCTTTTTATGTCATTGCGAGGAGCGAAGCGACGAAGCAATCTCATAATAAATTCTTCACTTCATTGCATTTCGTTGTGAATGACAAATTTTAGTTTCTTATTCCAGCAATTATTTCTGAAATTGATTCTGCATTTTTCAACTTCATTGAATTCAAGATTTTTAAAACCTTATTTTTAAAATTTACAGGATGATCTTTTATTTTATCAAATTCTATTTTTAATTCCAATTCATCAATTTCGAAAATAGGTTTAATACTGACAAAATCTTCTAAGTTTAATTCTGTATAATCTGAAAACTGAACTTTTTCATTTTCTTTTTTATAGAAAACCCAAGGATGTCCAATTTGTAACACTGTCCATTCTTTTGAAGAATTTTCGAAAATTTTTCTCCATTCTGAAATATCTCTGAGATCTCCGCAACACATTGGTTTAATTAAAACTTTTTCGTTTTCCATTAAAACAATTCCTCCGTTGAACGATATTATACTATCTTCAAAATCATCCAAATCTATTTCTTCTAAAAATTCAGTTAAAATGATTTGCAGATTTTCATCATCAATAATTTCTGTATCAACGAAATATGATCCTTTTTCTATAGCATCGAAATCTAGCTTTAATATCGTTTGTGATTTTATCCATTCATTATACCATTCTTCCGAATCATGAAGATCAGATATTTCAGGTAGTTCGGCATCTTCTTTCTGATACCTTAATGGAAAAATTTCTATTGCGTTAATAAATCGAATCATTTTGTACAGTTTTTCTTTTCTAGCCCCGATTGTAACGGCATCCTTTTGTGTAGCGAAGCGGAACAAAAGATACAGTGGAAAGCGGGATTAAGCTCCTAAATAAAAGTAATTATCCAATTTGAAAATCACTTATCATTTATGACTTATAACTTATATTTTAAAGCAGTGCCTTTTACAGCACTACTTTTTTTATGATTTCTACCGTTGATTTTCGGTCTTCCAAAGCATTCAGCACATCGAAAATTTTGTCTGACCAACCTGCGATAAGATATACATCATTTTTTCTGACATCCAACGGTTGTTTTCCGTAACCAGCCAAATCAAAAATATACAATTTTGCATTCGGGTTGAAACTTTTGTATTGATTCCACGAATTTTCGAAAGAATTTCTACCACTGTTGCTATCCCAAAGCTGAGTGTCGGTGAACAACATTACTTTATCCACTTTTTCACGTCTGTTCAATAGATCTTCGATCACCAAATAACCGTTTGTGGAGTAACCAACTTCACCTTCTCTTTTGTAGAATGCATCTACGTTTCTCAGGATACCGTTTTTAGGCATTGGAACTCTCTTCCAAGTGTCACCAAACATACCTGAAATCACATTTTTGCACTGTGACTGCAACATCATCGACATCAACAGACCGATATCGTACAACAATACTTTAGATTTCGGAGAAACCGGTTGTTGCATCGAACCGGAAACGTCTGCCGCGATCACTACTGAAGTATCGAAACCAAAACCTTTGATGTTTTTTGCACTCACCATTACTGCATCTTCCAATGCTTCCAAGATTGATGACAAGTAAGGCGAATCGATCGTTTTCAATTCTCTATACGCCGACAAAAATCTGAATGGCAATTGTTTTGAATTTCTCACCGCTTTTTCATCCGACAAATAATTACACACTTTGTACATCGCATCCGATGAAACGTTGGCTTCTAAGATGTTTCTAAGGTTTCGCAAGGTTGCCATATAACCCAATTTGTTGCTGAAAATCAGTTCTTCCCATTTGTTTTTGAAAGCTGATTTTCTTTCTGCGTCATCGGCAAATTTTGTTTGTCCTAAAACCGAAAGTTCAACTTCCCAAGTGTATGGAGTTTCCAACGAATCGTTTACGATTTTGTTGAAAATGGCTTGTTGATTTTCATCTTTTGCTTTTGGGTGAACCAGGAACAAAGCATCTTTCAAAGTCACTTCCGCTTTTCTGTTGTATTTTGCGAATTGGTATTCATCAAATTTGTTGAATGATTTCACCAAACCTTTCTGAATTTGTTTTGAAAGTTTGTTCAGTTTTTTCAAATCCGTTCTATCGTTTGCCAATTGGTAATACGCCAATAATTCTGTGATTTCATCTGCTCTTTGGATAACACCGTCAACTGTTTTGCTTACCAAGTCTGTACCTGAAGTTTGTTTTGCTAATTCGGTCGTCAAAACCAATGGAATCGAACGCAAATACATATCTTTTCTTGCATAAACGGCTAGTTTTGCAACGAATTCAGGATCATTTTTCTGAATCAGAGACTGAATTCTCGCCAATCTGTCATTTCCTTTTTCATAAGTTGCATTTGATAATCCTGTTGTAACAACAGCACTATATAGTTCTTCTGCAGGTGTCAGGGTATATGCTTTTGCACCTTCGTAATTCGTTACTACGTTATTTGATTTTCTTAAAAAATTAAATTTCATGGTTACTGTTTTTTAGTTAAACATTTTCGAGGATTATCACTTCCTCTCTGATTTCTGATGCAAAGTAAGGATGCTTTTGCGCAGTGTTTTTGCGTAGTGTAAAAGTTTTTAATTTTTTGTTGGAAAATCGCTAAGGCGCAAAGTTTTTCTTTTTATTTAGGCTGCTTTTAAGGCACAAAGGGTTTTATCTGCGATAAAATTTTACTATGTTATTTTTCAGAAAAAAGTAGTGATGGAGAAATCTTAAAAAACTTATTCACAAAGTTTGTCATTCCGGAGGAATCTAGACTGCTTTTTTTTCGGCAGAGATTCCACGCTGCACTTCGTTTCGCTCTGAATGACAAACATACTGCTGAACTAACAACTATAAACCATCAACTATCAACCGAAAGAAAAAATCTATTATTCATTTCAAATAAAGGAATCAACAATTTGAAGTTTATGAAAATCTCTTTTCTAGCTTTGTTCTATTAAAATTTTAAACTATGATTAAAGGATTATATGAGACTCATGTGCAAGTAAGCAACCTAGAAAATGCTATAGAATTTTACACAAAAGTATTGGGATTGGAATTCGCTCACAAAGATGAAACGCGCCCGATTGCATTTTTATGGATTGGAAAAAATAAGGAATCGATGCTGGGTTTGTGGGAACAGAAAGAAAATTTGCAGACCAGACATTTTGCTTTTACTGCCGATAAAGAAGATATTATGAATTATTCTGTTGACTTTTTGAAAAATAAAAATTTAAAGCCTTACAATTTCCTGAAAGATGGGAGTCTTCAGCCGATGGTTTTCGCATGGATGCCTGCTTTGGCGATCTATTTTAATGATCCTGATGGAAATCAATTAGAATTTATATCGATTTTAGAAGGTGATGGAAAGCCGGAATTGGGTGTGCTTTCATATGAGGAGTGGCTGGAGAGGAAATAGAAAACTCCCTATTTTAAAGGGAGCCATTGTTACATTTTTAGATTGCTAAATTATTACATTATTGCTGCAAGCACCAGTGCAAAATTTTCGCAATATTCTTAGCATCATCAACACCTCTGTGATGCGTGCCTTCAAGTGTGAGATTCAGTTCTCCCAAAGCTCTTGCCATACCGACACTTTTACGAACTGTCGGATGCAATTCTCCGAACAGAGTTTTCACATTGATATGATCATCGCTCAAAGGATAATCTACATTGAATCTTCTTGCCTGATTTTGAAGCATGTTCAAGTCATAGTTTCCGTAACTTGCCCAAGTAAGATCTTCAGAATCGTATTCTGCTCTCAGAATATCTAATGCATCTTCCAATAAAATACCTTCGTCGTCAAGCATTTGCTGCGTAATAGAAGTAAGGTCCGTACAAAATGGACTCACTTTTGAAAATTGAGGTTTTACCAAAATTCCCTCATTTTGCGAAATCTTACCGGTTTTTGCATCCATAATACAAACTCCGATCTCTATGATTTCACTTTCCTGACCTCTCGGCGGTCGGTCTTCCCAACACGTGGCTTCGAGGTCTATAATTAATATTTTATCTGTTGTTTTCATTTGTTGTAATATTTAATTGTTAAAGGTTGGAAGCTGCATGCGGGAAGATGGAAGTTTTTACAGTGCACAATTTACTTCCAGCCTTCAGCTTCAGACTTCCAACCCAAATTCACCTTAGAATCTCTCTCAAAATTTTGGCAGCGTTGTAAGCATCGTCGGCTCCGCTGTGATGATTGCCTTCAAAATCCATATTCAGGAACTTCAAGGCTCTTTTTAAGCACATCATTTTAAAAAGTCCATTAAATTGTTTGAATTGATACATCACATTGATATAATTTTCGGAAAAAGGATTTTCGATTCCGAGATAATCGCACTGTTCGACGATCTGCTCTTTATCAAAATTTCCAAAACCTGCCCAAGTAAGCTGAGTTGAATGATATTCATCTCTAATTTTCTTGCAGGCTTCTTCGAAATAAATTCCTTTTTCTTCGATTAATTGTGGTGTAATTCCGGTAAGTTCAGTACAAAATTTATTGATTTTAGACCTTTCGGGAATTACATAAATGCTTTGCTTCTTGGAAATTGCTTGTGTTGTTTTGTTTAATTCGCAAATTCCTATTTCTATAATATCGGTTTTTTGTCCGGCGGGAATTCTGTCGTTTTCCCAACATGTGGCTTCCAAATCGATGATTAATATTTCATTGGTTGTTTTCATAATTTTTGGTTTAAAGAATGGAAGCCGGAAGTTGGAGGCTGGAAGTAAATTACGCACTGTAAAAACTTCCATCATCTCGCATCCAGCTTCCATCTTATTAATTTCTCGGAGCAAATGGCGGAGTCCACTTTTTCTTTTTCATAAATTCTTTAACTTCTTCGTAAGAAATTGGATAAAAATTATGACAATCTACACCGACATCGAAGCTCAGAGCCATTTCATCATCCGGCAAAGTTCCGTGTGAATGACCGTAAAGTTGCCAAACTCCGCGATGTGAACCATTCCAGGTTCTCATGGCGTAATGAAAAAGGATGATTTTTTGTTTGCCATTGCTGTTTTCAGGCTCATCGATTTTTAGTTCGTGATAATCTCTGATAGACGCGAATCGTTTAGGATAAGTCAGAGCCGCACCTTCGTGATTGCCTTTTATTAAATGAATTTTACCATTCAATTTATCTAAAATACCTTTTGTAATATCTGGTTTTCCTAAACTTACATCGCCTAAATGGTAAACGATATCGTCCTTGCCGATCCTTTCATTCCATCTTTTAATGAGTTCTTCATTCATCTGTTCCAAAGACTCAAAAGGTCTTTCGGAGAATTTTATAATATTTTCGTGACCAAAATGGTGGTCTGCTGTGAAAAATATATTGGATTTCATTTTTTTAATTGCTTGTTTTTTAACTGCAAAATTTCAGCGTTTCCAATCTCATTCCGAATGGAACGAAGTGAAATGAAGAATCTATAATGATTGACGTTGAGATTCTTACTTCGTCAGAATGACAAACTCACCGTATAAAATTGCAGTTTTAGTTTAATAAATATTTTTAATTAATTTCCTCGAAATGCTTTATAAAAAGCCGTTTCGATTTCCAGTTTATCGCCTTCGACATACCTTCTTGAAAAGTGAATCGGGATTGCTTCTTTTACTTCACATTCATTCATAACTTTTCCGGATGCAGAGGCGAAACTATGATAATTTATTTTTGCAAATTCCTCATCTTCATCTTTATAAAAAGTTTCGATATAAACCATATCTGCATTTTTGAAAACCATTTTGATTTTTTCATAATTGTCTTCACAAACGGCATGATCCATAATTACACCTAATTTGTAACCTACATTACGAGTCAGGAAATGAAATAAATCTGAAGCTTTATAAACTGTTTCTTCAATCTGAATTTCTTTGTCTAAATCGTTGTTTTCAAAAGCCGTTTTCAATTCGCTGATCCATTTTCCTTTTTTGAATTCAGAACCGTTTTCATTAAAAGTCACTGAATCTTTTTCCTTAAATAAATAAGCGATAGAATCTGTTTTGTGATCAAGAATGGCAAAATCAACATTTACATATTCATCTTCAAAAAGGAAATTCTGAGTTTCAATGAATTCAAGATTCCAATGTGGAGGACGAATTTTATAGACATTAATTTCTTCTTTCGAAACGATTTCTCGGATTTCATATTCAATAGCATTTTCATCAATTAAATTCCAAGTGTAAGATTTTAACCTTGCTTCAATTTGTTGATGAATATTTTTCGGTCCGCAAATCACAATTTTTTCGCCACCTCCAATCTGATGTCTGAAAATTCCATCAAAATTTGAAAAATGATCAATGTGAGTATGACTGATGAAAACCACCGAAACAGATTGAACTTCTTTCACCGTCAGCAAACTCGCTTCACCGCAATCGCATAAATAATGCTTTGCCGAATTTGGAACTTTTATTAATATACTGATGTCTTCTTTTAAAAGACTTTTTATTTCTGCTTGTAACATTTCTTTTTAATTTTTTTAACCATATTTTATCATTCTAACTGTCATTCTGAATGAAACGAAGTGTAATGAAGAATCTCTAAAAAAATGCCTAGATTCTTCCTTCGTTAGAATGACAAACTTTCTGCATATTTGACAGATAAATTTATGGTTCAATTTAACACGTAAAAAAGTTTCGATAAAATGAATTACCGAAACTTAATCTTTATTTTAAACAACAAGTTCTTTTGATACTTTTCTACGTATACCAAAATCAGATTTCCTGATCTTGCACATACGATGATCCTCTGTATGATGGAAAACAATACCTTCCATATTATTCTCAGGATTGCTCAAAAAGTTCTTAATAAATTCAAAATCCAAACTTTCTAAACTAAGAATATTATGTCCATGTTTTACCAATAAATGACCTTTAATATTTTCAGGATTTCCTTGTACTTTCTCACCGATAAGTTCGTAAGTACCGTCTTCTACATTGCCCGATTCGGCCAAAGCATTGAAGCCCTCCCAGAAGTATTGATCCTCTTTTTTAAGTCCTATCACATTCTACCCAATGCGGATGATGACCGGTAATAAGATCCGCTTCCTGACACGGAATTGCGACTTCAGGAGCTGTTTTTCCTTTCTTGGCATCGTATCTTTTGTATAATTTACCGTTGATTACTGCACATGCAGAACCATCAAACTTTTGCGTAGCAACAGCTTTTCCGTCAAAAACCCAGTTGTTTTCAGGATTAATTTCGTTAATAACTCTTCCTAAATTATTTATATCTTTTTTGAATAATGTACTTATCTTTTTCATTTTTAATAGTTTTAAAATTGTTTAAAAGGCTTTCAATATTTTCCTTTCCAACAGGATTCATTGAATGGCAATAGAATTTTGGCAATTCTAAATAGTTATCCATACAATATTCTACCAACCATTTTGCGCAATCGTAGCCTGTTTTTTCAATAAATTCCTGAGAATTTGGTTTTAAATAATGTTCATCAGCAAGGTCGTGGTCAAAAGAGATCATTTCTGGAAGTCCTTTTTCCAAAATCCTGTTGACAAACTGCTCGTAATTTCGAACGATATGCCAATCATTTCTGAGAAAAATATCCTGTTTGGTATAATGATACGCCTCGATTGGATATCTTATATCGTCTATAAACAGTAATCTTTTTGTTATTTCCATTGCTTTATTTTTTTTAATTTGAAAAGTAAATATTTAATGCTTTGATAATACTTTTCACGTTTGTATTTGGATAAAACCCGGAACTGTTAATACAATTTATTTCAACAATTTTCCAGCCTTCATCGGTTAAACAAATATCCATTACGAAAGCTTCTTCAAGGTTGAACACTTCGATCATTTCATTAGCGAAATTCAACCCATCTTCTGAAATTTTTTCTTCGAAAGGAGCATTATCATTAAATTTATAATATCCTGCATCGATAACTTGTCCGCCAACAATCCAAAGTCTTGCTTCTTTAATCGTTCGTTTTACTTCTGAAATTTGAACTAAAGAATCTTCCGTAATTCTGTTGGTTTGATTTTCCAAAGCTTCAAAAACAAAATCTTTCCATTCACTTTCATTGAAAACTTTTCCTGTAAAAATTTTCGCTTCATTGTAAGGTTTGATGAATTTAATTTCACCTTTTTTCCAAATCAACTCTTCTGAAATTTTATGTACGGAAACTTTGTGATTGAGAAGATTTTCACCGTAATATTTAGAATACACTTCATACAAATGATTGCCTCCATAAAAAGAACCGGGAAACAAATCCGTATTTTGTTTTGCCAATCTTGCAATTGTCACCGAACCATAGACGAAAACATCTTTTCTATTTGTTTCGAAATCGATTTTTTCTGCGGTTGGAGGAATATTAATTACACTGTAATCGATATTTAATTCTTCCAAAGCATCAAAAATCTTGTAATGATCGGGATCTAAATACACATTAGCCTGAACTAAAAAATACATGGTTATTAGTTTTTTAAGGTTCTTTTATTTATTTTTTACAATACTCGCTAATTCCATTTTTGCATCTTCAGGAAATCCTGAAAGTCCTGGAATATCGTTGTATTCTAAAATCACTTTTTCTCCGTTTTCTGTTTCCAGAACATCAATCGCAACGATATCTGCTTTGATATTTCCTGTAACAATTTTACTTTTTCTATCCATTCTTTTTCCGGTTCAACGATTTGATATTCTTGAGTTAAAGAATTAGCTTTCCAATATTTGCCTTTTCTTTTCATTGCCCAGACTTTATCATTGATAGCCAGATAACGAATGTCATATTTATAATTAATAAATTTTTCTGTCGTCACATAATCTTGATGGATAAACAGCAAATCTTTCAGTTCTTCACATTGTTCTTCGGTCGAAACCAAACTTTTTCCGTATCCACCATGATGATTTCCAACTTTAACCACAAAAGGAAATTGCATTTCCAGATTTTTCAATTGGGTTGTATTGGTTGCTACGTTAAAATCAACAACAGGTAATCCCAATTTTTTCAATCTGTTTAGCATTGATAATCTTTCATAACCCATTAATAATGTTGAAGCTGAATTCACACAAGGAACTCCGGAATATTCAATTAATTCCAAAATATTTCTGTGTTTTGATTCAGGATTTATTGCTCCCAATCTCCAAAAAATCACGTCCGGTTTGCATACTCCATCTACATCAATCACATACAATTCTGCATCTTTTACGATAAATTCTGAGGTTTGAACTTTCTTCTGAACCACATTAAATCCCGCAAAATAATCTTTCCAATATTTTTCCCCATTAATGATTAAAATTGTTTTCATTGTTTTATTTTTTTTGATGGATGCTAGAAGCTGGATGAGGGAAGTTAAATTCATACTGTAAAAAAACTTCCATCTCCCATCATCCCACTTCCAACTATTTTACACCATCATATCAGCACAATTTGAACTTGCGAATGCGTAAGGTTTTGCTTTAAACACATATCCCATTCCCAGAATATATCCCATAGCGTCTCTCAAAGCGACGTTGGATTTGAAATCCGGATCGGTGTTAATGTCTGCGTGTACCTCCATTTCCACATCATAAGTTTCCAGAATAGAGCAAATTGCATAAGCGATTTCCACGGATTTGTTCACCTCGTTCAGCATACGCTCTTTGATACTGATACTCTGTATTTCTCTTTCTTTTCTGATAAAGGTAAACGCTCCTTTTCCCTCACGAATAAAGACAACTGCCGTAGCATAATTAATAGCATCACCATAAACGTGAGAGTCTGAACCCACACATACTTTCAGTCGATGTCCATTTGCCTGTTCGCGGATGATGGCTTCTTCTACCAACTGTGTGATAGACTGTTGGAAAATTTTTCCCATCATGTTCTGCCAAGTTTGTTGTTGCGTTTCCATTTTTTCTACATGTTTTGTTTTGTATTTGTTTAAATATTTATTTTAACGCAAAGTGCGCTAAGTTTTTTTACCAACTATCTGTTTTTATGTTCGCAAAGGCGTTTCACTCAGCAAAGAAAAAAGAGTTTTTTTGTTGTAGCCTTTTCTGTTGATTCATCAGGACTCGAACCTGAACAACAAGAGTCAAAGTCTTGTGTGCTGACCAATTACACTATGAATCAATTTATAAGTAATAAGTAATTGGTAATTAGTAATATTTTCATGCTTTATTATTACTCATTACACATTACTTATTATTCATATTTTGGTGGAACAGACAGGAATCGAGCCTGTACCTTTAGTTTTTCAGACTAACGTGCAGACCTGCTACACCACTCTTCCTTGTTTATGGATGATAATTGATAAGTTATAAATGATCCCATTGCAGTTTTTATCATTTATGATTGATTATTTATCAATTATATTTTGTACCTCACCCCAGATTCGAACTGGGATTTTACGGGATTTAAAGCCGTTTTCTCTGCCAATTGGAATAGAGAGGCAATTTTGTGCGGAAAGAGGGACTCGAACCCCCAAAACCTTGAGCCTAAATCAAGTGTGTCTACCATTTCCACCATTCCCGCGGATTTTATAAGTAATGAGTAATTGGTAATCAGTAATGAAAAAATTATGTCTTATTAATTATACCCGTTGCAATAATTACTCATTGCCCATTACTTATTACCCATATTTTAGGTCTGAGAAAAGCTTGTCTATATTTATAAACTATGCCTGTTATATTCGTAAAGATCTTCTGCGCTCGACAAACTTTTCCCTTTCCATTTAAACCTATTTCTTTGTGAATTGTTAATCGTCAATTTGTTTTACAGTCAATTTTTAAAATTCACTTGCGATGCAAAATTCACCATTCACTTATTCACTTTTCTGTACTCTATAAGGGAATCGAACCCTTGTTTTCTGCTCGAAAGGCAGGCGTCCTGAACCGTTAGACGAATAGAGCGTTTTTCTTGTGAATTGTCAATCGTCAATTTACTTGGTAGTCAATCTTTAAATTCACTTGCGGAGCAAAATTCACTATTCACATTTCACTTTCTTTGACCACTGACCAGGAGTCGAACCTGAACAACAAGAGTACATTTCCTGCATGCTGCCATTACATTATCGGCGGTTGGTGGAAGTAGTAGGATTCGAACCTATTCAGCAATAAAGCAACAGATTTACAGTCTGCCCCGACTCTCCAACTTCGGCGTACTTCCGGTTTTCATGAGTAATAAGCAATTGGTAATGAGTAATATTTTATAATAATCTTCCAATTCTTAACTTTTAATTTCTTGTGAAGAAAAACAAAGCCTGTCTTTAATTTTTTGTTTGATATAAGAACTTCTACGCTCGACAAACTTTTCTTTTTCTTCGGAACTAATCTCATTTTAGTTATTTGAGATGGTTATGAGATTGTTCATAACCATTTTATTTTTTTATCTGAATTCACGAATGTTTCACATTTCAAAACTCACTCAGCTTACGCAACGGTTTTGCAGACCGCCCCGACTCTTCCACTTCGGCGAACCATCGTTTTTATGAGTAATCAGTAATGGGCAATGAGTAATTTCCCAACATTCTGATTATTCTTTTTTATTTAAATTTTCATTAAAAAATAAAGCCTGTCTTAATTTTTTGTTTGATATAAGAACTTCTGCGCTTTGACAAACTTTATTTTACCTAAAAATTTATATTATGTTTAAAACTTTCTTCATCAAGTTTCAAGTGAGTTAAGAAAAAGCTTGTCTATATTATATCGTGTTTTTGGCGTAAAGATCTTCTGCTCTCGACAAACCTTTTCTTTTTCTCTTTTGAAACAATTAACTTGATGTGAATTGTGAATAGGTCAATTTGCTTCGCTTGTCAATTTTTAAATTCACTTGTAAAACAAAATTCACAATTGACTATTCACATTTTTTCGTCTGGAAAGCAAGATTCGAACTTGCGACCTCCCGCGTCCAAGACGGGTAAACAACCACCGTTATCTTTCCAGTTTTGCAGATTCACTTTAAAAATCTTCTCCGAGAGACAGTCGGATCCAAAATTTTCCGTGAATCTTTGCGGTCTATGCGAGAATCGAACTCGCAGTGCCTGAGCGACAGTCAGGTAGGTTAGCCATTACCTCAATAGACCTTTTTTTGCGTAGAGCAAAGGGATCGAACCTTCACTACTGTCGTAGAACTCATTAGCAGTAAGCCGCAACAAACCAATATTTGCCTACTCTCCTTTTGTGATCTCGACAGGATTCAAACCTGTAACTTTGGGTTTAGAAAACCCATACTCTATTCAGTTGAGTTACGAGACCGTTGTAATCCCAGAAAGATTCGAACTTTCAACCCCCGATTTAAAAGATCGGTGCTCTAACCATTTGAGCCATGAGATTTTATTTGTGAATGGTGAATTGTTAATTCGCTTTGCTTGTCAATTTTAAATTCACTTGTGAAACAAAATTCACTATTCACTTTTTGCAATCTCAGAAGGACTCGAACCTTCAACCTTCGGTTTCGTAAACCGACGCTCTATCCAATTGAGCCATGAGATTTTATTTGTGAGCGGTCAATTTTAAATTTTAAATTCATTTGTGAAACAAAATTCACCATTCACTTTTTGTAATCCCAGAAGGACTCGAACCTTCAACCTTCGGCGTATCAGACCGATGCTCCAACCCATTGAGCTATGAGATTGTTTTTAATTTATGAATAAGCAATCGTCAATCTGCTTTGGTTATCAATTTTAAAAAATTCGCTTACGAAGTAAAATTGACCATTGACTATTCACTTTTTTGGGTATCTCCGGGGATCGAACCCTGTTCTCCGGTGCCACAAACCGACGCTTTACCAAATAAGCTAGAGAAACCATAAAACATAAAAAAGCGCCTCTTTTCGGGAGGCGCTTTATATTTTTAGACGGGTCAGTTTATTAGCTGACCCATTTATATAAGCACCTTTTATCCACAAATTCACTATCAAGAAGAACAATACAAGCATACCCATGCCCCGTCGGTTCTACACCGCGCTGTCTTGAAGGTAAATTAGATATGTTATGTAATTGTTTCATTTTATTTTTCTTGTTTTAAAAAAAGTTTGTTTGAAAGGTTGAAAACTTGTTGCTTTCAATTTTCGGTTGCAAAGTAAAGATGATTTTTTTTAACCCGCAAATTTATTTTTCATTTAAACACTTGAAAATCAATTAATTATGACTGAAATTTAGAATAGAGAATTTCCGTCCGCAATATTTTGCAGATGTCTTAAATACCTAAATGACTGTCTCTCATCGGGTTACCTATCACGCTTTATTTTCTTATTAATTGTTCATTTGTTATTAAATAATTTTCATTTTTATGGTTATTTTTTTTCATTCTAAATAATTTCTGCCCTAAAAACACAAAAAACGCCCCGATCATCGAGGCGTTTCTGCAGTATTTTGTTTAAATTTTTACGAGTTTACAGTAAATAATTTTCAAAGCAAGCACATTTCGCCTCATCCAATATCATCCATTCATATCCAAACGATCCCTTTACTACAGGGTGATCGCATAGATTTAAACTGATATGTGCTCTTTGTATTGTCATAATTTTATTGGTGCAAAGATAATTGTTTTTCTTAATTTTTTAACAATGTTTATGACGAGTAGATCAAAAACTAGCGGCTTCGAGAGCCTTTTATTCGTTTCTGTTTTCTTTTTCTTCATTCATTAATCTATCAAATTCTTCAAGATCCGAAAATAAACTCCCTTGATAATCGTATAAACTTTTATGCTCGCTCGTCCTGATAATTACAATTCCTTTTGCTTCCATTAATGAAAGAGCAGGGAAAATTTCTTTGAGCCGTTTAATAGCAATCAATGGAGATTTATTTTTTCTCATTAATTCATCAACAATTTCATAAACGTTTTTATCTCCTTTCTTGATATATAGATATTTGTGATAATTATCCATTCTTTAAATTTAATGTCCAAAAATTTTACTCCGATTCATTTTATATCTTGAAATATCCTTTAAAATTACCTCATCATCAGGATTAAAATATTTTAATTCATTCACTATTTCAGAATGGGTTTTAATTTTTTCCGCAATAATTTCGTAAGCAATATTTCTTACGGTCAGTTGAAGCTGAACATCTTTTTTAAATTCATGCTTCATTGCATCCAAATAAATCGATTTTTTCTCGGAAGGCGTCTTTTTATATACTTCACGAATCGCAGAATCCAGATTTTTAACATCGAAGATATTCGCAAAATAGTTATTCAAACAATTAAAAGCATCTTTATTTTCTTCCCAGCCCTGAAGTAGAATTTTTTGAGCCGCTTCCGGTTTTTCCATTTTTTTACGATAAATTAAAGAAGCTTTTACCATTTGGTTATATTTCACATAATCATCTACCACCATTTGATAATAATTGTCGGCATTCTCAACCTCATTAATTTCCTTATACAGATCTCCCACTTTTTCTTTTTGCCCCAATTCTTTATATAATTCAATCGACTTTTTATACTGTTTTGCTTTTTCGTAACAATGGGCTGCTTCAGATTTATTATTTAATTTTTTGAGGTAAATTACTGCTGCTTCGTTATACAATTCGCCGTCTGCCAATGTTTTTGCACCGCGATAATTATCTTTCAAAAGATTGATATACACTTTTGCCGCATTTCTGTAATCTTTCTCGGAAATGTATTTTTGCGCACGTTCTTCGTATATATTATGAAGCCTGTTGAAAACTGAGGATTCTACATACGAGCTATTTCCCGCCATCGATCTGCCACTTTTTCCAGCATTGGCATTGTTTATTTCTTTGTCAGATTGAAAAATAACCACAATAAGCACAACAATAGCCACTACTACAAAAATTAAAAAAGTAGCAAACACATCCCAAAAGCTCTTATGGAAAAGCTCGGCCAGAATTCCGAATATTTTAATGAATATCAGGATAAAAAGTGCCGCGATAAATTTATCTGTAAATCTTTGTTTATTCATTTTTATCAGATTTTAAGATGGTTTTATCTTTACTAAATAGTCGATATAATACGACGATAACGCACACAATAAGCAACCAGACAAACCAGTTGTAGCCAAACATATTAATGAGCGGATAAAAAATATAAAGCAACATTCCCAAAAGGATAATCATGAGTAATACTTTCACTCCCGCCGGAATATTTTCGCCGCCGATATCAAAATAATTTCTCTTTACCAGATAATTATAAAGCCCTACCGCTCCTATCATAAAGATAATCAGCCAGACGATTTCCATAAATGAGGTATTATTCTTCGGTGTTGCATTTTGCAGCTCTTCAAAATTATTTTTACCATCATGAATAACAGGAAGTTCAGGTTCTTCTTTTGTTCCGTAATACTTTCCGAGAGAATCGATCATCAGAATTTGTTTTTTATTCCAAATGCTTTTTACCAAACCTTTATCGGCAGGTTTTCCGGTTGATTGTTTCAGAGAATCAGCAATTTTTTTCTTAAAACTTGTTGATTTTTCCTCTACCTGCTGAAAAATTTTCTGATTATAAATCTGCTTCAGAGAATCTTTCGACCTTTTCATTTTATTTTTTGTAATCGCAATATCATTTTCTACAGTTTCCAGATTTCGTCCGCCATTCTGAAGATGATGCTGAGTTACCAAATCATCATTATGTGTGTAAATTTGTCTCGTTTTGTTGAGTTCTCTTGAAAGTTGTGTTCTCTTTTCGCGATAAATAGAATCAATTTTCATATCTATTTCCGTAACTCCCGATTCAAACATCAGCGGATCTGATGGTTTTGAAATTACCGGAAGGTTACTCGTCTGAACATTTTCACTTTTTTCAGGTGTAGAGTTCATTTTATCCCATCGTATCGCAAATCTTATGATTGAAAATATAATAATGATCACCCAAAATATCCAGAAATAGCTTTTTTTACGGGGACGTTCATTATCAGAAAAATTTTCAGCTGAATTATTGTTTCCGCCAAACATATTTCCAAATAATCTACCGAACATTCCCTCGCCAAATTTAAATTTGCTGAAACCATCACCGCGTGAAGTTCCCATCACATCCAACGGCACACCCAAATCCACAATTCTATCCGGATGCTGCTCGATATATTTTAAATATTTTTCAATTTCCTTTTGATTTCCTGCTAATACTTTTTTTAGATCGAATGGTAAATCTTTCATCCATTCTTCATCGGTTTTAGGTTTAGATAAAGCTTCCAACACCTTATCATCATCCATTTCTACCGTATAACTCTTAATTTCGGAAGAAATTTTCACCCCATTCGATGGTTTTCGAACTTTCGAAGAATCCAGCAAAGGAGATTGAATGACTTCCAGCCAATTAATTTGCTCTGACAATTTCACCAAACCAAAATCAGGATGCATAATCAGATATTCTGAACCTGAACTTTTCCACTCTTCCGGCAAAATCTGCGGATAAAAAATAGTGTTTTCCGGAATAAACAATTTGTCATCAACCGACTGAAAATAAGCGTTCTTTCCAATTTCATTAGGAGCAGAACCATTGAAAATCAACAAACAACCGTATAAGCTATTCGGTTCATTAGACGGAATAGCAAAAGATTTCACCTCATTCAGATCAATTCCCAACAATTCCATTTCCTGAAGCCATACCAAAGGTGAAGAACCTTTTATCAAAAGTCCTTTCTTTGGATAGCTGTTTTTCGGAAAAGGTTTAATTCTTAGTTCCATAATCCAAAATATGTTTAATGAAATTCTTCATATAATCCGTATACATTTCGTCCATTTCTTTAATCTTCAACTGCGTATTTTTAGGCAGATAATATTCTGAACCGCCAAAATCTTTTCCGGTTGCCAACGCGAGATAACCGTATTGCGTGGAAGGTATATAAAAAGTAGGAATATGCTTGTTGCTGCTTTTAAAAGTGAGCATTCCGCGGGTATCGGTGATGATTTCGCTGCCATCTCCAAAAGTATATTTATTCTTATTCTGGCTTGCGATGACATCCAAATCCATAAGATTTTTATTAAAATTATATACATTATCAAACCTACGCGATAAAGCCAATTTGGAAACCACCAATTCTTGTGCTTCATTAATTCCTATGATTCCAAAATTGCTTAAAATATTTTCGCCACCGTTATGAAGCCTCGCCAACTCTGCCGTATTTCGGATAAATCGTCTGCTTATTTCTTCATTATTTTCAACCTGTTCTATGGAGATTTTACCATCAATATTGATTTTGAAAATCTTCGGAAAACCATCTTCATGCAGATAAAAATTTCGGTTAAAGTAAATAAGATTAAAATTCAACGGAATATTTTGTCCCGTTACATTCAGATCAGAATATTCTCCGGTAATCACATTCAGTTTTGAAAGCAATTTTTTATCCGGCTGATATTGGCAAATGATATAATTTCCCTGTTTATCTTTAGCCAAAGCAAACTGTCCTTTCGGTTTTATGGAAATATTTTCAACCAAAACCTCTGAACCACGATGAATTCTAGAACTTACATAAATATTTTTGTTGTAATAATTGTCTGACAAATACGTTCGCAGCAATTGTTTTTTGTTGCTTAAAATATAAAATTCTCCTTCATATAAAAAAGTGGTAATTCTGCTTTTTGGTGTTGGAAACAGCACCGGATAATTCAACGGAATCGGAGTTTTGGAACCGCTTTTCTGAGCATTATTATTTTGAACCGCTTTTTTCTTCGGAGGATTTGCCCATAATTCCTGCAACGGCAACATAATTTTCTGAATATGTTTTCTGGCTCCGTTGTGATGTTTGTAAAAATTCAGTTCGCCATTTGCCGAAGTAGTTACAATAAATTTCAATCGATCTCTGTTCTCATGAATGACTTTCTGAAGATTGGGATTGGCTAAATTTTCCTCATTCGTAACAAAGAAAACTTCCAGATCTTTTTCAGAATGCTTTTTACTGAAAAACTCGTCCAATGCAGGTGAAACATCCAATAAACCACTCACCTGATTCAGATTTTCAACCACTTCTTCCACTTTATCCAAAGACATCGGCGTGATATTTTTACCCAAGGCAAAAACTTTGCATTCCGTGTGTGCTTTCGGATGTTTGATGATCGCAATCGTGGAAGCAAAAGACAAAACCTTCGGCATTCCCCAATTTTTCAGGGAAGTATCTATTAAAATAATTCTTTCAAAAATATTTTCTTCAGGCGGAATTTCCCTTTGAATATACAATGCCTCATTATTGGCAATTCTACTCATGAAAACCTCATCTTCATTAGCAAATTCAGACAAAAGCATTCTGTGAAGTTCACCTTTATTCGTCATATCAGAAACGCCGCCAATTGGCTGTTCGCCAGGCGAAAGATGCTTCATCGGAATTTTTAAACCGCTCCAGATTCTTTTAATCAAACTTCCAACCTGAAATGTTTTTGGCTCTTCGATCAATTCCTGAATGAAATCATTACCGGCACTTTCTACAGTGGCTTCATCTTCGGCAATTTCATCTTCCAATTCAAGATCATCAATTTTTCCCTGTAATGCATCAATAATGGACTGTGTTGTAGGAAATATTTGGTTTAATCGTTCAAAAATCCGTAGATCATTATAAACAAAGTTGGGAGTTGCATACTTTTTAACTGCGCTTTCGCCAATTTTATGCGGTCTTTTTCGGTATCTTCCTAAAATTAATTCAGAATTTCCGGACGACAATCGAAGATAAACGCTTCCAAATAAGGTTTGTAAAAGCGTGATTCTATTTTGACCTTTTTTATAGACTTTATCTAAACTTTTTACGCGCTCCAGAAAATCAACCGTTATATTCACAATTCCTTTTACAGCATCTCCATCGCCGTAAAAATTCTTTGTCGGAGCCAATGCATCATTAAAATTGATATACCCATCCTGAGTGGCATACAAAGTTAAAAGCAGAGAACCAAAACTCGGGAAACCTACTTTTAACATTTTCAAAACTTCGATCACATACGCTCTATACGCAATCGGTCCTATATTCGGGATCGAAATAAGATTGTTTTCGTGATAGCCGGATTCATCGGGAACGTCTTCATCGGTCGTCCATTCCCAGAAATAATTTTCATACGATTGGAAATATTGATTTATATCCATTCCTTCGATTTTTCGGTGAGGCGAAATGAGCTTACAGACAACTTTCGAAAATCATTTTTAGTGATTGGCAGATAACTTCCGTCTTCATTCCATAAAAGCCATTTGCCGCGTTTTTCATTATATTTTTTTTGCAGTAAAGTGCTTACGTTTTTAAATTCAAAATCAAAACCTGTCGGCAATAAATGATCGTTTTTTAGCCAAAATGTTTTCCCCGGAAAGCTCAGCAACGGATTTCCCATAAATAAAGCTTTATCATTAATAACAATCCAGTTGATTTTTTCCAGTTTGAATTTTGGCATTGCAATGAGCATTTCTTTGATATCTTTCATTGAACATAACAAAGCGGTTGCCGGCTGCTCTTCTTCACTCGGTTTTAGCTGAACTTCAATTTTCCCGTCAATTCCAAAAAAATTCTGATTGGAAGGAGGAAAAGTAAGCTGTAAAGCTTTATGAATCGACATCCACAGCAAACCTGTTCGTATTTTTTTACTCGGAACCAAAGCTTCTATTCTGAATAAAAGTCCGTCTCGTAATTCGTAAAGCAAAAAATTAGGCAACTGCTGAAGCTCCGAAGAAACTGTCTGTTCTTCGGTAAAACCTCTGAGCCAAATGATCTCATCATCCGTTGCGATCTGAACATTTTTCCAATCTCGGATCGAGCCTAGAAAATCTTCAGACGAACGCGGAAATTCTGCCCAATATTCTTTTATGCGCTTTGGAGAATCTTCTGCCATAGACTTTCAATTTCTTTTTGAATAAATTGTCTTTGTTCAGGATTTTTGATCCAGTCGCAACGCGTTTGAAGATATCTCAATTTATCTTTGATGACATTCTGCTCTTCAAAACTTAATGCGCCGCTTTCCCATTTTTCAATCAAAATTTTAACATCTTTCATCACTTCTTCAGGATTCGGCGTTTTGTTTTGCAATGCCTGAGGATGAGACTGAGGATTTTCATCTTTTTCAATCGTCCTGTTGATGATACCTTCCAGAATTTCAATCTGTTCTTCGGTGTCCCAAATATGTTTCAGCACCCATAAATCCGATAAAATGGCTTCATTTCTTCCGCAAATCAAAGCACTTGCTGCAATCAAATTCTGCAACTTTACCGCTCTACGGTCGGAAATAGCAATTCCAGTATTTCTAAGACTGATAATCGTATTTAAATACACTTCATAAATAGGCTTCAAATCTATGCTTCTGCACAAACCCTGAAGTTCTTTGATCTCATGAGCTAAAATTTCTGGACTTTCCATTTCCACAAAATTTTCCAGTTTTCTTCCGGCTAAAAGTACCTGTTGAAGAAGGTCAGGATGTACATAATCTACATTAATTCTGATCAGAAAACGATCGAACAAAGCATTCAACGCTTCGTCTTCGGGAAGAACATTACTTGCTCCGACAAACATTAAGGCTGGAAGATGCTTGGTTTCTTTTCCTCTCTTGAAAATTTTTTCGTTTAAAGCCATCAAAAGTGAATTCAAAATCGCCGAATTGGCATTGAAGATCTCATCCAGAAAAACCATGGAAGCTTCCGGCATCATTCCTTCGGTATTCGTCAATAATTCACCTTCCTTTAATTTTCTGATATCAAATGGACCGAAAATTTCGTTAGGTTCGGTAAAACGTGTCAAAAGATATTCGAAGTTTTTGCCATCTTTTACAGTATTGGCCAATGTTCTCACAATAGCAGATTTTGCCGTTCCCGGAGGGCCGTACAAAAAGGCATTTTCTCTTGCCAAAAGGCAGATTCCCAATAGATCTACTACATCGTTTTTTCCAACAAAAGTGTCTTTCACATAGGACAGTACTTTGTTTAATTTTTCTATATTCTGAGTCATTAATTTTTTATTTTATCTTTTAAACGCAAAGAGCGCTAAGTTTCTTTTTAATAAATAAATGTTTTTAAGTTCGCAAAGGCGTTTCACTTAACAAAGACAACAAAGATTTAATCCTTTACAATTTTTAATTCTCTCCAGAAAATATCTTTATACATTCCAAATTCGGCGATCAATAACTGATTGATATAAGGAATTTCGGCAAGCTGATATGCTTTTTTTTCTACAATTCTTTCGAGATATAATTTTCGGTAGGTTTTATCTTTCAGTTCTTCTTCCCAGTTTATTTTTTCCAGATTCAGATCATATCCAATTCCTGAATAATGAAATTGCAATAGGATGTCTTCCAACATTTTCACTAAAGCATCTTCAGGATCCGCATTTTGAAGGACGATAATGATTTGTGGTAAAAACCTCAGTGAAAGATCGGCCGACAGCATGGATGAAACATCTCTTTTTCCTTTAAATTTCGGAATCAGTTTTTCTAAATCTTTTCCGGTTCCTTTTCTGATAAGATGCAATTGCACACTCTGATACAGAACTTTTGCAGCCCAAACAGCCGCCTCTTTATCACAACTGATTTGATCTGATAAAAACTCAAGACGTTCTTTTTCGAATTCAGATTCAAAATAATCGGCAGCATCGTGCTCTTCTTTTTTTGAGATTTCCTGAATGTCCGTAAAAATAGTGATGCATTCGTCTTTCCGAAGCATAAATAAAGTGTCTAAAAATGGGGATTTGGTTTCCATGATATAACAAAAATAGAATTATTTATCCGACAATAAAATTTTTAAATGAAGGATTGATGATTAAATAATAAAAAGATGGAAGTTAGGATGTTGGGTAATGGAAGTTTTTATTTTTTGTAGATTCATTTTGAATGATAAAAGGTGAATGTTATTACTGATTGTTAATTGGTAAACAACTTCCCTAGCCGTGATTGGAGCATTTGTTTGAGCTCATTTCTTTGTTTCGGGCGGCGGCTGGCTTTGCCAGCCGCCGCCCGAAACAAAAAAATAGCGAGTGCGGAAAGCGCGAAAAAGCTCCTAAAAAAACTGATTAAATAATTTTATCACATTGATATTTACCGCATATAAAGATTAGAAATTAGCTATGCACATATTTGCTATCTTTGCACTTTCAAAATAAAATTATGAGTATTCACATTAGCGCAAAAAAAGGAGAAATTGCTAAAGTTTTGTTACAACCCGGAGATCCGCTTCGCGCACAATATATTGCCGAAAATTTTTTAGAAGATGCCAAACTGGTAAGTAAAACAAGAGGAATTTTCTATTATACAGGGCTTTATAAAGGAAAAGAAATCTCTGTGGGAGCCAGCGGAATGGGCTTCCCGAGCATCGGAATCTATTCTTTTGAGTTGTTTACAGAATATGATGTAGATACGATCATCAGAATCGGAACTTGTGGCGCTTACAATACAGAGCTTCAGCTTTTTGATATTTTAAATGTTGAAAATGCAGCCAGTGAAAGTACGTATGCAAAATATGCTTGGGAAATTGAAGATGAAATTCTTTCTCACCAAGGAAATATTTTCAATACGATTAACCAAACTGCTGAAGAACTTTCATTAAAAGCCAAAGCAATCAATGTTCACAGTAGTGATATTTTCTACAGAAAAGATCCGGCTGTTCCTGCCATTGCAACGAAATATAACTGTCCTGCAGTAGAAATGGAAGCTTTTGGATTATTCGCCAATGCTCAATATTTAGGAAAAAATGCCGCAACCATTCTTACGGTAACAGACATTATTCCGACTCACGAAAAAATCTCTGCTGACGAAAGAGAAAAAGCGTTGAAACCAATGATGGAATTAGCGTTGGAATCAGCACTTAAAAGTTTATAAGAGCGAATATCTTTCGTTTGAAAATATTTATAAAAAAGAGTTTTACAGTGATGTAGAACTCTTTTTTTATATTCTGAAAAAACTTTTTGCAACTTCTGTTGTTTCATCGGCAACTTCAGAAATACTGATTTTCTTTACATTGGCAATCGTTTGGGCAACATAAGGCAAAAATGAAGGTTCGTTTCTACGGTTTTGCATTCGAGGCATATTTTTCGGAAGCATAAAAGGCGCATCGGTTTCGATCATTATTCGGTCGAGGGGAACATATTTAATGACTTCTTCCAAATATTTGAATCTACCTTGATCGCTAATAGCTCCAGTGAAACCTAAGTAAAAACCTTTATCCAAATAAATTTTCGCTTCCTCCAAAGCTCCGGTAAAACAATGGACAACAGCTTTTGGAAGTTTTGATAAATATTCGTCTGTGATTTCGTTAAACCTTTTGAAGGCTAATCTTTCGTGAAAAAAAAGAGGTTTATTCACTTCGATTGATAATTCAAGTTGAGCGCGATAGCATTTTTCCTGAATGGATCTTGGCGAAAAATCTCTGTCGAAATCTAGTCCACATTCTCCAACGGAAACAACGTGATCCAGTCTTAAAAGTTTTCTTAATTCATGAATACTTTCATTGTTGAAAGATTTTGCATCATGAGGATGAATTCCAGCGGTTGAAAATATAATTTCAGGATAATCTTCTGCAATCTCCGCTGATTCTTTACTTCGGCGAACGCTTGTTCCTGTGAGGATCATTTGCTCTACTCCATTGTCAAGGGCGCGGTTGATGATTTCTTCTTGTTCGTTATAAAATTGTTTATTGGTGAGATTGATACCAATATCGATAAATGTGTTCATTTTTTTCTTTTTTTATCATTATTTATTAAAAAACATCTTGTTATATGGGCTCTGCTTATCGAGCTTTTAAAAGATTTTTCAGAGTAAAAGCTTCTATAATTAGAAGTTATTCTTCCATTGATTTCTCTTGTAATTTTAGCCCAAATTAATTTTCGTTTTTTTCTTCTCCATTTAAAAAACTGAGTTGTTTCTCTAAGTTGATCTTCTATTTCTAATCTTTCAGTCCTTCTCCATTTTTTATTCCCATACTTTTTTAAATAAGGTCCGATTTTACCCCATTCATAACTTCTGAAAGTTCCCTTGTTATAAATGTTTTTCATGCTTTTGAATTAAATATGAATTAATTTCGTTTGCCTTGAAATCTAAGATGGGAATACCGCAGGATTCGAACCTGCATACTCTTTCGCATGTTAGCGAAAGTATTTATTCCCTCTATAAACTTCGTATTCCTTGCGAAACGTACGGGACTCGAACCCGCAACATCTGACCTGGAAAATCAGGGCTCTTCCTTTTGAGCTAACGTTTCTGTTTTGGAAGATAAGCAGGAATCGAACCTGCAACTCACTTTAGCAAAATGTATTTTTCCATTATAACTATTATCTCCATTTTGGAAGCGTGTGGGACTCGAACCCACGACCTTTGCCGCGCAATGACAAAATTCTTCCAGCTGAACTAACGCTTCCTATATTTTACCAGTTATTAATTTTATAATTTTTCAATAAAACTCCACTGAAATAATTTCCATTAATTCCTTCCACAATCGGATGTAAAATTCTCGCAGCTCCATCCACAGAATCCAATGGTGGAATATATCCCTGTTCAAACTGTTTCTTTCTCAAACTTTCCTTTGCTCCCGTGGAAATCCAACCAACATCAACTGCTGTCATATAAATCTGATCTTTTTCAAATTCCTTTGCCGAAGTGAGCGTCATCATATTCAGAGCGGCCTTTGTCATATTCGTATGCGGATGAAAAATCGTTTTATTATCATAACTGAAAATACCTTCCGAAGACGTCACATTCACGATAAATTTTTCTTTAAAAACTGAGTTTTTCATTAATTGTTTTAATTCTTTAATCAGAAAATAGGGCGCGATATGATTGATTAAATTCACCTCAACCAATTCGTACATCGAAACTTCTTCCAATGTAGAATTCCAGCTCGTTTTATCCCGATTATCAACAGGTTGCCCGAAACGCGTTAAAGCAATATTCGCTTCTTCATTTTCCGCATATTCCAGTTTTTCGATTTCGGAGGAAATTGCTGTTGCGTTGGGAATTAATTTTTGATTGTTTCTACATTCAACCAACATTTCGTTTTCACGTTTGATGACAGGTAAATAATATTGATCGGGATATTTAATTGTCTGCGCTGCATTATTGATTAATATATCAAGCGTTTCAAAATTCGATTTATAAAAATCTATAAATTCCTGAATTGCCTTTAAATTTCTAAGATCTAAACCATATACCCAAAGTCTGTCTTTCCATTCATCATAATCTACTTCCTGCTGCAAAGTTTCCAATGCCAGCGCCGGAAAACGGGTCGTCAAAACCAAATTGGCACCGTTTCTCAACAATTTTAAAGCGGTTGCGAAACCTACCTTTACACGTCCTCCGGTTAAAATTACATTTCTTCCCGCTAAATCTGTTGACAAAAAACGTTTTTCGTAATTTTCGTCCGCACATTTTGGGCACAGTCTCGTGTAAAAAGAATGGGCGTAATGATAACTTTGGTTACAGCAATAGCAGTTTTTAGGTATTTGTAATTTTGTAAGTTGTGTTTCGCCTTTTTGGTCATCATAAAAAGCAGAAACTCCCGCCAACGCTTTTTTCATTAGTACAGATTCAGAATTAATCTCTAAATCATGAGATTTCATCTGAAAGTAATTTTCCTGGCGACTTTGCTTTTTGGCGTTCTTATGAATTTTCGTAATTAATCCTGAAAAAGTTTGATTATCCGGATTAGAAAATGGCTCATCTTTTAAGGCATTTAATACCTTAAGACACGATTTCCATTCGCTTTGCGTAAAGTTTTGATTAGAAAAATCCATTGCTTTTTATTTACAAAAGCAAAATTATTTTTCATGTACGCATTCTTTTTACGTAGCAAAAAATATTTTTTATTCATTAATAATTATTCACAATCATAAATTATTATATATCATATTTTCAATTTCAAATAATAATAACAAAATGCCAAGTTGAGATTAATACAAACAACAACATTTATTATTTTAAAGAAAATATATAAAACATTAACATACCACGTTTAAAAATAATCTTATTGAATAATAACAAATTACAGTATAAAAATTAAATTTCAACCAATAATAAATACTTTCAAATAAAAAAATCGTAAATTTACGTTATACAATATTTCTAATGATGGTGATAAAATTTTCAGTTCTTATAGCGAATTATAATAACGGAAAGTACTTCAAGGAGTGCTATGAATCTATTATCAATCAATCTTATACTAATTTTGAAGTGATAATAGTGGATGATGCTTCAACGGATGATTCTGTGGAAATTATAAAAAGAATCATTTCGGGAGATGATCGTTTCAAACTGTTTGAAAATGAATCTAACAAAGGATGTGGTTTCACAAAAAGAAAATGTATGGAATATGCAGAAGGTGAAATCTGTGGTTATCTGGATCCTGACGACGCGCTTTACCCTACCGCACTAGAAAAATCGGTAGCAGAATACGACAATAATCCTGAAATTGTTGCTACGTATTCCAGAATGATGATGTGTGATGAAAATCTGACGGCTGACAAAACTTTTTCAAAAACAAAACAAATCTACAACGACAAGTATTTTTTTAATTGTCCAGTTCAATTTGCTCACTTTTTTACTTTTAAAAAAGAAATTTACCAAAAAACTTTAGGTATCAATCCTGAACTTACCAGTGCTGTGGATCAAGATCTTTATCTGAAAATATTAGATCACGGAAATCCTGCATTTATTGATGAAGATCTTTATAAATACAGACTTCATTCTCACGGAATTTCACAATTCAAATCGAAGAAAAAAGCGAAAGAATCTTTTGCCAGAGTTATCTTTAACACGATGAAAAGGCGCTCTATAAAGATGATTAATAAGCAAACTGTTCCCAAGACTTATACTAACGAAAAAGATATTTATGATCTTTTACAGTATCAAACCAAAGTTGCTTTCAGATTAAAAACAAAAGCGAGATTATTCTTCAACTTTTAATCATTAATAAAAGTTTCGAGAAAGCCTATTAAATGAGTCCCTCCGTGGCTCCACCTCATACCATGACCTCCTTTTTCACGAACTTCAAATACAAGATTGTGTTTGTAATGAAAAAATACATTCCACCATGTTTGGTAATCTAAAATATGGTGGATTTTTTCCATTACAATCTTCTGTTTTTCTTGATTATTTCCTTTTACTTCGCCCCAAAACTGATCTTCCATTCTTCCGACATGTTTTTCCCAAGCTCGCTGTGCGATGGTGATTTCATTATTAAAAGGCTTTTCACAACTCTCAATCAAAATATTTTTTAAAGGCGGAATGGCAGATTCATCGCGAATACTCGCAGAAGTCAACCGTTGTCCTAAAATATTCAACCAATGTTCAAAAGGAATTTGTTCAAGAGATTTTACAAGTACTTCCTTTGTTAATTCTCTATCAAAAATATCAATGAATAATTTAAAACTTTCAGATCGCTCAATTTGAATTTCTTCATTAAAATAAGGCAATACAAAGTCTACATTTCCATCTTTAAACCGATGAATATTCTTACTCATGTTTTCCAAATATTCTTCAGCTAAAATTTTAGAATATTGATCTTTCCATTCATTCGAAAACAATGAAATATAGGGTTGAAATAGATTCATTTTTTAAAAGAGTTTTATCAGATTAACAGGCAAATTTTCTTCTGTAATTAAATAATCTGTGAGATTAAACCAATGTTTGCAATGATCTAAAACCCAGCCGTCTGAGGAAACCACAATTTCAGCATTTTCCACTAAAAATTTATCGGGATTAAATTCTAAAAGTACTTCCCAATGATAAGATTTTTCCCGAGCAAAATCAAGAATTATCTGCTTAATTCTTCCACTGTTAGAAACCGGTTGATCAAAAACCCAAACTAATTTTTCAGGTTTTATCTGATGAAAAAAACGACCTACTAAACCAATTGCTTCAAAAGTTTGGTTCACTCTTTTATAAGTTCCGTGAACGCCTGACAAATCACGGTAGCAGCCATCCAATCCCTGAAATAAATATGCTCCGGAAAGCAAACTTTCCAACAAAATCAAAATATTGAAGCCATCTAGAAAAACAACTTTATCTTTGAGATCGATAAAATTCAGTTGCTTATTTTTTCTTGTCTGAATCTGATTTTCTGATGCCGAAGCACCACGAAAAGCCTGAATTTGTCGGGTTTTAAGTTTATAACGATTTCCTGCCAAATCACAACTTGCCTTTTCTGCGTATCCATGGCTCAAAAGATATTTCACATCCTGAACAGCCTCTCTCATCTTATCAATTTGCTTTTCTATTCCAAACAAATCATCATCTTCGGTATTTTTTCCACGGTTCCTGTTATTCATGCTCAAATGTAAAATTTTTAATGAAAAATATTGATTTTGGGAATCAATATTTGTAAGAAAACCCAAAAAACGTAATGCAGAACACAAATTTGGGAAAGGGAAACCCTGCTTAATGTTAACAAAATTTAATTTTTATCGTAAAAAACAAAACAATAAATATTGATTATTCAACTAAAAAACAAACACATACACTCATCCTTATCATACAACGTAAGATATTATAAAAATCTCTTTGCAGTTTGTTTAAAATTATTACATTTAGAGACTTTCAATTGTTAATAAATCATCAACATTGATTACCATTTTATATTGAAAACACTTTTTAAATAATTATTTCTAAAATTCAGAAAATAAGTAAGTTTAATTTTTATGAAACAGAGATAGAAAAGTGCAATCGATTACATTGAAAGATAAAAAATTAATCACCTATCATTAAAACTACATGACATTATGCAAATAATAGATTCCGGGCCACAATATTCTTCTGGAGCAAAAGCGGAAATTAATATGACTTATGTAACTGTATTGACCTTAGTTGCGACCTTAGGCGGACTTTTATTCGGTTATGATACGGCTGTAATTTCCGGAGCCGAAAAATCGATTCAGGAATATTTAATCATTCCTTTAGGATTGAGCTCTCTTGCCCATGGAGCAACGATTTCCAGCGCATTGATCGGCTGCATTATCGGAGGAGCAGTTTCAGGATTTTTCTCATCAAAATTAGGAAGAAAAAAATCTTTGATGCTGGCGGCATTTTTATTCTTCATCAGCGCTTTGGGAGCTGCTTATCCAGAATTTTTATTCTTTAAGCACGGTGAACATTCCATGGGAGTTTTGCTAGCCTTTAATTTTTACAGAATTATCGGTGGAATCGGAGTTGGACTAGCTTCTGCCGTTTGCCCGATGTATATTGGAGAGATTGCACCTGCTGAAGTTCGCGGAAGGTTAGTTTCTCTGAATCAATTTGCAATCATCTTCGGAATGTTGGTGGTGTATTTTGTCAACTGGGGAATTGCGGATGGAAAATCCGTAGAATGGATCAACAATATCGGATGGCGTTACATGTTTTTATCTCTAACGATTCCTGCTGCTTTATTTGGAATTCTACTGTTCTTTGTACCTGAAACACCGAGATATTTAACCTTGATTAAAAAAGATGATGAAGCGCTTAAAATTTTAACAAAAATTAATGGACAATTAAGAGGTCACCAGATTTTTAACGAAATAAAAGGAACGGTTGCCGAACATAAAAGTGAGATTTTCGCTTTCGGAAAAACTGTTATCATTATCGGGATTTTGCTTTCTGTTTTTCAGCAGTTTGTTGGAATCAACGTTGCCTTGTACTATGCACCGAGGATTTTTGAAAGCATGGGCGTTCATAAAGACGCTTCCATGTTACAGACTGTGGTGATGGGATTGGTGAATGTAGTCTTTACCGTTGTCGCCATTTTTACCGTTGATAAATGGGGAAGAAAACCTTTATTGATCGTTGGTTCCATCGGAATGGCAATTGGTATGTTTGCCATTGCTATTTTCTCCTACCTTCATATTATCGGGATTGCCACTTTGGTGTTTATCATTGTGTATACGGCATCTTTTATGATGTCGTGGGGACCGATTTGCTGGGTTTTAATCTCTGAACTTTTCCCGAACAAAATACGAGGAGGTGCGATTGCGATTGCCGTTGCCGCGCAATGGGCTGCCAATTATTTAATCTCATCAACTTATCCTTTTATGATGGAATTCAGTGGGGCATTTACCTACGGATTTTATGGAGTAATGAGCGTTTTATCCTTACTTTTTGTATGGAAAATGGTTCCTGAAACGAAGGGAAAATCATTAGAGGAAATTGAAACCCTTTGGAAAAAATAAAAATTTCTTACATCATACACACTTAGTTAGGTGAAGGACATCATTTTTTGGTGTCCTTCATTATTTTTAGTGATTAAGACTTCATTGAATTTTATTAATTTTAACCCATTAATTTAAACTAATCCATGAAAAAAACATTGTACTTATTCGCTGTTGCAGCATCCGGTTTTTTATTTTCTCAAAAAACGCCGATTAATATTCTTCCATCCGGTCATATTATTGCGAAAGCTAATATTGAAGGAAAAGAAGGAAATTTCATCTTCGATACCGGCGGCGGCATCAATTTATTCTTCGACAGTTTTGCTAAAGATTTAAAACAAAAATCAACCTATAATTTCCTGACAGCTTATCGCGCAACTGGCGAAAGAATGGATATCCCTGTATTTCAAAGCAGTGAAGTTTCGTTTGCCGGAAAAAAATTCGCCAATATACCTTACTCTACTTTTGATATGAAGCTGAACGGCATTGATGGTTTGATCTCACTTCCCATGTTCAGCGAAACAGATTTTATCATTGATTTTGATAAAAAAGAAATCAATCTTACCGATCTTTCCAAAGAAAAAAATGCTAAAGTTTTTGATATACAAATTACAACTCAGGCAGATAAATCGTTGGATATTTTCACTTACATTATGCTGAATGATCAATATAAAATTCAGGTGTTGCTAGATTCAGGAGCAGGAAATAATTCTTTCTGGTTAAGTGATAAACTGCTAAAGACATTAAGTATCGACAAAGAAAAACTTGAAGTTCTAGAAAAGAAAAGTGAATTTGATGAAAAGGTAGTTACCAAATTCTACAAAGGTTCTGTAAATTCAATTTCCAACAAATTTGTGACCTTGAAAGATCCCAAAGTGATGTTTGTAGAAGGTTTAATTTATGAAGGAAAAACAAGCATCAACTGGTTCGGAAAAAAAATAGGCATCAGCCTGAAAAACAAAAAAATGTATATTTTAGACTAATTCTTTTATTCAATTCTAAAAAGAGAGGGTTAAAAAATTCATAAAAATATTCGTAAAGGCTTTTTCAGATGTTTTTATTGAAAATACTTATAAAATAATAATTTTTTACAGTACAGATATGCTTAATTTGATTAAATTTACGTCAATAATGTATATCATTTTGATGTACGAAAAACAGCTAGAAAAAAACTTGTATGAATAAAAAAAGTGCCACTATATATGATATTTCGAAGAAGCTAAATGTCAGTGTGGCAACTGTTTCGAGAGCATTAAACGATCACCCGAGAATCAGCCAGGCCACAAAAGATTTGGTAAAGAAAACTGCTAAGGAAATGAACTACAAGCAGAATAATCTTGCCAAGGCACTGAAAAGTGGGGAAACCAAAAACGTAGGAATTATTGTTCCGTTTGTAAATACCAATTTCTTCTCCTCCGTCATCCGCGGAATTGAAGAAGAGCTTTCACCATTCGGATATCACGTGATTATCTGCCAAAGCCACGAAGATGTAAATATTGAAAAAAGACATCTTAATACTTTGCTCAATGCTCAGGTAGACGGCATTTTCATGTCGGTTTCCAAAACAACGATCGATACAGAACACATCCAAAATATTTTAGATACTACGAATACTCCGATCATCTTTTTCGACCGTAAAAAAGATATTTCGGGAATCAGCACCGTGGTGATTGATGACTACAGAGGAGGCTATATCGCAACTGAACATTTAATAAAAGAAGGCTATAAAAACATTTGCCATTTTGCCGGAGATCTGAATCTTGAGATCTATCAAAACCGTCTGAATGGTTATAAGCAAGCCTTAATAGATCATCAATTACCCGTAAAAGAAGACAATATTCTACAAACCGGCAGTTCTATTGATGCAGGAATTGATGCCATTAAAAAGCTTTGGGATAAAAAATCTGTTCCCGATGCAATCTTTTCTTCCAGTGACTTTGCCGCATTGGGTGCCTGTCAGGAACTTAAAAAACGTAATATTAAAGTTCCGGATGAAGTAGCTGTTATTGGGTTCTCCAACGAACCTTTTACTCAATTTATGGAGCTTCCGATAAGTTCTGTTGACCAAACTCCTGTACCTATGGGAAAAATGGCAGGACAAGTGTTTCTCGAAAGTATAAAGGAAAACGGTTCCGGAGTTTCTATTGAGAAAAAAGTGGTGCTCGCTCCGCAGATTTATATTCGAAAGTCATCTAAAAAAGATTAATTTTCTTTTCGCATAAAGTCAAAAAGATCTTACGGAGACAAATACTTTATTTGTCATTGTGAAACATCTAAACTTATATAAAAAAACAGCTTCAAAAAGAGGCTGTTTTTCTTTTGTCTTGAAACAAAAACTCAAGACTTGGAAATTTTCGATAAAAATTAAAATTTAAACTTTATTCCAACATCATATTCTAAGCATGGATTACAAATCTGTGCTACCTAGTCTACGTTATCTAAGCTTTAACCAATTTTATAATCCTTTAACTTTTAAACAGTCCATAAGAATTCATTTTATACTTATATTTACCTTCAACTAAATTCAAATTGATTATGAAAAATATTAAAACAGCAGCCATCTTGGCAATTCTCTTTTTAGGAACGGGAACTGCTTTTTCTCAATCCAGAAAAACAGAATCCATCAAAGGCGTAGAAAAATCAGACAATGATAAAAAAATACAGGTAGAAGGCATCGGCCATAAACTGAATTACACCCTTAACGGAGGTATCGTAGAAGTGGAAGGAGGCGATAATACGATCACAATTAAAGGAAGCGCGAAGAAAATTTCTGTTTCCGGAACTGGTAACAAAGTGTACATCGATAGAGTAGATAACATTACAATGGAAGGAGGTAACAATACCATATTTTATAAAACTTCCGGTACAAAAAGCGGAAAACCCAATACGTCATTGACTGGGGTAGGAAATAAAGTTGCCAAGCAATAATTTGATTAGAATCAATATGCAAAATATACTGATATCGCGGATTTTTAATTCGTGACATTTTTATTATGGAGGACTAATTTAAGTTTTGGCTAAAGCCAATATGATTTGCATATTCATTAAACTGGCTAAAGCCCGTTCCTATTGATATAAATATCTTGATTAGATTATACTATTATGTTTATTCGTGTAAAAAAGTGCTACTCCTGTTTAAAAGAAAATGCTCCTCACCGAAGCAAGAAGCATTTTCAACCCTAATATTTATATAATTAAAACAATAATTATAAAGAAACACCCCTTCTCCAAGGAATGAAATCATTCTGATTGAGTAGGTCGGCTTTGGTTTTTACCTCGCCGCTTGCTACTTTTATAATGTATTCTAACAATTCGTCTGCTGCTTCAGGAATAGTTTTGTCTCCGCTAATCACTGTTCCCGCATTAAAATCGATGATATCCGACATTTTTTCGGATAAAATCGTGTTTGAAGAAATCTTCACCACTGGAGAAATTGGATTTCCCATTGGGGTTCCCAAACCTGTTGTGAAAAGCACAACTGTTGCTCCAGAACCTACCAAAGCCGTTGTACATTCGGCATCATTTCCGGGCGTACACAAAAGGTTTAGACCTGATTTTGTAGCGTATTCAGTAAAATCCAAAACTCCTACAATTGGGGCTGCACCACCTTTTTTAGCCGCTCCTGCAGATTTCATGGCATCGGTTATTAGTCCATCTTTAATATTCCCCGGCGACGGATTCATATCAAAGCCTGAGCCTGCAGCAACGACTGATTTTTCAAAATCCTGCATCAGTTTAAGAAATTTTACGCCATCTTCATCATTGATGCAACGATTGACCAACTCCTGCTCTACCCCACACAATTCAGGGAATTCGGCAAGCATCGTTGTTCCGCCAACTGCCGCCATAATATCGGAAACTTCACCCAAAACAGGATTTGCAGAAATTCCGGAGAAACCATCTGAACCACCACATTCTAAACCAATATTCAGTTTTGTGATCGGTGCAGGTTTTCTTTCAATATCGTTGGCTTTTTTAATTCCTTCGTAAGAATCTTTGATAACGCCGGTTAGCATTTCGTCGATCGTACCGGATTTTTGCTGTTCGTAAACAACAATCGGTTTTTTATTATTCGGAGCTAAAGCATGAAGTGCATCCATAAAAATCTGCACCTGAAGATTCTGGCAACCTAAACTTAAAACCGTTGCTCCTGCAACATTCGGATTATTCACATATCCTGCGAATAGTCTTCCCAATGCTTCCGCATCCTGACGAATTCCGCCACAACCACCCTGGTGCGTGATGAATCTAACATCAATATTTTTAAATACTCTCGTATCTTCTTCTTTTTCTTCCTCCAAAACATCAGTCGCTCCACCATTTAATAATGATCTTAGCAATAATTGATGTTTACTTGCCTTATCGTGAAGTAATTCTTTTTCGAAAATATCTTTAAGCGTTTCAATATTCTTGTTTTCACAGAATACCAAAGGAAAGAAAAGCCAAACATTTTCCGTTCCTACTTGTCCGTCTTCACGGTGATATCCCATGAAAGTGCGGTCTTTCCATTTATCAACATTCGGTGGAGTCCAGCCTAAAGTAGCGGTTTTTCCTTCTACTTTTGCACTTTGGTGCTTTACGTTTTCAGTCGTAATCACTTCCCCTTTTTTGATAGATTGATTCGCTTTTCCAACGATCACGCCATACATAATAATATGATCGCCATCTTCAAAATCTACGGCGGCGAATTTGTGTTTCGCCTTCGTATCTTTTATAATTTCGTAAGTAAGTTCACCCAAAGTAACAGTTTCCCCCTGCGCCAAATCAACCAGCGCCACCACTACATTATCCTTGGGATTTACTTTTAGTACTTTCTTTTGCATTTTTTCTAAGAATAAAATTGTATAAAGTTGTGATATGCAGTTTCCACGCCGTTGTGATCTATTTCCCACAAAGCTTTTGCCACTGCATCTTTCAAGCCTTCCACCTGAGTAAGGTCTGTGTCCCAGAAAGTTGTTTCGCTTAATGACAGTTCTGCAACTTTTCCGTAATCTTCGTTTGCCCAGATTTCTTTGAATTTAGCAACGATAGCTTCTTCATCATTAATCGGTAAAGCTTTTTCTCCAAAACTCCCCTGATAGAATCTGATTAAACTTGCCAAAGAGAATACCAAATTCAACGGTAATTTTTTATTGATTTCAACATAGCCCAACAAACTCGGAAGAATTCTTACCTTAAATTTAGAAACAAAATACAAAGCAATACTCGTCTGATAATGTTTAATAAAAGGATTTCTGAATCGGTCGAAAACTTCTTCCGCAAAATCTTTTAATTCCGTTTCATCTAAACCTAAGGTTGGATTGACTTCATTGAAAATAGTTTCACTTAAAAACTGACCAATAAATGCATCATCAATAGATTCTTTTACCGTTTCTTTTCCTGATAAAACTGCCGGAGCCAACATTAAGGTGTGACCGCCATTCAGAATTCTTACTTTTCTTAAGCGATAGGGCTGAATATCATCAACGACTAAAATTTGTTCATTAATCCGATCAAAAGGAATTCTTTCCTTCAAATTTCCGGCATCCTGAATAACCCAAAGTAAGAACGTTTCAGAAACCACCATCATTTGATCTTCGTAATCTAACTGATCTTCGTAAGATTCTACATCGTCTTTCGGATAACCCGGAACAATTCTGTCAACCAATGTATTATGGAAATAATTATTTTGGTTAATCCATTGCACAAACGACTCTTCTAAATTCCAAAGTTGAGCATATTTAATAATAATATCTCTTAATGCAAAAGCATTATTTTCAATTAATTCACAAGGAATAATTCTCAATCCTTTATCAGTTGCTCCGTTAAAATGTTTGAATCTTTCGTGAAGCAAAACCGCAACTTTCGCAGGGAAATTCTTGTGCGGACCTTCGTAAGAAGTTTCCGTTTCATCAAAAGCAATTCCTGTTTCTGTAGTGTTTGAAAAGACAAATTCTAATTCTTCTTCTTTTGCTAATGCTAAGAATTCATCATAATTTGCATAAGGATTGATCGACTTTTGAATCGCAGAAATGATCTGCTTTTCATCATGGATTTCTCCTTTTTTAATTCCTCTTGTGAAAAGCGTATATAAATTATCCTGCTCTTCCAGTTTATGAACCGAACCATTCGGAGTGGGTTGTACATTTACAATTCCACCTTTAAAATCGGTTTCTTTATTTAATTTATCAATAACATAATCTGTGAATCCTCTCATGAAATTTCCCCCACCGAATTGTATGATTTTGATCGGAAGTTTTTCCTGAGAATTGCTTAATTCACGATTCAATTTTTGTTTTATCTGATTTTCCATCTTCTTTAATGTTACTTGCGCTTATTTTTGTTTGGTTTTGTTTTAAACGCAAAGGGCGCAAAGATTTTCTTGACTACTATTCGTTTTTAAGTTCGCAAAGGCGTTTCACTTAAATAAGATCGCAAAGTTTTTATCTTAGCCAAACCTTCAATGTTTTTGAAACCTGGAAGGTTTAAAACTGTATATTCTTATTTTATTATTTTATATTTTGGAACCAATGTTTTCATTACACTCCATGCAATTAGATAGGCAACGGCGCAAACTGAAAAAATAATCATGTATCCTTTATCAATTCCATCTACCACTACTGCTCCTGATTTTTCTAATTGTTCAAAGAATCCATCCGGCAATCTTTCGTTGATATATTGTGGATATTTTTCTAACAATGGAATTCCGTCAACGGTTGACCAAGCTTTGTGAGCGTGATCGAACAAAACTCCTGAAGATTTATTAATGATAAATGAACCGATTCCACCTGCCATTCCACCAATTCCGGTGATGGTTGCGATTGCTTTTTTCGGGAACATATCGCCAACTGTTGAGAATATGTTTGCCGACCAAGCTTGGTGTGCTGCTCCTGCAATTCCGATAATTAAAACAGGAATCCAATAGGTCATTGAACCTAAAGGTTGTGCTAAAAGCGCTAATAACGGGAAAAATGCGAAAATCAACATCGCTTTCATTCTTCCTGAATAGGCGTTCATTCCTTTCTTTTCCACAAAATATTTTGGAAGCCATCCTCCGATAATCGACAATAAAGTAATCATGTAAAGAACGAATAACGGGAATGCACTTTGGGTAGAATCCATTTTGTAAACCGAGCTTAAATAAGCGGGAGTCCAGAATAAAAAGAACCACCAAACACCGTCTGTCATGAATTTCCCAAAGGCAAAAGCCCAAGTCTGTCTGTGACTAAAACATTCCTTAAACGAGAATTTTCTTTCTTCTGTCTGTACTATGTTTTCTTCAACCGGAAAATCTTCTACATCCTGCTGAATATACGTCAGTTCATGCTCATTAACTTTATGATGTTCATGAGGTTTTTTATAATAGAAAACCCAAAGTCCCATCCAAACAAATCCTAATGCACCAATGATGATAAATGCCCATTCCCAACCCATTGATTTTGCAATGAAAGGAATCGTAATCGGTGCTGCTAAGGCTCCCACCGTTGCTCCGGCATTCCAGATACTTGTGGATAAAGCTCTGTCTTTTTTAGGGAAATATTCAGCAGTAGTTTTAATGGCTGCCGGGAAATTTCCTGCTTCACCAATTGCTAATACAAAACGTGCGAAAATAAATAATGAAACACTCGTACTGATAATCGCTGAAGTATTGGATACCGTCCCGATTAATTCTTTAGAGCCGTGAAAACCAGCGAACCAGTTTCCGGTAAGAATTCCTGAAGTTGCAATTCCACAAAATGCGTGTAAAATTGCTCCGACAGACCAAATTCCGATTGCCCAAAGGAAACCTTTTTTGGTATCCATCCAATCCACAAATTTTCCAGCGAAAAGCATTCCTATCGCATAAAAAATAGAAAATAAAGCTGTGATATTTCCGTAATCGTTGTTATTCCAATGAAATTCGGGAGCGATAAAATCTTTCCACGTTAATGATAAAACCTGACGATCCAGATAATTGATCGTTGTTGCAATGAACAGCAAAACGCAGATCGTCCATCTGAAATTCGTTGGTTTTGAAGATTTAACTGAACTCATATTAGTTTTAGAATTAGTTAGTTTTTTGAATATTTTTTAATAATAATTTTTGTTTTTAACGCAAAGAACACAAAGATTTTCTTTAAAACTTGATGTATATTTTTAAGTTCGCAAAGGCGTTTCACTTAAATAAGATCACAAAGTTTTTTGCTCTGCTTTATCATTATTATTTTAAAGTTTGAATGATATCCAAAACTTTTTTAGTTTCATTTTCAATGGTTGCATAGTCTTTTGCCGCCATCAATTCTTTGCTTACCAATTTGCTTCCCATTCCAACTGCAGCTACTCCCGCGTTGAACCAACTTTCAATGCTGTCTTTTGTTGTATCAACACCTCCAGTCGGCATAAATTTCAGATTTGGGAAAACATCTTTGATTGCACTCATAAATCCTGCTCCTAAAGCATTTCCAGGGAATAATTTAATAAAAGTTACTCCAGCCGCTTCGGCGGTAATAATTTCCGTAGGTGTCATACAACCTGGACTATATAGCAAATCTTTTGGAATTAAAAATTCTGCTACTTCCGACACAAAACCCGGACTGATAAAGAAATCTGCCCCAACTTTGTAATATTCTTCAGCTTGTTGTAAATTTTTAATCGTTCCGATTCCTAAAAGCATTTCCGGCATTTCCACATTACGGATTTCTACCATTTTTGTAAAATTACTCAACGCAGATTCGCCACGGCTTGTATATTCTACCGCACGAATTCCTGCTTTGTAAAGTGATTTTAATATTTCTATGGTTACCGTTTCATCAGCATTATAATACAGAGGTAAAATCCCCTGATTGATGATGACGTTGGTAACGGTTTGAATTTTTGTCATTTTGTTGAATTATCTTGTTTAAAAATAATTTTTAATGGGATGAAGTCTATCCTTTAGTGTGCTGTTTCTTAAGATTAAATTTTTAACGCAAAGGGCACAAAGATTTTTCTTTTAAAACTTGATGTATATTTTTCGTTCGCAAAGGCGTTTCACTCAGCCAAGTCCGCTATTTTCCAACTTTAGTTTATGCATTTCCTAGAAGCTATTAGCAAAAAGCCATCCGCCAGAAGCAAATTACCTTTTGATTCTTCCTCCAGAATTTCCAGCCATTACTTCCAGAATATCTTCTGCACTGCTGTAATTGATATCTCCTAAAATAGTATGTTTGATGGCGCAGGCTGCGTTGGCAAAATTCAATGCTTTTTCGTCATCGAAATTGATTAAGCCATAAATCAAACCTGCGGCAAAAGCGTCACCTGTTCCGATTCTGTCGACTACATTGTCTATTTCTAAAAATACAGTTTCAAAATAATTTCCGTTAACCCAAGCTCTTCCCTGCGTTTGCTGAGAACTCGCCGTAACACCGATTCTTATTTTGTCAAAAATTTTATGGATCGAAGGACATTGTTTTTTCAATTCTTCACAAGCTTCAATGAAACCTTCTTTATCTGATGAAAACTGAGTTCCTAAAATTTCGTTGATTTCATTTACTCCGCCGATGAAAATTGTTGATAAAGAAACCAATTCTTTCAACACTTCATTTCCGTTTTTACCATATTTCCAAAGGTTTGAACGGTAAGCCGGATCTGTTGTTACTTCAATTCCCAATTCACGGGCAGTTTGTAAACCTTCTTTCAAAGCTTCATAAGCTGTTTTTGAAATTCCCGGACTAATTCCTGTCCAATGAAAATATTGGCAACCTTCAAGTGCTTTTTTCCAGTCAATTTTTTCAGGCTGAATATTGGCAAAAGAACCATTCAATCTGTTGTAAGCAATTCTGCTGGCACGAACTGATGATCCTACTTCTAAAAAGTACAACCCTAAAGGATGTTCATTTTTAGAAATAAAATGGGTATCAATTCCAAAACTTTTGATGAAAGAGATTGCCGATTCTCCCACAAAATCATCAGAAACAGCACTCACATGTTTCACTTCACAACCCATTGTTGCCAATGAAGAAGCGACATTAAGTTCAGTTCCGCCGAAGAAAAATTCCATTTCGTGGCTTTGCTTCATCGTTCTGTTTCCGGGAGGCGAAAGTCGCATGATGATTTCACCGAAAGTAAGTATTTTGCCCATAAGTTTTTACTAACCTTAATTTTTTGAATATCTGTTTCTGTTTTTAACGCAAAGGGCGCAAAGATTTTTTTTAACTACTACCTGTCTTTAAGTTCGCAAAGGCGTTTCACTCAGCTAAGACCGCAAAGACTTTTCATTAGTAGAAATTACAGATTTTTTTATTTAAACCATTAAGATTTTATTAAGGAGTTTAGAAAAATTAAGTTGAGCTTCGCTTTAAGCGTTTTTACCTAATTAAAATCTTTGATTTTATCTTAATCAAAACTTAACTTCTTAAATTTCCTTAATGGTTTAAAATTTATTTTTATCTCTCACAGATTTTACAGATTACGCAGATTTTTTTAAACATAATCATCTGCTAGATTTGCTAAATCTGCGAGACTTTTTATTTAATTTGAAATTTAAAAATCAAAATAATTTTTAGCATTATGATAACAGATATCAGAAATTATTTTTCCGACATGTTCCATATCGTCCGGTAATTCTCCGTTCTTCATTTCTTCACCGAATAAATTACACAATACTCTTCTGAAATATTCGTGTCTTGGGAAAGAAAGGAAACTTCTTGAATCCGTCAACATTCCAACAAAACAGCTGATTAATCCCATGTTTGAAAGGGCATTCATCTGCTTGATCATTCCGTCTTTCTGATCTAAGAACCACCATCCTGAACCGAACTGTACTTTTCCTTTGATGCTTCCATCGTTGAAATTCCCGATCATTGTCGCGAAAATTTCGTTGTCGGCAGGATTTAAGTTATATAAAATGGTTTTCGTTAGTTTATCTTTTCCGTCTAAAGCGTTCAATAATTTAGACAAAGTTTCAGCCTGAACGAAGTCACCAATAGAATCCCAACCCGTATCCGGACCTAAAATTCTGTGCATTCTTTCATTATTATTTCTCAACGCACCCAAATGGAACTGCTGAACCCAACCAAATTTGTGGTAAGCCTCCCCTAAGAATAATAAAATGGCTGTTTTGAATTGATTTACCTGCTTTTCAGCGATTACTTTTCCTGAAATTTTATCGTTAAAAATAGTCTCCACTTCAGCATCCGAAGCTTCTTCGAAAGAAATATTGTTCAATCCGTGGTCACATAATCTGCATCCGTTTTCGTGGAAATATTCAATTCTTTTCGTCAAAGCATCACACAACGTTTGATAAGAGTTGATTTCAATTCCGGCAGATTCGCCTAGTTTAGAAATATAATCTGCAAAATTGTGATTTTCAATCAAAATCGCCTTATCAGGACGGAAAGCTGTACTCACTTTAATAGAGAAATCGCTTTTCGCCAAATCTTGGTGATAATTCAATATGTCAGTAGGATCTTCCGTTGTGCACAGAGATTCTACGTTCATCATTTTTAATAAACCTCTTGTCGATTTTTCAGGAGTCTGAAGCTGAGATGAGATATTATCGTAAATTTCTGATGCATTGTCACCATTCAGCAATTCATCAATTCCGAAATATCTTTTTAATTCTAAATGCGTCCAGTGGTACAAAGGATTTCTCAATGTATACGGAACTGTTTTAGCCCAAGCCTCAAATTTTTCTTTGTCTGAAGCATCTCCCGTGATGAATTTTTCGTTCACGCCCATTGTACGCATGGCTCTCCATTTGTAATGGTCACCCGCAATCCAAACCTTTGAGATATTTTCGAAAGACGTATCTTCTGCAATATCCTTAGGAATCAAGTGATTATGATAATCAATAATGGGTTGTTTTTCCGCGTACTTGAAGTATAATTCTTCAGCGTATTTATTCTGTAATAAAAAATTATCTGTAATAAAAGGTTTCATTCTAGTCTAATTCTGTTGTTATTCATTAGCAGGCTTCCCGATGGTTGCCAGAATTCCTCCATCAACGTAAATAATCTGTCCGTTGATAAATTTGCTTGCGTCTGAAGCTAAGAAAATAGCCGTTCCTGCAAGGTCTTCCGGATTTCCCCATCTTCCTTCCGGAGTTCTGCTGATGATAAAATCGTTAAAAGGATGCCCATCCACTCGGATTGGTTCTGTCTGAGAAGTTGCAAAATATCCCGGACCGATTCCGTTCACCTGAATATTATGTTTTGCCCATTCTGTCGCCAGATTTTTGGTAAGCATTTTCAGACCGCCTTTTGCAGAAGCATAAGCTACTACGTTGTCACGTCCCAACTCACTCATCATTGAGCAGATGTTGATGATCTTTCCTGATTTTCTTTTGATCATGTATTTTCCAACTAATTTGGACATGATAAAAGGTCCTGTAAGATCTACATCGATTACTTTTCTAAAGTCTTCTACTTCCATCTCAATTGCCGGAATACGTTTGATGATTCCTGCGTTATTGACAAGGATGTCTATTTTTCCATGAGTAGCTTCCATTAAAGCTACTTTCTGAGCGGCTTCCAGCTCATCCGTCACGTCAAAAAGATAACCGGTTGCTTTATATCCTTTGGAATGATAATAGTTTAAAGCTTCCTCTAATTTTGACGGCGTTGTGCTTGTGATCGCCAATTCAGCACCTGCAGCGGCAAGACCTTCTGCCATTGCCATTCCTAATCCGTGAGTACCGCCTGTAACGACTGCTACTTTGCCGGATAAATCAAATAAATTCATTAGAAAAATTACTTTAGTTCGTTAGTTTTAACAGCGTCCATATCACCGTAATCCATATTTTCTCCTGCCATTCCCCAGATAAATGTGTAGTTGGAAGTTCCAACTCCTGAGTGAATCGACCATTCCGGAGACAATACCGCTTCATTGTTTTTCATAAAAATATGACGGGTTTCATTCGGTTGTCCTAAAAAGTGACTTACCGCCTGACCTTCTTCCAAATCGAAATAGAAATACGCTTCCATTCTTCTAGTGTGCGTGTGAGAAGGCATTGTGTTCCAAACGCTTCCTTCGTGCAGCTCGGTCATTCCCATTTGTAGCTGGCAAGTTTCTAATACGCTATTGACAATCAGTTTGTTGATTGTTCTTCTGTTTGCGTATTTTGTTTCGCCCAATTCTACAATTTCAGCTTCGTTTTTTGTGATTTTCTTTGTAGGATAAGCGTGATGAGCCGGTGCAGAATTGAAATAAAATAAAGTCTGACCTTCATTTCCGTTTTCAAAAACAACATCTTTTGCTCCTTTTCCAATGTATAAAGCTTCTTTATTTCCCAGTTCGAAAACTTCACCATCCACAGTCACCTTTCCGGCAGCCCCTACGTTGATGATTCCCAATTCTCTTCTGTCAAGGAAATTCTCTGCTTTAAGATCGTCTGTTGGCTCCAGTTTCAAAGCACTTTTTACAGGCATTACACCACCAACAATCATTCTGTCGTACATAGAATACACTACATTGATCTGATCTTCATTAAATAAATCATTCATCAAAAACTCCCTTCTCAAGTCTTCAGTTGTATATTTTTTTACATCTTCTGGATGATGGGCGTAACGAAATTCTGATTTTGTCATACTACTTTATACTTTTCTTTTTGCGGTTTTATCAAAACCTGTTAAACATTGCGTAATCGATTGCATAAAATTACACTAAAATTCTGTAGAAATACTTGTGGGATAAATATATAATTATTCTGCAATTAGTTAACAAAAATTTAATTTAAATTTATAATAAACTGAAATACAATTTAATAAAATTTAAAATTGAGAAGAATTTTGAAATATTTTAAGAAAATATTAAGATTTAGATTAACCAAAATTAATGCTTAACTATGGTTTAAATATAAAATCGTGCCAAAATAAAACCACAAAACAATCAATATTGAATCGATAATAATAAGCCAAATATACTCTACATATTATATATATTAAGATTAATCCTTATTGAGTAGAAAATAAGGTTAAAAATATTAACCAGAAAAGCTGACAAAAATCAGTAAAAGGGTGAAAATTTTATTCTTGAAGACAAATTTGGGGATTTTTCAAGGCCAAAAATGAGGCAGATTTTAAGGAATTTTTAAGTTTTAAAATGTTAAACAATACATTTTTTAAAGATTTTTAAATACAAATAAAAGTTACCACATAAACTATCAAACACTTAATAATCAATAAATTAAATCAACCTAACGAACAAATGTTTTGAAAAAATTAACACATTAAACAATCAAATTAATGAAAAAATAATATTTTTTTCTTTGTGTAATGGAAAATAATATTAGTTTAGAAGCCAGGATATTTTATTATGAAAAACTACGCAATCGATTGCACTCTAAAAGCGTATTTCTTTCAAAGAATATTTACCACTGAAACGCCGTAGAATACTTACAAATCCACAAAAAACACACAAAAATTGAAAAGAAACTTTCAACCAAGAATTAAAACTATAAGGATACTAAAATGGATAAAAGAGTACAATCAATAAAGTGGTTATATTTAACTGTTTTTCTACTTCCAGTCCTTGCTATGGCTCAAGAAAAAGAACCGAAAAAGGAAAAAGAAACTAAAATCGACGAAGTGGTTTTGGTAGGTTATACCAAAGTTTCTAAAAAGGATGTTACCAATTCTGTGGCTTCTGTAAAGGCAGATGCAATTAAAGATATGCCTTCTACCAATGCTGCCGAAGCTATTCAGGGAAGAATGGCCGGAGTACAGGTTTCGTTAAGTGAAGGTTCGCCGGGTGCTGATGTAGACATCGTCATCCGAGGTGGTAACTCGATCACGGGGAGTAATGCACCACTCTATATCGTGGACGGGGTACAGATGGACAACGCACTTTCTATTTTATCACCCAAAGAGATTGAATCTATTGAGGTTTTAAAAGATGCATCTTCTACCAATATTTATGGAGCGAGAGGAGCTAACGGTGTGGTTTTAATCACAACAAAAGGCGGTCGCAAAAGAGCAAAAACATCCATCAACTACAATGGATTTTTAGGAGTAAGAAAAATACAGAATACTATTGATGTATTAGATCCTTATCAATACGTGCTTTATCAGTACGAAGTTTATAACAAAGGCGGCGTACAGACTGATATAGATGCCTTTGTAGCAAGATATGGTACTTATGATAAGCTTGAAGATTACAAAAAATTAAAAACAAGAGACTGGCAGGATGAAGTATTCGGAAGAGAAGCCTTCAACTTTACGCATAATCTTGCAGTAACGGGCGGATCTGATAATTCATCTTTCTCATTATCATTGAATAATGTGCAGGAAGACGGAATTATGATCGGTTCCGGATTTAAAAGAAACATGGCCAACTTCAAGTATGATTACGATATTTCTAAGAAGTTGAGCATGAGCTTGAATGCCAGATATAGTAGACAAACAATCTACGGGGCAGGAACATCTTCTACAGGTTCTCAGGGAACAAACAGACTGAGAAACTCTGTAAGATATCAGCCATTTGAAGGAGGTTCTAATGTAAATGTGGATGATTTCGATCCGTTATTTGCTAATGAAACCAATCTTGTAAATCCTATTCTTTTAGCGAATAACGAGATTAAAGAAAACGGCAGAAACGATTTATTGCTAAATGGAACAATAGAATATAAAATCAGTAAAGATTTTACGTTTAGAAGTGTGATCGGTTATGTTCAGAGAGATGAGTTTATCAATCAGTTCTCAGGAACGGTAACATCTGTTGCAAGACAGAATAACGATCAGCCGGTGGTAGTTTTAAACAAATCTCAGACGAGAAGAATTACCAACACCAATACGTTAAACTACAGAAAAACATTCGGAAATCATAAAGTAGACTTATTAGTAGGTCAGGAAATTGTGAAAACGGATGGAGAATCATTGGCAATGACCATTAAATGGTTCCCAAAATCGATTAATGCTGAAGAAGCTTTTGCTAATATTCAGTCGGCATCGCCTCCAGCAGGTTTGATACAGGATGCACCGAGAGCAGGAAGAAGCCCGGATCGTTTGGCATCATTCTTTGGTAGAGCCAATTATATTTTCAAAAACAAATACATCCTTACTGCTTCCATGAGAGCCGATGGTTCCAGCGTTTTCGGACCAGGAAACAGATGGGGATACTTCCCGGCAGCTTCAGCAGCTTGGAAGATTACTGAAGAAAATTTCTTGAAAGAAAGCCAAACAATCAGCGAATTAAAACTTCGTTTAGGATATGGTCTTTCCGGAAATAACAGAATCGGGTCTTTCTTGTACGATACTTTCTTTACAACATCGTCTGATTACGGATATGCATTTGGAACAAACGTAACACCGGGAGCAACTACAGGAAACATTTTAGCAAATAAAAATGTAAAATGGGAAACAGCGACTTCTAAAAACATTGGTTTAGATTTCGGCTTTTTTAAAGGGAAAGTTTATGGTGCGTTAGATTTATATCAAACCGATACCAAAGATTTATTACTTTTAGCACAGATTCCTAAAACTACGGGTTACGAATATCAATATCAAAACTCAGGAAGTACGACGAATAAAGGTATTGAATTCTCCATAGGAAGTACAATTATCAGCAATGAAAAATTTTCTTGGAAAGTGGATGCTAATATTTCATCAAACAAAAACATGATCAAAAGTTTAGGGAATAATGCTTCTCCAAGCTCATTCTCTTACCTATACCCTTCCGGATGGCAAAACAGTTTGAATGATTTCTTAGTACAGGTGGGTAAACCGGTAGGTACTTTCTGGGGATATCAAACAGCAGGAAGATATGAAGTAAGTGATTTCGATTATAACCCAACAACGCAGGTTTATACATTAAAAGCAGGAATTCCTAGTTCGGCAGCAGCAGCAAATGGAGCTAAACCAGTACAACCGGGAGATCTTAAACTTCAGGATCTGAATGGTGATGGTGTAATTGATAATAAAGACATGACCGATTTAGGAAATGCACAGCCTAAATTCTATGGTGGTTTCAGCCAGACTTTCCGTTACAAAAACTGGGATATGAGCATGATGTTCAATTTCTCAGTCGGAAATAAAGTTTATAATGCTAATAAAATCGAATATTCAACACAATATTTATACAGAGACAATAATATGTTGGCGGAAGTGGCCGACAGATGGAAATGGTTTAACAGCGCCGGAGAAAAAGTAACAGACCCCACCGCATTAGCTGCTTTAAATGCTAACACAACAGGGTGGACTCCGCCTGCAGGTGCCTATTTCTTACATTCGTATGCTATTGAAGACGGTTCTTTCTTAAGATTAAATAACGTAACCATCGGTTATTCTCTTGGAAAAGAATTTACTAAACAATTAGGTCTTTCAAACTTTAGATTGTATTTTACAATGAACAATGTATTTACAATCACAGGTTACTCTGGATATGATCCGGAAGCTAATACAAGAAGAAATCCTTTAACACCGGGAGTAGATTATGCAGCTTATCCGCGTAGCAGATTTATCTTATCCGGAGTTGACATCACTTTTTAAACCCTAACATTATGAAGAAGAATAAATTTTTAGCTATAGTATTTTCCATTGCAGGATTAATCACTTTAAATTCATGCGATCAATATCTTGATGTAGAAAGCTTATCTAATACCGCAGAAGCTCAGCAGTTCGACTCTGCGTCGGATACTTTCTCGGCCTTGGTTGGTGTCTACAACGCCACAATGGGTGACAACACCTACGGACAAAGGATGAATCTTATTCTGACACAGTCAGGAGACGATTTAAGAACTTCAGGAGACTATAATGCCAATGACAGAAGAGGAGTTAGCTGCTTTGGCGCAATACCTACAAATACAGAACTTTTAAGACCTTTCCTTGATACGTATGCAGGTATCGAGAGAGCGAATCTTGTTATTAAAAATATTCCGCTTTCGCCAGTTTATAAAACAGGTTCTGATGCAGATAAAAAATTAATGGACAGATATTTGGGTGAAGCTTTAACGCTGAGAGCTCAATTCTATTCTGATCTTATTAAAAACTGGGGAGATGTACCTTTCCAGGACGTTCCTTCAGCAGATTTGCCAGATTTATACCTTCCTAAAACAGACAGAGATATCATCTACGATAAAATTCTTGATGATTTATTGAAAGCTGAAAGCTTAGTTCCTTGGAGATCTGAAGGTGGAACAACCGCTCAGAGAATTTCAAAAGGAGCAGTGAAAGGATTAAGAGCAAGAATCGCTTTAGCAAGAGCTGGATATTCATTAAGAAGAGCACCACAGCAAATGCTACAGGGTTCTAATCCTCAGAAATATTATCAGATTGCTTTTGATGAATGTAAAGATATCATCAATTCTGGTCAGCATCAGTTAAATCCGAGTTATGAAGGAATGTTCAGAGCATTGCATACCAATTCTCAGGATGCTACAAACGAAGTAATTTATGCCATCGGAGCATTCGGAGGAAATTCAAGAACGGATTCTAAAATCGGTTACTACAATGGGTTGAGACACGATGATACAGACTGGAAATCTTCAGGAGGTATCAGCGCTATTCCAACTTATTTTTACGAATTCGGAAAATATGACCTAAGAAGAGACATCAACGTTGCGATCTTCAGAGTAAATACATCAAAACAGGAAGAACTTCAGACTTCTATCAACTGGAATGACGGAAAATTCAGAAAATCTTGGTCAAATATTACAGGCACTTCTCAGAACCTTGGTATCGACTGGCCTTTGTTAAGATATTCTGACATCCTGTTAATGTTTGCCGAAGCAGATAACGAATTGCATGGTGCGCCTTCACAAGATGCTATCGATGCAGTAATGGCGGTAAGAAGAAGAGCTTACACAGGTAATCTTGGTCAAGTAGGAACCATTCCTACCACTAAACTTGCGTTCTTCAATTATCTTGTAAAAGAAAGACAATTGGAATTTGGTGGAGAAGGTTTGAGAAAATATGATCTTATCCGTTGGAATTTGTTAGAAACAAAAATCAATGAAACCAGACAAAAACTGACTGATTTCATGAACGGTACAGGCGCTTATGCCAACATTCCGGAATATATTTTCTATAAAAAAGTAGCGTACGACAAGTCTAAAACGGCTCAACAGAATATTACAGATATAGATTTCTATACTACGACGGGCGTTGCAAAAGCAGATATTTTCTATAGCCCGAACCAAAGTGTGGCGACACCCTCCGGATATACGAAAGTTAACTGGAGATTAGCAATGACACAGTCATACATTAGTGGCGACCCTCTTAAGAGTTATGCCTATTATTTCCAGCCAAACAAGAGAGAACTTCTTCCATTGGCTTTGGATGTTGTTAATTCAAACTATAATCTTACCCAAGATTACGGATACTAGAAAAAGTTTCGCATTCATATCAAAGAATACAGGCTTATTCCTCAAAAGAAAAGCCTGTATTTTAACTAAAAAATTTTTCAATGAAAACTTCCACTTTTATTAAAAATTTAACGTCACTTTCAATCTTTTCGATCATCTTGTTAAGTCTTCTTTCTTTTAAAACTGCTGATAAAACGATCGTGGTTTCAAAAGACGGAAAAGGCAACTTTACCACAGTACAGCAAGCCATCGATGCCGTTGAAAATGGTTCTTCAACAAGAACAAAAATTTTAATTAAATCTGGAACTTACAAAGAAAAAATTACCGTTCCTGAAAGCAAAGGAGCTATTTTATTAGAAGGCGAAAATTCTCAAAATACCATCATCACATTTGATGATTTTGCTTCAAAAAAGAATGCTGAAGGAAAAGATATCGGAACAACAGGTTCTTCCACGATTTTTATTTATTCAAATGATTTTACAGCGAAAAATATTTCGTTTGAAAACAGTTCAGGAAGAGTCGGACAAGCTGTTGCTGCTTTAACGACAGGTGACAGAATAGCTTTTGAAAACTGCCGATTTTTAGGAAATCAAGATACTTTATATTTAAAAGGCGTTCAGGATTCACCCGATAAAACAAGATCTTCAAGAAATTATTTTAAAAACTGCTACATCGAAGGTACAACAGATTATATTTTCGGAGCCGGAACTGCCGTTTTTGAAAACTGTACGATTTATTCTAAAGAAACAGCAAGCTATGTGACTGCCGCTTCTACTCCACAGGAAAACGAATTCGGATTTATTTTTATCAACTCTAAAATTATCGGCGATGCCAAAGAAAATTCAGTCTATTTAGGACGACCTTGGAGACCTTTTGCAAAGACCGTTTATATCGATTGTGAAATCAACTCAACCATAAAACCTGAAGGCTGGCACAACTGGAGCAAACCCGATGCAGAAAAAACAACTTTTTACGGAGAGTCTAATTCAAAAGGTTTAGGAGCGAATGCTGCCAAAAGAGTTTCATGGTCACATCAGTTAACAAAGGAAGAAAGAAAAAAATACACCATAAACAATATTCTTAAAGGAAAAGACAATTGGAATCCATTGAAAAGTTTGAAATAAATTTTTAATCTAAATCTCAACAACACCAAAAAATTTTCAATCATGAAAAAACACTTCACAAAGCTCTTCACGATAGGAATTTTATGCGGTATTTCCACACAGATTAACGCTCAACAGGTGTTAAGTTTTCCGGGTGCTGAAGGTTTCGGAAGATACACAACAGGCGGTCGTGGCGGAAAGGTTTATTTTGTGACTAAATTATCAGATGATGGTTCAGAAGGAACTTTAAGATATGCTTTAGACCAAAAAGGTCCGAGATATATCGCATTTAAAACAGGAGGAACAATTTATCTGGAGTCTCCTTTAAAGATAAAAGAAGGCGACGTAACCATTGCCGGACAAACCGCTCCCGGAGACGGAATTACTATAGCCAATTACGAAACTTTCGTAGGCGCAGATAATGTAATTATTCGTTATATGCGTTTCAGAATGGGCGATCAGAAAAATTATGAAGGAGATGCATTGGGCGCAAGATTCATTAAAAATTTAATCGTTGATCATTGTTCGATGAGTTGGTCTACAGACGAGACCGTTTCCATTTATGTTAACGAAAATACTACACTTCAATGGTGTGTCATTGCAGAAAGTCTAAGAAACTCTGCCCATCAGAAAGGCGCTCACGGATATGGAGGAATTGCAGGCGGAAAATTCGCATCTTTTCATCATAATATCTACGCGCACCACGACAGCAGAAATCCAAGATTGGGAGAGTACGCAGGAAGTAAATTTGCACTGACCGATCTTACCGATTTCCGAAATAATGTGATCTATAATTGGGGGCACAATAATGTCTACGGTGGTGAGGGGATGAATGTGAATATCGTTAACAATTACTACAAACCAGGACCAGCAACGATGACCAGACAAAGAATTGTTGCCATCGATAAAAACGAAAAGCCGGAAACCGAAGTTTATAATATCTGGGGAAAATATTACATCAACGGAAATATAATTGAAGGAAATTCTGAAATCTCAAAAGACAACTGGACACAGGGAGTTTTTGCACAGATGAAACCTTCTTATAATTTGACGGATAAAGATAAAAACGAAATAAAAATCAACCAACCTCACGATATTCAGGATAATGTAAAGACAGATAGTCCTAAACTGGCTTATGCCAAAATTTTGGAGATTGGAGGAGCAAGTTTGACGAGAGATGCAATCGATTTACATGTATTAAAAGATGTAAAAAAAGGAAGTTTCACATATAATGGTTCAAAAGGAAGTACCAACGGAATCATTGATTCTCAGAAAGATGTTGGCGGATTCCCAGATTTGAAACAAGGCACACCTCTACCCGATTCAGACAACGACGGAATGCCCGATGAATGGGAAATAAATAATGGTTTAAATCCAAAAGTTGCCAATGCCAACGGAAGAGATTTAAATAAAAACTACGATAATATTGAAGTCTATTTTAATGATATTGTTAAAAAGATAACCGAAAAACAATAACAATGAAAACACTTGAGAATCGGTTATATCATATTTAACTTGAACAATTTTAGATAAAACAAACAACTTTAAAATTAAAACAAATGAATTTCATTAATTATAAAATAAAAGCATATGCTGTTGCCATCTTAGGTTCAGGAATGTTCTTGGCTTGTGCTCAGACAAAAACAGCAACCGCTGCAAAACCGGCTACTGAAACATCAAAATCAGGAAAAGTTGTTCCGATCAATCTTAAATGGTCTGAAAGAATGATGCTTTCCGAAATGCAGAGATTTCCACAAGCCTGGATGCTGGATTTCAGCAAAAGCCCAAAATGGACGTATCCATCAGCAATTGTTTTGGATGGCGCCGAAAAATTATATGCAAAAACAGGTAAAAAAGAATATTATAATTATATCAGCGATTTCGGTAAAGATTTAATTAAAGAAGACGGTACCATCCTTACTTACGACCTTGATAAGTACAATATCGACATGCTGAACAGTGGAAATGTTTTACTTTATCTTTATGAAAAAGAGAAAAAAGAGAAATATTTAAAGGCACTTCAAACATTACGTCTGCAAATCGATGGGCAGCCAAGAACCAATGAAGGTTCTTTCTGGCATAAAAAAATCTATCCTTACCAAGTTTGGTTAGACGGATTATATATGGGAATGCCTTTCTACACACACTATACAAAAGATTTCGTAAAAGGAGCAGACGCTCAGAAAGCGTATGATGATATTGTTTTCCAGTTTGAATCTGTTCAGAAAAATATGCTGGATAAAAAAACTGGATTGCTGTATCACGGCTGGGATGAAAGCAAAGAACAGGCTTGGGCGAACAAGGAAACCGGGCTTTCACCTAATTTCTGGGGAAGAGCAATGGGCTGGTACGGAATGGCGCTGGTAGACGTTTTAGATTATTTACCAAAAGACCATCCAGGAAGAGCAAAATTAATTTCTTATATAAAATCTTACGCTGATGCCGTGATTAAAGTTCAGGATAAAAAATCAGGACTTTGGTATCAGATAATGGATAAGCCTTTGGAAAAAGGTAATTATGAAGAAGCTACAGCATCCTCTATGTTCGTTTACACCATCATCAAATCGGTGAATGAAGGTTATCTGCCAAAATCATACAAAGCGGCGGCTAAAAAAGGGTACGACGGAATCATTAAAAACTTAATCACCGTTGATGAAAACGGAGTCGTAAACTTAAATAAATGCTGTGCCGTTGCCGGATTAGGCGGAAAACCTTATAGAGACGGTTCTTACGAATATTATGTAAATGAAGAAATCCGTTCCAATGACGGAAAAGGAACAGGCCCATTTATTCTGGCAAGTTTGGAATTTGAAAAGTAATGTTTTAAACCATTAAGAAGAGCTAAGAAGTTAAGATTCTATTAAGCTCATTGCTTAAAGCAAAGCTCAACTTAATTATACTAAACTCCTTAATAAAACCTTAATGGTAAAAAATTTTAAACAATTAGCCTTTGCTGAGTGAAACGCCTTTGCGAACGAAAAAATCATCAGCATTATTTACAAAAAAACTTTGCGCACTTTGCGTTAAAACTAAACCAGATCTAAAATCTGATTTATGAAAACAAAAAACATTTTAAATATACTTTCAGTAACTGTTTTTTCAATTGCGTCAAATTATTTGAATGCTCAGGAAAAAAACTACGTTTCCGAAGTCTGGACTGCCAATCAGGGAAAGAATTATAAAAATCCGATCCTTTATGCAGATTATTCCGATCCGGATGCCATTCGTGTGGGTGAAGATTATTATATGACCGCTTCGAGTTTTAATGAAGCTCCGGGACTGCCGATTCTTCATTCAAAAGATATGGTTAACTGGAAGTTGGTGAATTATGCCCTTCCGGATGTCCTTCCGAGCGAACATTTTTCAACGCCCAAAAGAGGCGACGGCGTTTGGGCGCCTGCCATCCGTTTCCACAAAGGAGAATTCTACATTTATTGGGGTGATCCCGATTATGGAATTTATATGGTGAAGACCAAAGATCTGTTGGGAGCTTGGGAAAAACCCGTTTTGGTGATGGAAGGAAAAGGCTTGATTGATTCCTGTCCGTTTTGGGATGAAGACGGAAATGCTTATTTAGTTCATGGTTGGGCGGGAAGCCGTGCCGGAGTGAAAAGTATTTTAACTTTAAATAAAATGAATCCTGAAGGAACGAAAGTTTTAGATAAAGGCGTTCATGTTTTCGATGGTCACGATGCACATCCAACGGTTGAAGGTCCTAAAATGTATAAAAGAAACGGCTATTATTACATTTTTGCTCCTGCTGGCGGCGTGGCTACAGGCTGGCAATTGGTCTTAAGGTCTAAAAATATTTATGGTCCTTACGAGGAAAAAATTGTGTTAGAGCAAGGTTCAACAAAAATCAACGGACCTCATCAGGGAGCTTGGGTAGACACGCCTTCGGGTGAAGATTGGTTCTATCATTTTCAGGATGTGGATGCAGGTGGAAGAATTGTTCACCTTCAACCGATGAAATGGGAAAAAGACTGGCCGGTTATCGGAATTGACAATAATAAAAACGGAATCGGAGAACCGGTTTTAACCTATAAAAAACCAAACGTTGGGAAAACCTACCCTGTCGTTACACCTCCTGAAACAGACGAATTTGATGGAGAAAAATTAGGGTTACAATGGCAATGGAGCGCGAACGAAAATATAGTGTGGTCTTCTAAACTTCCGGGACAGAAATTTTTAAGATTATTCTCGATAAAAGTTCCTGAGGGTGAAAAAAATCTGTGGAATGTCCCGAATTTATTAACCCAAAAATTCCCGGCTCCGAATTTTGCAGCATCTACAAAAGTTAAATTAACTCCCGAAGATGCTAAAGAAGGAAAAACCGCAGGACTTTTAGTGATGGGATTAAATCATGAATCAATTGTAATCACCAATAAGCCGGACGGGTTTTATCTTCAGTTAAGAAGAGCCGAAAAAGCAGATAAAGGCGGCGAAGAGAAGATTTTGTTTGAAACCAAATTAAAAGGAAACGAAGCTTATTTAAAAGTGAATGTAAATGAACCCAATGGTTTATGCCAGTTCAGCTACAGTGAAAACGGAAAAAGCTTCACAAAAGTAGGTGACGTTTTCCAGTCGACGCCAGGAAAATGGATTGGTGCTAAAGTCGGTTTATACAGCATAAGCACCACCAAAGCGGCGCGCGGCGGATATGCCGATTTTGATTGGTTTAGAATAACGAAAAATTAAGATTTAAAGCGCTCGCAGATTGAGCAGATAACGCAGATGATCCTGTATAATTTTTTATCGAATTAAATAACAAAAAAATCTGCGCAATCTGCCTAATCTGCGAGCAAAAAATAAATATTAGATTAAAAAATCTAAGAACAAAAAACTTTACAATATAGTTTCATTTTTATTCGTCGTTTTGCTGTTGTCTGCATACCAGTCACAAACAAATGCTTCATAGGCAACGGCAAAGCGCAATAAAAAATGAATTAAAACTCAAAAAATAATAAAATGAAGAAGTCTCTTAAAGTGATCGGTTTAGTAGCAGCAATGATGTTTTCAGGGCAAATCTATGCTCAGAACCTTGATATTTATAAAAACATTGAGTTTAAAATGCCTCAGGTGGCAGAAACTTCATTTGCAGCCAATACCGTTTCTATCACCCAGTATGGCGGTATTGCAGGCGGAAATGTAAAAAATACAGAAGCTTTCAAAAAAGCGATTGAAGATTTAAGCAAAAAAGGAGGTGGAAAATTAGTCGTTCCTCGCGGAATGTGGTTAACAGGACCTATCGAATTAAAAAGCAATATCAATCTTCATGTAGAAGAAGGTGCTTTTATCATTTTCAGTAGAGATAAAGCAGATTATCCTTTGGTGGATGTGAGCTTTGAAGGATTAAATACCACTCGCTGCCAGTCTCCGATTTCTGCAAAAAATGCAACCAATATTGCCATCACAGGAAAAGGGGTCATCGACGGAAGCGGTGATGCATGGAGAGCGATCAAAAAAAGTAAAGTTTCGGAATCTGAATGGAAAAATATCGTAAAATCCGGCGGAATTTTATCTTCCGACGGTAAAAACTGGTATCCTTCAGAAAGCTATAAAAAAGGATTTGAAAGCAGCTCAAGCTTCAATGTTCCGGATAAAATTTCTAAAGATGAATTAAATACGGTTAAAGATTTCCTTCGTCCGGTTATGGTAAGTTTGGTGGGTTGCGACAAAGTTTTGTTAGACGGCCCAACTTTCCAGAATTCTCCGGCTTGGAATCTTCACCCTTTAATGTGTTCAAACGTGATTTTAAGAAATCTTACCGTTAGAAACCCTTGGTTTTCTCAAAACGGTGATGGTGTAGATTTAGAATCTTGTAAAAATGTTTTGATCTACGATAATACGTTTGATGTTGGAGATGATGCCATTTGTATTAAATCAGGGAAAGATCAGGACGGAAGAAAAAGAGGAATGCCTACGGAAAATGTGATCATTAAAAACAATGTTGTATACCACGGTCACGGAGGTTTCGTGATCGGAAGTGAAATGTCAGGCGGCGCAAGAAATATCCACATTTCCGACTGTACTTTTATCGGAACCGATATCGGTCTTCGTTTCAAAACAACGCGTGGAAGAGGAGGAATTGTTGAAAATATTTACATCAAGAATATTGATATGATTAATATTCCTACACAGACGATTGGTTTCAATATGTTCTACGAGGGTGCTTCTCCGGTGTTGGAAGACGGACAGAAACAGGAAGGCAATAAAACACCTGAAAAGATTTATCCCGTAACGGAAGAAACTCCGATTTTCAGAAATATTTTCTTTAAAAACATCAATGCGGTGAATTCAGATGAAGCGATTACGTTGTTCGGTTTAGCAGAAATGAATCTTAAAAATATTGTCATTGAAGATTCTCAGTTTGATACAAGAAAAGCTTTAACAATCGTAGATGCAGACGGAATTCAATTGAAAAATGTAAAACTGAAATATTCTCAGGGAACGGGAGCAACAATTTATAACAGTAAAAACATCAACCTTTCCACAGTGAAATTTGAATCTGTCAATAAACCAGTTGTGAAGGTTTTAGGCAGCAAAACAGGAACCGTTTTGTTACCGAAAGAAGTAACGTCTGATAAAAATTTACTTTCTATTGGGACGGATGTAGCGAAAAATGCGGTTAAATAGTGTATCAATTATTTAAACCATTAAGATAAATTAAGTTGTTAAGAACAATTAAGTAATCCTACTTTAAGATAAAATCAGAATGATTTTCTTAGTAAAACTTAACTCCTTCAATATTCTTAATGGTTCAAAATTTAAAAATTTGACAACATGATTTTTAACAGAAAACATACTTATATTTCTATTTTTTTTGTGGGGACAATGGCATTCGGACAGGTAAATCGACCGAATGCTACTCCTTACACCACCGAAGGTACGTTTGAAAAATTCAAGAAAAAATATCCTTTTCTCACTTCTATTGAAAGACCTGTTCCACAAAATATCAAAATCGATCAAGATGTGGAATATAAAAATGTCAACGGACTTTCTTTAAAAGCTGATATTTATTATCCTTCAGACCAATCCAAAAAATATCCGGGAATTGCGATGGTTCACGGTGGTGGATGGATTTCCGGAAGCAAAGAAAATGAAAAATTCATGGCGATGGAATTGGCTTCAAGAGGTTATGTGGTGATTGCAATTGGTTATCGATTGGCTGATGTAGCTAAATATCCTGCCGGCGTTGAAGATATTGAAACCGGAATTGATTGGTTAAAGAAAAACTACGGAAAATATTCTTTAAATAAAAAGAAAATGGTGGTTTTGGGCGAGTCTGCGGGAGCGCAAATGGCAACTTTAGTAGGCGTGAAGAAAAAGAATAAAATTCAGGCCATTGTAAATGTAGACGGAATCGTTTCATTTATTCATCCTGAAGCCGAGGAAAGCACCTACGCTGCGTATTGGCTTGGAGGCGATAGAGAGAATAATCTAAAAAACTGGAAAGAAGCTTCACCGCTGGAATATGTGGATAAAAATACGCCTCCTACCCTTTTCATCAACAGTTCACAGCCTCGCTTTCATGCAGGAAGAGACGATATGATGAAAAAATTAAAGAGTTATAATATTCCGACTGAGTTTCATGAAATCAAAGATTCCCCGCATTCATTCTGGTCAGCAGAACCCTGGTTTACAGAAACATTGAATTTAACTGTTGATTTTTTAAATAAAGTTTTGAAATAATAATTTTAAACGCAAAGTTTATTAGTAAATATGTTAAACTTAAAGGAGCAAAGATGAATCAACAAGTTGATTTGATGAAGTTATCGTCATAGCTTCGCGAAGCAAATTTTATTTGCCTTTGCTCCCTAAAAATCATGAGGCTTTATAAAAATCTTTGCGTCAAAAAAAATAATTCAACCTATGAAAAAATTATTTTTAATTCTTCTCATTTCGATGGCTCAATTTCTCTTTGCCGGAAATGATCCTTATATTAAAATTACTGTAGCCAAAGACGGTAGCGGAGATTTTACATCGATTCAGAAGGCGATTAATTCAATCAGAGATTTAGGTCCAGCGGAAGCGTTGGTTTTCATTAAATCCGGAACGTATAATGAAAAAGTTGTCATCGGTTCTTCAAAACATAAAATCACTTTAGAAGGCGAAAATAAAGACAATACGATCATTACCAACAATGATTTTTCGGGGAAATTGGATTCGTTTAATGAAAAGATGACGACGTTTAATTCCTACACTTTATTGGTGATGGGCGATGATATTAAAATCAGTAATCTGACCATTAAAAATTCTTCGTGCAATGAAGGACAGGCGGTTTCTCTCCATGTGGAAGGTGACCGTTTTGTGATTAAAAACTCGAATATTTTAGGTTGTCAAGACACGATTTATTCTGCAACCAACCACAGCAGACAATATTTTGAAAACTGTTATATCGAAGGAACGACAGATTTCATTTTCGGACAGGCAAAAGTAGTTTTTAAAAATTGTATCATTAAAAGTTTAGCCGATTCTTACATCACCGCAGCGGCAACAGAAGCAGATAAACCATACGGTTTTGTCTTTTTCGACTGTAAATTAATTGCCAAAGAAGGCATTACCAAAGTCTATTTAGGAAGACCGTGGCGACCGTATGCTAAGACAGTTTTCATCAACACCGAAATGGGAAAACATATTCTTCCCGAAGGCTGGAATCCGTGGAAAGGCGACAAAATGTTCCCCGATAAAGAAAAAACTGCTTATTACGCAGAATTCGGAAGCAAAGGCGATGGCGGAAATGTTTCAAAACGAATCAATTGGTCTCATCAACTGACGAAAAAAGATTTAAAAAATTACACATTAGAGAAGATTTTTAATGATTGGAACCCTCAACATGAGTAATAAGTAATCAATAATGAGTAATTATAACTAAATCGACATAGGAAAATGAAGCGTCAAGAAAATTAGTTCCGTGAACGTTAAGAAAATTCTACTGTTTGAGCGTGACACAAATGTTAAATCAAAGGACAAATCCTGAATTCGCGCGAGTTTTAGAATTTTTAGAGAACAGAAATAATTTTTAGCGGAAATTTCCAAGTCTTCAACTTTTGATTCTTTTGTTTTAAGACAAAAGAATATTAATTAAAAATTTATTTAAAATGAAAAAAATACTTTTAGCATTATACATTTGTCTAGCAACATTCTTATTTGCTCAACAGAAACCAACTTTATTTTTAATCGGTGATTCCACGATGGCGAATAAGGAAAATCCGGATAAAAACCCGGAACACGGTTGGGGACAGGTTTTAGGACAATACATGACCAACGGAATTGAAATTCAGAATCATGCGATGAATGGAAGAAGCTCAAAAAGTTTCAGAACAGAAGGAAGATGGGATAAAGTGGAAAAACAACTGAAAAAAGGAGATTTTGTTATTATCCAGTTTGGACATAACGATCAGAAATTGAAAGATTCTACAAAATTTACCAATCCTTACACTCAATACAGAGCGAATCTGGAAAGATATGTAAATGAAGCGAGAGCTAAAGGAGCAACACCTATTCTGATGACCTCTATTACGAGACGAAATTTCAATGAAAACGGTGTTTTAATCGATACTCACAAAGAATATCCTTTGGTGGTAAGAATGGTTGCAAACGATATGAAAGTTCCTTTTGTTGATATGCAATTATTAACCGAGCAACTGGAAATTGCTGCAGGTCCTGAAAAATCGAAGCTGTTACATCTTCACTTTAAGGCAGGAGAAAATCCTTATTATACGAAAGATAAATCAGACGACACGCATCTATCGAGATTAGGCGCTGAATCTGTTGCAAAATTGGCTGTTAAAGATTTGAAAAGCCTGAAAACTGGTTTGGAGAAATATATTAAATAACCTTCCACGGATTACGCAGATTTTCTCAGGTGAACACTAAAAAAATCTGCGTAATCTGCAAAATTTGCGAGAAATAATTAACAGTTTTTTGTCATCCTGAAAGGATCTATACTTACTTTTTAGCGTTTAGATGCTTTCAGCATGACAAAGTGAAATTGATAAAGTTTAAAATTCAAAAACATAAAAAATGAATTTCAAAAAAGAACCCTTTTTCGATGGCAATTCTGAATGGGAAGATTTAGGCGACGGTGTTTCGAGACAGTTTGTGGGCTACAATTCTCAGGTAATGATGGTCATTGTAAAATTTGAAAAAGATGCGATCGGAGTTTTGCATCAGCATTTTCATTCACAAATTACTTATGTTGCAGAAGGAAAATTTGAAGTAACTGTTGATGGCGAAACCCAAATATTACAAAAAGGTGACGGCTTCTTCGCCCAGCCAAATATTTTTCACGGAGTAAAATGTCTGGAAGCAGGACAATTGATTGATGCTTTCACTCCTTTCCGAGAAGATTTTTTAAAAGATTAATTTATAAAAAATCAAACCTCATAGGTTTTTGAAACCTGTGAGGTTTATAATTTCAGCACCAATGAAAAAAATAATTTTTCTTTTCATCATTCTGTTTTTGACTCAGTTTTCTGCACAGGAAAAGATGTTTTTCTGGCCAAAAGGTGAGATGCCAAATTCTAAAATTTTAGCCTTAAAAACTAAAAAGAAAAAAGAACTTGAAGTATTAAAAGAACCCGAACTTTTTGCGTTTCTTCCACCTGTAAAAGAAAGAAAGCAAATGTCGGTGATTATTATTCCTGGTGGTGGTTATTCAAAATTAACCTACGATGAAGGCGCTTTTCAGATTGCAAAATGGATGAATACACTGGGAATTTCCGCTTTTGTTTTAAATTACAGATTACCGACATCAGCCGATTTAATTCAAAGAGAGATCGCGCCGTTGCAGGATATTCAGGCTTCGATAAAATACATCAGAAAAAATGCTGCTCAATGGAACATTTCACCAGATTTGGTAGGCGTTGTTGGAACTTCAGCAGGCGGACATTTAGCGACAAGCGTAAGCAATATTACGACTGATTATACTCAGTTAAAAGGTGATTGGGAAAGTATCTCCACGATTCCGAATTTTGCCGTTTTGTTTTGTCCGGTTATCGATTTTGGTGAATATGCTCATAAAGGAAGCCGCGAAAGTTTACTTGGAGAAAACGCTTCAGCAGAAAAAATCAAGGAATATTCGATGCAGAATCGGGTGAGAGAAAAAACGCCGCCCACCATTTTATTTCATAATCAGGATGATACGGCAGTTCCTCCGATGAACAGTATTTTGTATTTCAAAGCAATGACTCAGCATAAGGTAAAAGGATCTCTATTTATTTTTCCGAAAGGAGGTCATCGCTTTTTTGTAACTGATAAAGATGCATTGAGCGAAAACTGGAAAAAACTGTGTGCCAACTGGCTTGAAACAATAAGTAATAAGTAATTCACAAATTATGTTGGTTTATAAAAAGACGCAAAGATTTTTTGAATTCTTAAATATTCTTCAAGGCACAAGGATTTTATCTTCGATAAAATTTATTACACAACACTTTGCTGAAAATTTTTGATTTTCTTGCGCCTTAAAAACAATATAAAATTAAAAACTTTGTGTCTTTGCGATTTTCCAACAAATCATAAAATAACAGTAATGAAAAGTATTTTTTTAGTTTTCATCATTTTTTTTGGCGCACAATTATCCGCGCAACAAAAAATTATCGTTTGGCCAAAAGGCGAAATGCCCAATTCCAAAGGTTTAAAATTAAATATTAATGAAGAAAAGGAAGGCAGAATCACTCAGATTCAGGAAGCTGAACTGTTTGTGTTTTTACCGGCAAAAGAAGAGAGAAAATCGATGGCGATTATCATTATTCCCGGCGGCGGTTATCATCATTTAACTTATGATTTAGGCGGTTATTCCTATGCAAAATGGCTGAACACATTAGGAATTTCCGCGTTCGTTTTAAATTACAGACTACCAACTTCTCCAGATCTGAAACAAAGAGAGATCGCACCTTTGCAAGATATTCAGGCAGCTATTAAATTAATCAGAAAAAATGCAGCTCAATACGGTATCTCACCTGAGCAGATAGGCGTTTTAGGAACTTCCGCGGGCGGACATTTAGCTGCAATGGCAAGCAATATTTCTACAGATTATACAGAATTGAAAGGCGATTTGTCTACCATCTCAACAATTCCTAATTTTGCAGTTCTTGTTTCCCCGGTGATCGACCTTGGTGAATTTGCGCATAAAGGGAGCCGCGTGAATTTATTGGGCGAAGATGCTTCTCCGGAAAAAATAAAAGAATATTCTATGCAGAATAAGGTGAATGAAAAAACACCGCCAACCATTTTATTTCATGCTCAGAATGACCCTGCTGTTCCCGTTATCAACAGTATTCTGTATTACGAAGCCATGATAAAACATAAAGTAAAAGGCGCATTATTTATTTTTCCTGAAGGCGAACACAACATCGGAATTTCTAATAAATCTGAATTAACAGACAATTGGAAAGAAATTTGCACAGATTGGTTGAAAACGATTATTAATAAATAATTTTTTAAGACTTTATAAATTTAATTTGATCATGTTTAAAAGCATTCTTCAACATAAAATTTTATTAATCGCCTGCGGAACCATGATTTCCGTTACCGTTCAGGCTCAGAAAAATTTAAAACTTACTTACGACAAACCGGCACAAAACTGGAATGAAGCCTTACCCATCGGAAACGGTCGTTTAGGCGCCATGGTTTTTGGTGGTGCTGCTCAGGAACATCTTCAGCTGAATGAAGAAACGATATGGGCGGGTGAACCAGGAAATAACGTTCCGAAAAATACCTTTGACAGTATTCAGAAAATCAGAAAATTATTAAATGACGGTCAGTTTCAGGAAGCACAAAATGTTTCCAACAGAACGTACCCAAGAAAAGCAACCAAAGATCTGAATTACGGGATGCCATATCAGACGATGGGCGATCTGTTTATTGATTTTAAAGGTCATGAAAATTTCAGTCATTATCAGAGAACTTTAGATATTGAAAATGCGGTAAGCACCGTTTCCTACAAAGTAAAAGGGGCGACTTACAAACGCGAGATCTTTACATCTTTTGCCGATAATGTAGTGGTGATCAGGCTAACTTCCAGCAAGAGAGGAAATCTAAATTTTTCGATCAGTGCCACGACTCCACACAAAGTACAATCGGTTTTCACACAAAGTAATCAGCTGATTATTAACGGAACTAGTGGTTCTGTGGATAATAAAATTGGCAGGGTTAAATTTAAAACCGTAGCAGTTCCTGTTTTGAAAGGCGGAAAAGTAACCTCATCAAAAGGTAAAATCACGATTTCCGGAGCCAATGAAGTTATTTTGTATGTTTCTACCGCGACAAATTTCAAAAAATATGATGATCTTTCGGGAAATCCTCATACGAGAGTTACGGAATATTTAAACAGTGCGTTGAAGAAAAGTTTTAATGAAGAATTAAAAGCGCATGTTGAAAAATATCAACAATATTTCAAGCGTGTGAATCTGGATTTAGGGACAACGGATCAGACGAAGAAAACAACAGATGTCAGAATTCAGGAGTTTGCAACTGCAAGCGATCCGGATTTGGTGGCTTTATATTTTCAGTTTGGACGTTATTTGTTGATTTCGTCTTCACAGCAAGGAACACAGCCTGCAAATTTACAAGGAATCTGGAATTATCAACTGGATCCTGCTTGGGATAGTAAATACACGGTGAATATCAACACTGAAATGAATTACTGGCCTGCGGAAAATACCAATCTCAGCGAAATGCATGAGCCTTTGTTTGATATGATTCAGGATCTATCGGTAACCGGGCAGGAATCTGCCAAAGAAATGTACCACGCACGAGGCTGGAATATGCACCACAATACTGATTTGTGGAGAATTACAGGAATTGTAGACGGCGGTTTCTACGGAATGTGGCCTATGGGCGGCGCATGGCTGACTCAGCATATCTGGAATCACTATTTATACACCGGAGATTTAGAATTTTTAAAGAAAAACTACGAAGCCTTAAAAGGTTGCGCCTTATTTTATTTAGACACGCTTCAACCTGATCCTTCGGGAAAATATCTCGTAGTTTCTCCTTCTATGTCGCCGGAAAACACCTATATGAAAGGGGTTGGAATTACTGCAGGAACCACAATGGATAATCAGCTGGTTTTTGATGTTTTCAACAATTTCATTCATGCTTCAAGGCTAATTAATGAAGATCAGGATCTTTCAGATGAAGTGAAAATAGCTTTGGATAAACTTCCGCCAATGCAAATCGGGCAACATGCCCAGCTGCAGGAATGGCTGACTGATATGGACAGAACGGATGACAAACACAGACATATCTCACATTTATACGGTTTGTTTCCTTCAGGACAAATTTCACCGTTCAGAAACCCTGATTTAGCGGAAGCTGCAAAAAACTCCATGATTTACAGAGGTGACAAATCTACAGGTTGGTCGATGGGTTGGAAAGTGAACTGGTGGGCAAGACTGCTTGATGGAAACCGTGCTTATAAATTAATTTCAGATCAACTAACTCCAGCTCCAATGGAAACAAAAGGGCAATCGGGAGGAACCTATCCTAATTTGTTAGACGCGCATCCGCCATTCCAGATCGATGGAAATTTTGGCTGCACTTCGGGAATTGCAGAAATGCTGCTTCAGAGTTATGACGGCGATCTTTATATTTTACCGGCACTTCCGGATGCTTTACCTAACGGTTCTGTTAAAGGATTAAAAGCGAGAGGCGGTTTTGAAATTGATATCGACTGGAAAGATTCTAAACTCAAGAGATTAACCATAAAATCGGCATTGGGCGGCAATGCGAGAATACGTGTGGCAAAGGATCTTCAATTCAGATCTAAACTTACGGAAGCGAGTGGTGAAAACCCGAACGAATATTATCAGGTCAATGCAATTAAGACACCTTTAATTTCAGAAAAGGCGGAATTGAAAGGATATGCTGTTCCTGAAACTCAGCTTTTTGATATCGATACAAAAGCAGGTAAAACATATACTTTTGATGTAAAATAAATTGAATTAAATATTCAAAAAATCTGTTTCCCGCAGATTTCATATTTCATCAGATTTTTTCTGTGAATTTTTGAAATCTGTGGGATTTTTATTGGTTAAAATTCTCAATTAATAAATTGATTCAAATTTCATTAAAATATAAAAGAAATATTATTTTACACATAATATAATATGTAACCGATTGAATAAATAAAATATTTAACATTAAAATTATATAAATATTAATATATTAAAATATAAATTAATTTAATATTAACTTTATAATTTTACACCCGAACAAATCACAAAATATAAACTATGAAGACAACATTTAAAGCTGCCTTTCTTACGGTAGCTCTAAGTTCTACTTTTGCTTTGATCGGGTGCGGTCAGGAAGAAATCAACACAGATAAAACCGCTTCTGAACCGGGATCAAAAACTTCTATTGCAGGTAAAATTATTCCATTGGCAGATTGTGTGGCTCCGGGATGGGCTTCTCAAAATGGAGGTACAACCGGTGGCGGAACTGCAGCAGAAACTACGGTTTCCACCTATGCTCAGCTAAAAGCGGCGATTGAAAATACAGCCGTGAAAGTGATAAAAGTTACCGGAACCATTACCATAACAACACGTTTATCATTTCAGGATCAAACCGGAAAAACGATTTATGGAGCAAGCGGTGCTAAATTGGTTTCAACAGACCAGACAAAAGACGGTTCAGGAATTATCAACATTAAAAGATGTAACAATATCATCATCAGAAACCTGATCTTTGAAGGCCCGGGAGCGTATGATACCGATGGTTGGGACAATGCTATTTTGGATGATTGTAGAAATGTTTGGATCGATCACTGTGAATTCAGAGATGGCGTAGACGGAAATTTTGATATTAAAAATAAATCTGATTTTATTACAGTTTCTTACACGAAATTCCATTACCTAAAAGCTCCAAAAGCAGGGGGTTCAGGAGGAACGGACGATCACAGATTCTCAAATCTAATCGGTTCGAGTGATGGTGCAACAGCCGATGCAGGAAAACTTAACGTCACTTTTGTTCGTTGCTGGTGGGCTCCGGGATGTAGAGAACGTATGCCGAGAGTGAGATTTGGAAAAATTCATATTCTGAACAGTTATTTCAACAGTACTGTAAGCAACAAATGTATTGCAGCAGGCGTTCAAGCGAACATTCTTGTTGATGGAAACGTCTTTGAAAACGTGAAAGAACCGATCAATTTAATGAGCGGTTACACCGCAGTAACGGTAACTTCTAACAATACATTTACCAACACTACCGGAAATAAAGTGGGAAGCGGAACGGCATTTACGCCGCCTTATTCTATCGGAACCCTTTCTTTATCTTCTGTAAAATCTGATGTTACAGCCAATGCTGGAGCTACATTAACAGGCAATGTGTGTGATTCTTTCTAAAGAATTTAAATACTATTTATTGATCAAAAAAACGACTGAGGAAATCTCAGTCGTTTTTTTATGCTTTTGAAAAGGTCTTTTAATTTAGTTTAGATTTTTTAGGGTCAAGTACAGGAGTTAGAAACCATTAAGTTTATATCCATACAATTTGTCATCCCCGTAGAGATCTAAGCATAGTATTACAAATCTTAAATTTTGAACACCAAGTCCCCTAAGTTTTTATTGAAAATTAATTCTGTAAGTTTCACAAAGCCGTTTCACTTATAAAAGACTATATAGACTGTATTATTTTTTTCAAAACTCTATTACTCTATTACTCTATTACTCTATTACTCTACAGCTCTCCAACTCTAGAACCTCAAACACTATTTACCAATCTTATTCTTCTCCTGCCATTTCGGATATTCTTTGGCAATCAGTTTTTCAGCGAAATCACCGTACCAGCTGTAGCCGTTTCGTCTTTCTTCAGAAACATCGTAATAATTGTATTTCACGCTTCCATCGCGATCTCCGAAAAGAGGTTTATTGGTATTTATGTCATAAAATCTTGCCCAAATAACCGAGTTTTTATCTTCCGCTAATGTTCTTACCGCTTTTCCATCTACTTTTGAAACGTTGTAACTATAACCTTCAATTTTATTTTGTTTAAACCATTCTAATGCCGCGTTAATCGACTTTTCGATTGTTGGATTCAAAGGCTGTAACATTAAAAATCTTACAATTCCTACAGATTCTCCGGTGGCTAAAGAAATCGGTTCAAAAGCTCTTGCTTTGTCAGGTTGAAGGGTAATTTCGTTATACTGATCTGCCCAAATTGTAGGATTTCCTTTTTGTAAAACCTGAGTTTTCAAAATACATTCAATACCTTTCTGTACGGCAACTTTTGATTTTTCTTTTAGTTTTAGATCAATAACATCAAAATCATTTTTCCCTTCAGCAGCGTTGTATAAAACCGTTAAAGCATTAATCATCGCATTGTCGTTATAAGTCACCTGCTTTCTGTACAATCCCGTATTCGGATAATATTGCGGAAAACCACCGTTTTTATATTGCATCAACAAAAGATAAGCGATTCCTTTTTCCGCAGATTTCAGATATTCAGGATTTTTTGTGGTGGAATATGCTTTAATTAAAGCATTAATTTCTCTTGAAGTGGCATTATTATCAATTGTAGCGTGATCGTTTCCTGTTGATTTTATCTTTTTTAAAAGCGTTTTATCAATCGGCAAATTATAATTTACCACAGATTTATCTTCCAATTGTTTTCCCCAACCACCAATGGGAAGCTGATACAACAAGATTTTTTCCGCCAAAGTATCTTTTACCTGAGCCGAAAAACTCGAAGTCATTAAGCTTAAAGCTAATATGCAGATTTTTAAATTCATTCTTAGTTTTAAATTATTTAAGTTCAATCACCAAAGGATTGGCAACAATTTTAGCCTGTTTCTGCAGCATATTTTCCCAATCGTCTTTCGTTTTTATCTGTCCGCTTTTTTCCCAGGCAAATCCCGCATAATACGTTAACTTAGGTTGAGGTGTCGTAACCACCAACAAATTGCTTTGATCGGGAACTTCCGTTCTGTTCGCAAACGATTTTTGAACAATATTCGGGTTTACCACAATACCTTCGCCTACATACGCATCATCAATTTTTTCCCAATGAAGATAATATCCAGCTCTGTCATTCAGTTTTGTTTCACCTTCATTTTTATGTAATGAAATTCCGATGGTATAATTCGGAGCGCCTAATTCACTTTTAAAATTAGATTCAAATTTAGAAAAATTAGATCCTAAATCCAGAGAAATTCTTTTTGTTTCCTTTACATCAAAAGTACTGAAACCTTTATATGTCAATTCGAAAACAGTTCTTAAAGGCCCTTCAGCAATCGTTTTAGAAGAAATAAAGTTTCTGGAAACCTCTAGTTTATCTTGATACCAAATTCCTATTTCTCCCGTTCCACGGCTGTCTCCCACCGGATAAGGATCGTAACCTTCACCGCGTGTATCTTTGTGATAATACATAGGGTCTGTAAGATATCCTTTGTACCATTTATTAATTACGGGCTGATCTGTTCTTTTAAACCAAATATCAACACCGCTCGAAAGTGTACTTCCTTTCACACCCGCCAGCGCCTCTTCCTGCCCCTTTGGGCCATATACTCTAAAAGCTACTTTATCATTTTCCCAAGCATAATCGTCTACTCTTTCAGGAACTAATCGGGAATACGTGGTGATTTTACTTTCCGGAACCGGAGTCTTAGGATCTGAAACCAAAGTGTACGTATTGGTCGCTTTTGCTTCTATATTGACTTGAAAAAGCAATTCATCATTTTTCTTATCTCCATTATAATCAATCCATTGAATGGTGATGAATTTATTATTTCCATCTTTTATTCTAAGGTCTGTTTCTTTCGTTTTCTTTAAAAAAGCTCTCAAATCCGAAAGGGGAATTGAAACCACTTCATTTCTAGGAAAATCAGACGGGTTGGTAACCTGAATTGTTTTTTGAGCGTACAAAGAAGCGGAAGCAATGCAACCGATTGCACACATCAACCCAGTTATCCTATTTTTAACTATAAACATAATTTAATTCAGTTGAGTTAATATTCCAAAAATAAACATAAATTTTATTTAAATGTAAAAAATAAGCTTGCCGCCTAAGGATTTAACAATATTTTAAGGAAATTGGAAATGAGAGAAAGAATAAAGCCTGCTCGATGAACAGACTTGAAACCTAACTTAAAAAATTAAGGATTATAAAAAGTACGACAATCGAACTCTAATAATCTCATGTATTGTCTCGGAATGACACCCAACAATATTTGTGTTGTAAAAATACCCTTCTGCAGGCACTTCACGAAAAATTATAGGTAGAAAGAAATCGAAGCTGTATAGAAATAATTCTAATTTTATATCAATTCATAAAAAATAAGGGCAGAAATTTCTGCCCTTACTTTCACTAACTTAAAATTCAAATTCGCCCACGAGCACACCATCTCTATTTCGGGTGTCTGATTCACTTTTATTCTGAAAAACAACTACTTTTCTTTCCTGTTTTCCGCTAGCATAATTGATATAAATCTCAGCCATAATCGCCGTTGGCCCTGCAATGCTTACTTGGTTTTCATTATAAAAATTGGTTTCAATTTTATACTTTCCTTTGATTTCTTTTTTCAGTAAAAACTGTTCAGGACCAAAACCTCCCGTAAAATCATTACTCAACCTACCGCCAATCGCCGTTTCTTTGTGAGAATACATGCAACGTTCGTTATTCGGGTCGGTTACCCAAAGATCAATATCGGTATTATCTTTATTCCAGTTGATGACCACGCGAATGTTTACCGGAAGATCTGCCATAATTTTAGGATTGATTTTCTTCAGATTCAAATCTTTTCTATGACGGCTGATCAATTCGTTGATTTCCATGATAATCGTTTCTTCAATTCCGTAATCACGAGCCGCCAATTCTCTTGTATAGGATTGATTTAAAATTTTATACAAATTCTCCAAAGCCGCCTGATATTGCCCGTTATCTTCCAAAGCCAAAGCATAATCTCTGTAGCTTTGAGGATCGAAAGGTCGCCATTCCAATACTTTTTGACTGATCCAAAGCTCTTTGTCAAACACCTCAGCCTGCTTCAATTTATAAGCCAATAATTTATATAATTCTTCATTTTCAAGGTCAAGATCTGCGATTGAACTCAAAACTTTTAAGCCTAAAATTTTATCATTTTGTTTGAAAAGCAATTGAGAAATATCAAAATAATAACGCGGTAAATCTTTGTAATCTTTTCTATAATTAAGATATAACTGATAAATTTCTTCAGAAGATTTAGCATTATCAAAAAATTTCATGTATTCTGCATCAGACTTAATATCAGCCAGGATAATTCTTCCGCTGTTGATGATATCACTTTCTACTAAAACCTCATCTACTTTCTTGTCTTTGTTTCTGATATTCAATCCTGCCACGCTGCCTTGTAGCACCTGCTCTGCCTGTACAGAATTTGAAGCCAAAGCCTGAGGAGCAACTCTCTTTTCCTGCCCATAACCTACCATCACCACTTCTTCAATCTGTAGTTCTCGATTCATGGTATCGTTTTGGGAACGTCTCGTTCTTGGATAAGATTTTGGTTTGTTTTCAAAATCTGTTTCCCACCATTTTTTAAGATTAGCCGTTATATTTACGGCTCTCTGCATCAAATCATTTACTCTCTGATCTTTCTGAACCCGATTATTTTTAACCAATCGGTCGTATTCTGCGCGTAATTCTGAAGGCGGTGTAATTTCATAGCGCACATAATCTGCGATATCTTCCAACACCATCAAACTTGTATTATTGCTCACCACACCGAATTGTCGGCTGAGATCTTTAATCTCATTTTTATTTTCTTTTTCAAAAATTTCCAGCTCGTTCAGCTTTTTCTGAGCCCAAAATTGTGAGATTTCCCAATCTTTTACCGTTTGCTCATTTGTATTTAAATCGATTGTTTTTGTTTCTGAAACATCATTTCCATACCCGAATTTTAAATGTATCGTCGTTTTTTGACCTTTCAAAATTCCTGTTAAAACAAAATCCTGCGAAACGGCTTGCGGCAAAGAAGGATATACCTCTGTAACTTCCGTATTATCTTCAATTCCTAAAAATCGTAAAGGCTGAAACAATAGTTTTCTCACTTCTTTTTTCGGCTCGTTTTCGTTGATATTTAAAAATTCGCCGCCCGTTTTATTGCTGATAAATTTCAATTGACTAAAATTGGAATTATTGGAAGCCGAAATAGTATAAACAGGCTGTTTCCAGTTTAATTTTAAATCTCCAAAAGAAGAAAGTCCGTCCGTAAAAAATAAAATCTCACGTTCTTTCACGGATTTCAGTTGCCCGAAATCTGTACCACCATCGTAAACAACCTGAGACAAATACGCTTTTAATTCCGACCAGTTTCCATCATTGATTATAAAGTTTTTACCTTCTTCAAAAGCGTTGTTAATAAAGTAAACTTTTACGGACAGATCTTTATTTGATTTAAAATATTCGTTTAATAATTCGAACTCTTTACTATGATTTCTTTTAGAACCGCTCAAAGAATTATCCCAAACAATAGCTAATTTGTTGGTCAGTTTTTTCGGTTTTTCCTGAGCATTTAAGCCGATACTAGCTAAAAAATAAGATGAACCGTTTGAAGCTTTCTGCAATAAAATATTTTGGCTTTCCTCGTCCTGAGGAAAATTAATTCTTAAATTTTCAGAAGGTTTATAATTCACCTTATGAGTTTCTGCCATCCAGACATTTCCTTTTTTAATAAAATCAAAACTACCGTCGGGTTTTTCAATTAACTCAGGAGCATTGGCACTTTGGTAAACCGTTGTTTTAACATTGAATTGAGGAATTTCAGTCGAATAATTTAACGGTAAAAAATATTGATAATTTTTTCCTGACTTTTTCAATTCGTAATTATACGTTACCTGAATAGTTCTCTCGCCGCCATTGGGATTAATAGGGTAAATTCGGGTTCTAAAATTATTTCCTTCCACTTTTTCCAGAATTCCCGGATCTACTCTGCGTTTTTCAATGGTTTCAAAAACTTCTTTTGCTTTCGTTTTTTCTACAGGAACGGCATTTCGCAGTTTACCATTAATATCCAATGCATAACCGCTTGCATTTACCCCTTCCGGAAGCGGAAACGTCACGCGACCTTCCATTATTCTTTTAGAATTATTTTTAAAGACCATCGTTACGACATTGGTGGAAATTCCGCCTGTGATTTTGGTTTCGATATTTAATCTTTGAAGAATAACGTTTTTATCTTTTTCAAAACCACCTTTTTTATCAGGAGTTTCGATCACCGGAATTTGTGCCAAACACAAAACAGGGAAAAACAACAATAGTTTTATATAAACACTTCTCATATCCTTATGTTTTTAGTTGAACAATGTTTGTATTGATAAAGATGTGAGAAAGTGAAAAAAGGTTGGAAATGATTATAAAAAATTTCTTTTTATTAACATTTCTACATCAGGAAAATTTTTGAATACTTCAAGTATTATTCCATTTAAACTATAATCATAATTGATAGTATCAATAATGGTAATTTCTGTTAAGCTATGTTAAGAAGCCCCCCGCTTCTTATATGATTTTATACATTCGACTAGTTTTTACGCACCATTTCCACCAAAATTCAAATTACCATTAAAGCAATTATCGTAAAATTTAAATTATGGGTAAATTATTTTTCTCAAGTTCATTATTAGGTTTTAGTCTTTACCTAAATGCTCAAGTTGGAATTCAAACACCACAAGTTCATCCATCCGCTATTTTGGAAGTGAATACGGGAAGCTTACCAACAGGGAATAAGAAAGGCTTTCTGGGACCGCGTGTAAGCCTCACCGGCTCGAGAGATGTGCAAACGATTCCATCACCTGCCGTAGGGCTTTTGGTGTATAATCTTTCAACCGCCGGAACTTTTCCGGACGATGTTTATCCTAACCGTTATTATTACTGGAACGGAACAGAATGGGTAGATTTTGGAGTAACTACCGTTTTACAAAGCTTTTTGGCTTATAGAGTCATTAGCTTAAACGCTACTTCAAGTCAAACCTTTACGTATAGCACTATCAATTCTACCAGCGCTGCCAATGGCGGAATTCCTGTTTCGTTTGCTGATTCTGATATTGCAGTAAACACTGGAAATATTGCCACAAAAACCGGGAATACGTTTAAAATTAACATTACCGGACTTTATGAAATTTCGGGATATGTGAATTATAATCCGAATCGTACTTCCATCGGCTCACCACAAAGAGGTTGTTTTCTGAATCTTAAACTTCAGCTTTCTAACAATAATGGCGCTACATGGACGGATGTTATCGGGAACCGAACTGCCTGGGGTGTACGAACCAACAGCTTCCTGAAAACGGCAACGCTTATTTCAACCCCCATTAACCTTACTGCGGGACAAACGTTAAGAATGGTTGTTCAAAATCCGTTTGATGTAAGTGACACTTCGAGTATTCATGGGGAAAATCCTACGACCAATCCAAGCGCTCCGCTTCCGGCTATTACGGCTTCAGCAAGAACTCCGATATCAAAAAACCTAACCTTAACCCTTTTAGACTATGATATTCAACAATAAACAATACAAAAAAACTCTACTGAAGAATATTTGGGCAGCCTTTCTCTTTACCGCAAATATGATTTCGGCTCAAAATACAAACGGGCCGGGCGTCGGAATTGGAACCAGCAGCCCTAATCCTTCAGCCATGCTGGATGTAGACGTAAGCTCTCTTGCCAGTAATGCTAAAAAAGGATTGCTGCTTCCTCGTGTGGCTTTACAAAACAGAACAGATGTGGTTACCATTCCTAATCCGGCAGTGGGTTTGCTGGTTTATAACACAACAAATTCCGCATCTGATTCATTAATAATGGCAAATACGTTTTATTATTGGACGGGAACCAGCTGGATTGATCTTGCCACTTCTCAAACCTTTGAAACCGAGCTTTATCCGCAAGTTTTCATTGTAGGAAACACGGGAAATCAAGAACTTAACAAAACGAACTTCAATAACGGACAAAGTGCTGTGGTGACTTTTAATTCTGCATCATCAGGAGCGATGAACGTAGATGTAGGAAATCGTGTTTCGCTGGCTAATAATAATTTTAAAATATTATCATCCGGAAGATATGAAATTACGGGATACGTTGGCTACAATCCGTGGGTTTCTACAACGTGTACAACTCAGGCAACGGAAGCTAACTGTATTGCTGCGCTAGATCTGATGGTTCAAGTTTCAACAGACAACGGAAGTACATGGACGAATATTTCAAAATCCATCTCTACGTGGGGTGTGGGAACGGGAGACAGAAACAGATCTGTCATGATTGCACCATTTATCGTAAACCTCAACGCCAATAACCTTGTACGTGCTGTTATTGCGAAAGGATCGACTGTAAATCACGGAACGGTATCTACCACAAGCGTTCTAAATATTGAATCGGGCACAGGATTGGCTTATTCTCGCCTTTTAAGATTCCAAAAACTGAATTAAAAAGAATCGATAAAATTTAAACGACATGAAAATTTACAATACAAGCACATATATCCTTTTCTTTTTAAGCACATTCTGCTACGGGCAAGTGGGAATAGGAACTACTTCTCCACATCCGTCGGCTATTTTAGATGTTTCTGCTACCAATAAAGGATTTCTTTTACCCAGACTTAATTTAACAGGAAGAAATGATGTAACTACTATTGCCAACCCGGCAAACGGATTAATGATTGTAAACCTTACCGCCAACGGAACCGGAACTGATGCCGTAGCAGCAAATTCCATTTATTTTTGGCAAAGCTCGGCATGGCAAAAATTTACAGCATTGTCTGAAATTACGGTTTTCAAACAGTCTAATCAATATGTGATGAGGTCTACGACGGCTCAGACTTTTACCGCCACTCAAGTAACAGGCATCAACAATAGTGAAAGTTATGAAGTTCCCGTGATCTGGTCTTCTAATGAAATTTCTATTGACAACGCCGCCGATATTGAATTATTGAGCACCAACGATACCTTCAGAATAAAAGCTGAAGGAAATTACAGAATACTTTCGAATTATAGTTTTAATCCTCAAAGAAGTGTCACGACAGACAATTCGAATTACACTTATGTGGCAATTACCGTAATGAAATCTACCAATAATGGTTCTACATGGACGGCCGTTGCGGGTTCGGCCATGCCGTACGATATAGGAACTTCTAATCAGCTTCAAACGGTTATTTTACCGAGAACGATATTGCGTTTCAACGCCAATGATAGGATTAAAATGGTGATTACAAAACCCGGAACTTCTGCCCCAGCCTACGGAAGCAACTCCGGAATTCTGAAAAAAGCAACCGAAGATTATACGAAATATTTCAGAATTACAAGACTGAACAATAATAATTAATAGACTAAAAATATCTTTAATTTTTGAAAGATTATTGAAATCCGGAGATTTTCTTCTTCGGATTTTTTTAATTTTTTATTTAGTTCTCTCCCAAACTTGCTGAGGTATTCTTTTCAAATCCTTGTTCTGAGATTTCATTAAAGCAATGTATTTTTTATAGTTTTCTTTGGCAGCATCCTTATCCTCAAGTTCCCAATAAGTATCAGCAATATTTAGATATGCTACCACTCTTTCCGGAAACTTTTCAATAATTTTTTCAAACATATATACAGCTAAAATTTGCTTATCCTGATTTATTTTTGAAAGATAATATGTTAAGTTATTATACTTATCTACATTATCATCATTAATAGGAATATTTTCTAGCAATTCGCATATTTCAGGAATAGAATATTTAAAATTATAATTTTTCAAATTGTTTGATTTTTGAAGCTTTTTATATTCAATATTGAAAATAAAATTGCTCGTCTGTCTTGAATTAGAAATATTTAAGTTAAATAGCTTTGTGTTTGGAGGATAAATTTTATTATCAATACTTCTGTTATATGGAAAATATTTCACAGAGACATCTGATATCATATTTGCTGATATTTCCGAATATATCGTTTTATACATTAACCAATTATCCACTTTTGGAATATACTCATAATAAGCTGTTTCGGTAACGCCAACACAGCAGCTTCCCAAAATGATAATTTGCATTTTTTTATTTGAAAATATATCAAAATCAATTATATCCCCAGTTCTATCATGCAACTTATCTAAAGGTATTTTATCTAAAAAAATATTAATCTTCTTTCTATTGATATTTATACTAGCCACATTATTTTCCTTTAAAATAATTTTATCTTCAAGATTATCTGAATCTAAATAAATCTCTTGAGAATAGATATTTGCAAAAAATAGTAGGGCAATTATTAAGACAATTTTTTTCATATTCAAATTTTCTTACTATTAAAACTCTATTTTTCTTTTAAAAAGATTAAATATTTTGCACTACAGTTTTTGAATTTATTATATTGATTCATCTCATTTCCTGAATTTTGAATAATAATAATAATAATAATACTGTCACTTCTCAATATTCCAATACTATTCTTTATTTTTAAAACTTTTTTTTGATTATCATTAATACGAATAGTGAGTTTTCCGCTAGTAATATTTTTTCTATTTCTGTATATGGTAAAATAATAACCCTTCTGATTCTTTTTGATATTAATACTCATTTTAGGATTACAAAAACTATCTTCGGTGGTTTTATATAAACCTGTAACTGAATTGTCTTTTTCAAAATTTAATAAAAAGAAGACAGTAATTAATAATAAATATTTCATCTTTATTTAGTTCTCTCCCAAACTTGCTGTGGTATTCTTTTCAAATCTTTGTTTTGGGATTTCATTAAAGAAATATATTTTTTGTAATTTTCTTTGGCTAAATCTTTCTTATTTATTGCCCAATAATTATCTGCAAGATTAAGGTATACAACAACACAATTAGGATATTTTCTTAATTTACTTATCTTCTAAATATTTCTCACGAATAACATTGATTGAATTTTCATTAAAATTATTCAGTTCAATTTTTCCAAAATCTTTACTCGTATAAGTTTCTGTTGGAAATTTATCTTCAATATAGCTTTTAGGAGGTAACGAATCATCTGCAGGAAGATGGTTTACTAGGTTGAAACTATATTTATCAAGTAAAAAGCTACTGATTTTACTATTATATTTGAAAGTTAAATATTCTTGTAGATATTGCCCTCTTCTATTAGTACAAAAGTTCTGTTCGATGGTAAAATATAAGTTTTTCTGAACTATTTTATTAAAGCTATCGTTAGAACATTCGGATGATTTAGAATAAATGACATCATCATTATTTACAATGATATTTCTTTTTGAAGATGATGAGTTTTCATAAATTAAAAGTTTTCTTTTCTCATCCTTTTGAAGAATATGAATCGAAATATTTTTTAAACCAAACTTATAATTCTGCTGAAAAATTTGCTTATATTTTTGATTTTTAAAATCATTTATAGAAATATTATCGTTAATTTTTTGTGCATAACTTAAATGTCCTGTTATCAATATAAATGATAAATAAAGGATTTTGAGCAATATCGATTTATTTGTTTTTACACTCATTTATTTTTTATAAAATCAATTTACTCTCTCCCAAACTTGCTGCGGTATTTTTTTCAAATCTTTGTTCTGAGATTTCATTAAAGCAATGTACTTTTTATAGTTTTCTTTGGCTTTTAATTTATCTCCAGTTTCCCAATAGCCATCTGCTAAATTAAGATAAGCTACTACGCGTTCTGGATATTTTTTAATAATCTTTAAAAGAACATTTATTGAAACAGATGGATTTACGCTTTCAATCTTATAAGCAAAATCATTAAGTTTTGTAACATTTTGGCTTGTTACTAAAATATAATCATCCCAACTTTTACTTGCTACCCAATCATAATAATTAAATTTCATCTTAGGAATATCGCCACTATCTAACCTGATAATAGCATTATTATCTTCACCGACTTTATAATAAGTTTCTTCATAATTGCAAATTTCAAAGTTCTGATTAATAAATTTTAACTTAAAATTTATTATAGAATAATTATTAGATGAAAAAGGAGCTATTATTGTCTTATATGATAGTATATTTTTCTCAAATTTTAAATCGCTAATATCATTATCACTTTTCCCTGTACATTCTCTACAAGGAAATATATTATCATTTTCATAATAAGCTGAATTGTTGTTATTCCGATTAAATATTATTAGCAACTTCCTTTTATTCATGCCTTCAGTAGTTACTTTTGTTTCTTTTTCAGTATTACTTGCGAAAATATATAAATCATCCTTTAACCCGTCATTATTAAAATCATTATGGAGTTCTGAAATTATATAATTTGTTTTCAAAAAATCCTTTACTTTTTGATTTTGAGTATAAATCTGGATACTCATAAACAATAAGATTATACTAAAATTATTTTTCATCTTTAAATATTTTAATTGTTCTAATAAAAGCATCTCTTCTATCTTTGTATGATTTTGTACTATAATTTATTTTAGCTGTTATAGAATTTACGATCTCAGGTGTTGCCCCATTTTCCGCTAAAATATTTGCATTTTTTAAAATCCAATCTCCCAATCCTGCAAAAACGGCTTCTTTCGCAGTAAATGTCGATTTGCCGAGAGATAAATCAATGCTAGAATTTGGTAAACGCTTATCAATAATCTCCTGAATATTTTTATAGTTACTCCTTCCTGTAATTTGCATCAATCCTCTTCCTCTAAATTTCCAGCCATCTCCTTCTTTAATGTTACCTAGTTTGTATCCAGCCCCTCTATTATTATCATTGTAAGCAATATTAGCAATTTCTTCTTGATTAGCTGGATGAACAATTTTTTTCTTTTTAGTTATTGGATCTATTTCTGATTTTCTACCAATATTATCAGCATAATCATAATATTTTTTATTGTTTTTAAAAACAGAAAACGGATATCCAGACCTTAATGCCTCTACAGAATAATTAAGCCCCTCTCCGTTAAATGCACCCGATAAATCGGCACTACTTTCCACAAATGCTTGAGCAAAAAAGTGCGCTCTTTTAAGACAAGTATTTAACTCAAAAATCTCATATAATTTTTTATTTTCGCCCTTTATTTCATATGATTTATTTAATTCATCAACGATACCTTGTACCCAAATAATATTTTTCGCTGACGGCCATACTTCTTTTATTTGTGATAAAGTAAAGTCATCCGAACAAGCATTTTTCTTCTTCTCCTCTTCTTTCTTCTTCACAGGTTCCGAAGTCCCCGTCTTCACAGGCGTTTGAGAATCCTGCGGGACTTCCATTTTTCCCATCTCGTTTTTTACAGTTAAGCCTTCCTCATAAAAATTGTTTTCATTGTCCGTTTCCCAGACTTTTATCCTGTAAGAATGCACACTCGCAGATAGATCTTGCTGAGTCTGTATATACATAGCGGGACTTAGCAAAATAGACTTCTTAGTTTTTACAATCCCGTTTTTCTGTTCAATTTTTAACGGTTGATCACTTTTGTAAAGCTCTTTTTCTGTGCCATTTAAGGTACCAAAAATTTTAAAATCGACATATTTATCCAACATATTCAACGTGTAAATTTGAAGATTCACACTATTCATATATTTCAGATTGTCTTTTTCACGTATCTTATATTCTATATCCAGAAAAAATACATCAATTATTTTTATTTCTCCGTTCTCTTGCGGAGTAATATGCAGTTCTACGGTTTCATTTTTGTATGTCGCTTGGAGTTGTAGATTTTTATTTAATAATTTTTGGAAAAACGTATAGGTTGTCAATTTGCCTTTTTTCTGTCCCGAAAACGGCACTTTCTCATATTTATCGTATTCATTAGCAGCATATATCTGCCATAGAATTTCATCATCATTTATCGTTCCAATATCTGCCGACTCATCAAAAGTCACCGAATATTTCTGAGCTTGTTTTCCAATCAAAGGGAAACGTTCTCCCTTTATTCCACTTAAAATTTTACCCATAATTTAATTTATAAATAATATTGGTTTTCGTCATATTCGCCCTGAAACTCTTCAAAATTAATTCCGGGCATTACTTGATTCATGAGCTCTGCATCTGCTTTCTGCACATTATTGCTTCCCATGATCACGCTTTGTCCGTGATGCTGTACCGTAATTTTTCCACCCACCGAACACATTAGATAAGATATTTCCAAAAGAGCTTGTTTGTTCACTATCTTCATTTTTTCATAAGGTTTTTTCCATTTTCCGGCAGGAACAAAAGCGCAGGGATTGTTATTTTTAGCGGTACAACTTCCAAAACAGCTGTTTCCTTCTTTGAACTGAACATCTTCTAAAGTTCCCACAAACTTTTCATCATTATTACGACTGCTGAAAATAGTTTTTGAATGAGAAGTTACCTTTAAAGTAGCAGGAACAGCGCCTTTATCGCAGACACATTTTGCACCGTCCACGACATAGAATTTATTTTCGTGCTCAATACGTTGAGTTTCCTCTTCTTTCTGTTTTTGTACTTCTTTTTTCTCTTTTTCCTGCTGATATTCTTCCTCTTTTCGAGCATCAATTTCTTCTTTAGAAGGCATTTCCCTTTCTACCGTCAATTTTTTTCCTTCCCAAACTTTATAAGCAATTCCGTCATTAATATCTTCACACCAAAGGTTGTGGAATTTTCTTAACTGATACACAGAAATCCCATAATCATCGGCAATACTTTCTAAGGTCTCCCCTTTTTTTACAATGTAAATAAATCCTTTTTTCATAATTGTTATTTGTGTTTTGGTACATCATCACTTTCAATTTCTTCTATGAAAAATCCTCTTGACTTCATTAGCTTTTCGCTTTCTTCTTTTTCATCATAAACGACATTAAAAGCCGATTTTCTTTCCGCAATTTCTTTCGTTTCAAAAATCTGAATGTTAATTTCTTCATTATAATCAACGAAGAAGAAATCCATTTTTATTTCATGAATCGTTCGGTCTTTATTCAATAAAAAATATCCTGAAACGGTATCATCTTCTTTCACATTAGATTTGCCTTTAACCATGATTTTGATTTTACCATTCTCGGTAAATTCATTTATAATTTCCAAATCCAAAGTGTACTTGATCTTTTGCCCAGAATTAAAACAAAACTCGTAACCCTCAATACTCGTAACCCTACCTACTCCATAATCTCCGTAAATTGGAAAGAAATAAACCGAAAAGAAGACATCTTTTCTTAGACTATCTAACAGATAATCTTCATTTCGATATATTTTCCCAATGCGATTAAGCAGTTTTATTGCTTTTTCACCTTCATAATAAGGCTTGAATCTTGGTATAAAGCTTTTCCATCTTTCAACGATATCAGCATGATTACAGATATTTTTAGGGTAACCATAAGAATTAAGAGATAATCTCAAAGGAAATAAAGCCTGAGAGGAATGATACAAAAGTTCGCTGATAAGCGTTCCGTCAGGTTTTTCTTTATTTATTAAAAGATTATTTCGATTAATTTTTATAACAGATCTTTTAGGCTCATCATTAGTCTGCCCGTTATGAATAAAAGTAAAATCGAATGAAAATACTTTTTCTTGGCTAAAGCTCTTTTTAGTAAAATTGTAGTGATACTGCCTTTCCTCACGAACCATCGAAGGCAGATCCAAATGCTTAGGAACAATTGTTTTCATCATATAAATGTGTTTGCGTTGATACAAATGTAAAAATATTTCTTGAAATTCTCTACAAAAGGAAATATTTTTAAATTACTCCTATTCAACAATTTACCATAGATTTAACAAAAAAAAAATTAAGTGAAATTTTGTATTTAAATTTTTGTGGAAGATTTAAATTACGGTATAGTTATAGTATAGAAATAAAAAAAGCACTCAAAAGAGTGCTTAAAGTGGTCCCACTTGGGCTCGAACCAAGGACAACCTGATTATGAGTCAGGGACTCTAACCAACTGAGCTATAGGACCTCAAAACTTGGTTAAATTTTGTGATTGCAAAAATAGCAAAATTTCTTTTACTACAAAATTTTTTATTGCTTTTCTTGGCAAAGTTCTACCAGCACGCCGTTAGTAGATTTGGGATGAAGGAAGACAACTAATTTGTTATCAGCACCTTCTTTAGGTTCTTCAGAGATAAATTCAAATCCTTCTTTTTTCAGTCTTTTCACTTCCTCAAAGATATTTTCAACGCCAAAAGCCAAATGATGGATACCTTCTCCCTTTTTATCTATGAATTTTGAGATCGGACTTTCTTCTTTACTGGCTTCCAACAGCTCAATTTTACTTTCTCCGGCAGCATAAAATGAAGTAATTACCCCTTCCCTTTCCACAGACTCTTGTTTGAAAGATTCTTTTCCTAAAAGTTTCGCAAAAAGTTCATCCGAGACACCTAAAGATTTAACGGCAATACCAATATGTTCTAATTTCATAAAGTTTAATAATATTTAAGTCGTAAATTTGATACAGACACCAAATTTCAAAGTATCAATTCAAACAAAAATACTAAATTTGCATAACTTATGGAAAGTAACAGACAAAGAAAAGTAGCACAGATTATACAGGAAGATTTCGCAGAACTTTTCCGCAAACAGGCTGCAGAAAGCAAACAGAGCATTTTAGTATCGGTTTCAGATGTAAAGGTAACTGCAGATTTGGGTATTGCCAAAATTTATTTAAGCATATTTCCGCAGGAATTCCGTTCTGCTGTAATGAAAGAAATTGAGGAAAATAAAGCTCAATACAGAAATTTTATCGGTCAGAAAATGGCGAAACAGGTTCGTGTAATTCCTAATCTTAATTTTTATCTAGACACCGCTCTTGATGATGTGGAAAGATTGGAGAAAGAATTGAGAGGCGAAGGCGATAATCCTGTTTTATAAATTTTGAAGAACATTGCATTTTATATCGCTTCCAGATACCTTTTAGCTAAGAAAGGAAGCACTGCCGTTACGTTTATTACGTGGTTGGCGGTTGGCGCGATGACGGTTGCCGTTGCTGCAATGTTCGTTATTATTTCTGTTTTTTCCGGATTGGAAGATTTAAATAAAGACCTTATTTCTAATCTTCATGCAGATTTAACGATCAAAAGCGCTTCCGGAAAAACAATTAAAGATTTACCTAAAATCACCTCTGTTTTAAAAAATAATAAGGAAATTAACTATTTCTCAAGAGTTATTGAAGAAAAAGTTTACATTAATTATAACGGAAAAGGTGATATTGCTTACCTGCGTGGGGTAGATTCTGCTTATATTAAAGTAAATCCTATTGATAAAAATGTTTTCTATGGTTCTTATCCCGGCTTCGAATATTCTAACGAAGTTTTAATGGAGAATTCTTTAGACAACAGGTTATCAATTCCTGTAGGTTCTTCAACAGATTATGCTACGATTTTTATGCCTAAGCCAGGCACAGGAATTATTAATAATGAGGAAGATATTTACAACAAAAAAGACATTCTGGTAACGGGAATTTTCCCTGGAAATGATCAGTTAGACAATTATATCGTCTCTCCTATTGAACTGTCGGAAGAATTATTAAATCTTCCCAAAAAATCAGCTTATCAAATTGTTATAAAATTAAGAAATCCTGAAAATACAGATTCGGTAAAGCAAAATTTAATTTCGTCTTTAGGTAAAGATATAGAAATCAAGACTAAAGAAGAAGAAAATGCGGCTTTCTGGAAAATGATTAATACAGAAAAGCTATTTATTTATCTCATTTTTGCTTTAGTTATTTTTATCACGACATTTAATTTGGCAGGAGCCATTATTATTTTACAACTTGATAAAAAAGAACAGGCAAAATCTTTGATTTCATTAGGTTTCCCGTTGAGTCATTTACGAAGAACGTATTTCTATACCGGAGTTTTAATTGTAACTTTAGGAGTTATCACAGGTTTAATTCTTGGAACAGCACTTTGCTATTTCCAACTGTACACAGAATTTTTCAGAGCAAATGAAGCATTACCCTTCCCTGTAAAAATTGTGGGTAAAAATTATTTTATTGTTGCGCTTACCGCATCCATCTTTGGTTTCGCGATTTCTTGGTTCTTTTCTAAAATCAGTAAAGATTACATTACCAAAAATTAATATAAAGATTTTTTAATTTTTTGGTACCTTTGCGTCCCAATTTTTAAAAATGAAACGAAATCTACTTCCCTTTTTCCTATTATTTGCATTTTTTAATGCATTCTCGCAAACTGCACCCGCCACATATTATGACGGTACAGCAGGATTATCAGGTGTTAATTTGAAAAACAAATTAAATGAAATTATAACAAATGGTCATCAGACTAAAACTTATAATGGTCTATGGACAGCCTTTGAGACAACAGATAGAGATTATTTTTATGAAAATGATGGAACTATCTTGGACATTTATTCAGAAAATCCTACTGCCGCAGATCCATACAACTATGTCTTAAACGTTAAAAGATGTGGAAACTATGGTGCAGAAGGCGATTGCTACAATAGAGAACACATTGTTCCTCAAAGTTTATTTGATGAAGCATCGCCTATGGTGGCTGACGTGAATTTCATAAGAGCTACAGACGGAAAAGTAAACGGAATGAGATCTAACTATCCTTTTGGTAAAGTAAATACATCTTCATTTACTTCGTTAAACGGTTCTAAGTTAGGAGCATCTGTGTCTCCCGGATACGGCGGTACCGTATTCGAGCCTATTGATGAGTTTAAAGGGGATGTTGCAAGAATGATTTTTTATTTTGTAACAAGATATCAAAACCAACTTGCAGGATTTACCTCTGCAAATGGTACAGGTAATATGCTGGGAACATCTGCATTCCCTGGATTACAATCATGGGAGCTTGAACAACTACGTGCTTGGCATGCACAGGATCCTGTTTCTGCTGCCGAAATCTCAAGAAACAATGCTACATTTGCATATCAGGCTAATAAAAATCCATTTATTGATCATCCTGAATTTGTAGAGTTAATTTGGGGATCGCAAGTTGCCGACACAGAAGCTCCAACAGCTCCAACCAACCTGATTGCTAACAACCCAACTTCAAATTCAATTGCTGTAAGCTGGACAGCTGCAACAGATAATATTGGAGTTACCGCTTATGATGTATATGCAAACGGAACATTGAAAGCTACAGTTTCAGGAACTTCAACTGTTGTTACTGGATTAGCTCCGATTACAACTTATTCATTCCATGTAATTGCTAAAGATGCAGCAGGAAATTCTTCTCCACAAAGTAATGATGCACTAGAAACAACACTCGACGGACCAGTAGGCGGAAGCTGTGGAACTGAAGATTTTTCAAATATTCCTACATCACCAACGACTCCTGCTTACGATACAAGAACATGGACTAATAATAGTATTACTTGGACAGCTACGGATGCCAGAATTGACCAAACCCTTAACGGAAAAGCAATTACAATTAGAAATGGTAGCTTAACAAGCTCAACAATTGCTGGTGGTATTCAAAGTTTATCTGTAAAAGCACAATTGAAATTTACGGGTACTGCAGGAAGTTTAACAGTTAAAGTAAATGGTAACACCGTTGGAACAATTCCTTACACATCGGCAGCTCCAGCAAATCCAATTACAATAAACAATATTAATGTAAGCGGAAACGTTGTAATTTCAATTGAAAATTCTGTTACAGACAACAGAATTGCTATTGATGACCTTTCATGGACGTGCTATTTAGGAGCATTAGCAACTTCAGAAACATCAAAAGATAAATCTCAATTTACAATTTATCCGAACCCTGTTAAGAACAACGAATTGTTTGTAAAAGGAGAAAACCTGAACAAAATTTCTAAAGCTCAGATCTATGATCTTTCCGGAAAATTGATTCAGACGATTGAAAATCCTTTTAAAACATCAAACAAAATTCATTTAAAAGGTTTGTTAAAAGGAAATTACATTCTTAGAACAGATAACTTCTCTACTAAATTCATCGTAGAATAAAAGTTAAAAAATATTTTATATGAAAGACCGATTTTTATCGGTCTTTTTTTTATTTTTGATCATATGGATTCCAATAAAAAATTAGGCTTGATAGGAAGAAACATTTCCTATTCTTTCTCAAAAAAATACTTTGAAGATAAATTTCAGAAACTAATGTTGAAAGGCTTTTCTTACAACATTTTTGATTTAAACGAAATCCATGAGGTTGAAAATTTATTTTCCACACCCGATCTTTTAGGTTTTAATGTTACCATTCCTTATAAAGAAAAGATCATTGATTATCTGGATGAATTAAGCGATGAAGCAGAAAAAATAGGCGCTGTAAACTGTGTTTTAATTCAAAATGGTAAAAAAACAGGCTATAATACAGATGCTTTTGGTTTTGAGAAAACATTACTTCTCCACAAAAAAGATCATCATACAAAAGCATTAATTTTAGGAAATGGCGGCGCTGCAAAAGCTGTAAAATATGTTTTAGATAAAAACGGAATTGCTTCAAAAACCATTTCAAGAAAATCTGAAATCAATTTTGAAAATTTAGATTTAGAAACCGTTCAGGAACATACTGTTATCATTCAATGTACTCCGGTCGGCACTTTCCCGAATGTGGAAGATTGTCTGAATTTTCCTTTTGACGGAGTTTCTAAGGATCATTTAATTATAGATTTAATTTACAATCCGAATTATACTCAATTTATCATCAATGCTTCTGAGAAAGGAGCCAAAACGGTAAACGGCTATTACATGCTGGAACAACAGGCAGAAAAAGCTTGGGAAATTTGGAATTTTCAAAAAAAATAACATAAATTAGTACTTTAATTGGCTTTTTGGCTATATTTAAAAGATATTAATGCCACTCACATAAACGATTTGCTATGACTACAGAAAACAATCTTTCTGAAAACGAAGAAATGAAAAATTCTAACGAAGTATCTCAAGAAGAAACATCGGGAACTGAGGTTCCAAACGATGAAAAACTTCACGAGGAAGAGGCTGAACACGAAGAAGAGCATGAAGAGGTAGAAATCACTTTAGCAGATGCTTTGAAGGAAATGGAGAAAATTATCAACGCGCCAAATGCGGGTGAAGACTTCAAAAAATTCAATCTGTTAAAAGAAAAAGCAAGTCATTATATTCATGATGAAGTGGAAGACAAAAAACATGAATATGTAGATGCGGGAAACGCTCCTGAAAACTTCAGTTATGAGCATCCTTCTCAGGCAAGATTTTCTGCTTTGGTGAATATTTTCAAAGAGAAAAACGACACTTACCAAAAAGGTCAGGAAGAAGAGCAAAAGAAGAATCTTGAGCATCGCCAAACCATCATTGAAAGGCTTAAAAATCTTTATACGAATTCAGAGCCAGGCACCAATTTATTTAAATCTATCAGAGAAATAAAAGAAGATTGGTCGAATGCGGGGCAAGTGGCTAAGTCTGAATTTAAAATTCTTAATAATAATTATTTCCATCATTTGAATCAGTTTTATCAAATGTTGGATCTAAATAAAGAATTCTTAGAGCAGGAATATAATCATAATCTTGAGAAAAGACAGCACATTATTGAGCGTGCAAAGCAACTTGAGCATGAGCCTGTCATTCAAAAAGCATTAAATGAACTTCAGTACCTTCATAAACTTTGGAAGGAAGAAGCTGAGCCGGTAGCAGAAGAATTCCGTGAAAAAACTTGGGAAGAATTTAAAGAAATTTCCAACAAAATTCACGAAAGAAAATCTGAACTTTCTGCAGCTATTGAAACTGAACAAGCGGCTAATCTTGAGAAAAAGACTCAAATTATCGCTGAAATCAAAAAATTATCTGAACCTGCAGAAACGCCAAATCATAATTATTGGCAAAACTCGATCAGAAGAGTGGAAGATCTTCGTTCAGAGTTTTTAAAAACTGGAAGTGTTCCGAGAAAATTATCAAACCAAAACTGGAATGATTTTAAAACAACACTAAGAAGCTTTAATACAACAAAAAATACGTATTATAAATCTTTAAAAGGCTCTCAGCAATCTAATCTTGAGGAAAAATTGAAATTAATTCAAACTGCTCAGGATAATCAGGCTAATGAAGAATGGGATATTGCTGTTCCGTTGTTCAAAAAACTTCAGGAAGACTGGAAAAAGATCGGGCATGTTCCTAAAAGCATGACGAACAAAATCTGGGACGATTTCCGTGATGCATGTAACGCTTTCTTCAATAATTATAGAGAAAAAAGCAATACTTCAACCGATAACTGGAAGGAAAATTACAAGAACAAAAAAGCGATTCTTGATGATTTGAAAAACGTTACGAATGAAGAAGGAAGCATCGAAAGAATTGAAGCGATAAAAACAGCATGGAATAATATCGGAAAAGTACCGAGAGATAAAATTTCAATTAACTCTGAATTCAACAAAACGTTGAGAGAGAAATTGAAATTAAACAAAATCAACGAATTAGAACTTAAAGAAGAAGGTTTATCTGAAAATCAGTTAACGGATAAGGCAAGAAAAATTAAAAACCAGATTTCTGATCTTGAAGCTGAGATCGTAAAACTGGAAAACAATTTGGCATTCTTTAAAAATCCTACAAAAGATAATCCTTTGCTGAAAGATACTTTTGATTCGATTGATGAGAAAAAAGCTCATTTGGAAACCTTAAAACAAAATCTTCACAGCATTATCGCGGGAGAATAAAATAGTTAAAAATCTAAAAAGGCGGAGCAAAGTAATTTGACTTCGCTTTTTTCATTCAATATGCAAGACGAATTTTATATTAAAAGATGTATCGAATTGGCTCAGAAAGCCATCGGAAAAACCTATCCTAATCCTTTGGTGGGAAGCGTAATTGTACATAACGGCGAAATTATCGGGGAAGGCTATCATCATCAAGCTGGAGAACCTCATGCGGAAATAAATGCGATTAATTCCGTGAAAGATAAATCGTTGATCCCTGAATCTACTATTTATGTTTCTTTGGAGCCATGTGCTCATTTTGGAAAAACTCCGCCATGTGCTTTGAAAATTAAAGAATTAGGTTTCAAAAAAGTGGTGATTGGTGCCATGGATTCTCATGATAAGGTAAATGGAAAAGGAAAAAAGATTATTCAGGATGCAGGGATTGAAGTTGTTTCCGGAGTTTTGGAAAATGAATGTATTGAACTGAACAAAAGATTTTTCACTTATCATGAAAAGAAAAGACCTTACATAATTTTAAAATGGGCAGAATCGAGCGACGGATTTTTAGATAAAGATTTCAAACCCTACTCTATTTCTAATTCTTTGGTTAATCAGTTTGTGCATCAGTTAAGAGCAGATGAACACGCCATTTTGGTCGGAACACAAACAGCCTTGAATGACAATCCTAGTTTGAATGTAAGAAATGTAGAAGGCGTAAATCCTGTCAGAATTTTAATTGATTTTGAATTGAAAGTTTCGCAAGACTTTAACATTTACAATCAAGAAGCCAAGACGATTGTCATCAATTCTGTAAAAGAAGAAGTTCAGGATCATATTCATTTTATTACAATTGATAAAGAAAATTTTCTTTCAGATGTAATGGAAGTTTTATATAAAGAACAAATTCAGTCAGTTATTATTGAAGGAGGAAGGTTTACTTTACAACAATTCATTAATGCTAATCTTTGGGATGAAGCGATTGTGATCAAAAATGAAAATTTGAAACTGGAAAATGGAACGAAAGCTCCTGAGTTTGATTTTACATTTAATAAAGTTGAGAATTTTAGAGATAATTTGATTGAATTTTATCGTAATAATTAAAAAAGGCTTCGACAAGTTCAGCTTGACAATATAACACATAATTTTGTCCTGTTAATTTTGTCGAAGCATACATATAAACAATGCTGTTCGAATACAAAACCATAGAAAAACCCATAGAAAATACTTTATTAAAAGAAAAAGGAAGCAAATTTCTTGGATTTGCCTTTCCTGTAAATAATGAAGAGGAACTAAAAACCGCCCTAGAAAAAATCAGAGCTGAACATCCGAAAGCAACACATCATTGTTATGCATTCAGAATGGGTTTAAATGGGGAAAATTATCGTGCTAATGATGACGGTGAACCTTCCGGAAGTGCAGGTTTACCAATTTACAATCAACTATTGGCTCATGAGATCACAAATGTTCTTGTGATTTCTGTTCGGTATTATGGAGGAACAAAATTGGGTGTTTCAGGTTTGGTAAAGGCTTATAAAGAGTGTGCTAAAATTACATTGGAAGAAGCCAATATCATTACCAAAGAACTGGAAACACAAATCGAAATTCAGTTTAATTTTAATCAACAAAATATCATTTTCACCCTGCTTTCAAAGTTTGATGCAAAAGTATTAGATTTTGATGCGGATGAAAATTGTATTCTAACCGCTTCCTTAAAGTTGGCACAAAAAGAAAACATCTCAGACAAATTGTCCGAGATGCAGTATGTTTCTTTTGAATTTAAAGATTAATCTCTTCTTCCGCCCATCAATAAAGAGGCCCAGTAAAGAAGCTGTGCCAGTGAACCGATTGCCGCAACAACATACGTTCTGGCTGCCCATTTCAAACTGTCCTGAACTCCTACATATTCCTCAGCAGTTACTGTTCCTGTATCTTTCAACCATTTCATGGCTCTATTACTCGCATCGTATTCTACTGGAAGCGTGACGAATGCAAACAGCGTAGTAAAAGCAAACATAATAACACCAATCGCTAAGACTAATGTATTTCCATTTGGATTATCTATACTTCTGGTTGCAGCCATGATCATAATTCCTCCAATAAGAACAAATTGCATCAAATTGGAGCTAATTTGAACCACAGGAACCAGTTTTGATCTCAATTGCAACATCGAGTATCCTACCGCATGCTGAACCGCATGACCACATTCGTGAGCCGCAACTGCCGCCGCAGCAGCATTTCTCTGCATATAAACAGCTTCTGAAAGATTCACTGTTTTATCTGAAGGATTGTAATGGTCTGTCAACTGTCCGGGAACCGAAATTACCTGAACATCATTAATTCCGTTATCTCTTAACATCTTTTCCGCAACCTCTTTACCAGAAAGCCCGTTCCTAAGATGCATATTGGAATAATACTCAAATTTCGACTTCAATCTAGATGAAACCCACCAGCTTACGAGCATCGAAATTCCGATAATTATGTAATAACCTATCATTTTTAACTAACTTTATTGTATATTTTCAAGCTTTGAGATGTAAAAACTATGCCAAAGTATTACGATTTTATTATTTATATTTGTTGATTAATTACCCTTTTGAACTTATGTCTACAGTCTCAGTTATTGAAGTAAAAACGCCTAATGATCTAAAGCAGTTTGTACAATTCCCAATGGATTTATACAAAAACAATCCTTATTATGTTCCTTCTTTTATAAAGGATGAATTTAAAATTTGGGATGCCAAAGAAAACCCAGCTTTAAACTATTCTCAATCTAAACAATTCATTGCCAAGAAAGATAATAAAGTGGTCGGGAGAATTGCGGTGATCATCAATCATAAAGAAGAAAAAGAATTAGGTATAAAAAAGGTTCGTTTTGGCTGGATCGACTTTATTGATGACAAAGAAGTTTCAAAAGCATTAATCCAAAAGGCAATTGATTATGCTAAAGAGCATAATATCGATAAAATAGAAGGTCCAATGGGCTTTACCAATCTCGACAAGGCTGGAATGCTGACAATGGGATTTGACAAACTGGCCACGATGATCGGGATTTATAATCATGAATATTATCCTAAACATCTTGAAGATCTTGGTTTAACCAAAGAAAAAGAATGGGTAGAATTTGAAATGAACTTTCCTAAAGTTTTACCTGAAAAAGTAGAAAAATTCAGTGGATTAATTGCTCAGAAATATAAGCTTAAAGTTCTTCATTTTAAAACGAAAGAAGAAATCTTACCGTTTGTAGAACCTATGTTTAAATTACTGGATGAAACGTACAAACATCTTTCAACTTACACTCCGATCTCCGAAGAGCAAATAAAAACATACAAGGAAAAATACTTTCCTTTTATCGATAAAAACTATGTAATCTGTGTGGTAGACGAGAACAATGAGCTTGTTTCCTTCGCCATCACCATGCCTTCTTATTCAAAAGCCTTACAAAAGTCAAAAGGAAAATTGTTTCCATTTGGTTGGTGGCATTTTTTACAGGCGAGCAAGAAAAACGACCGTGCTAATTTCTATCTTATCGGAATTCATCCTGAATATCAGAGACGTGGCGTAACGGCTATTATTTTCAAGGAGATTTTTGTACGATTTACAAGCATGGGAATTCAGTTTGCAGAAACCAATCCTGAACTGGAAGAAAATAAAAGTGTTCAGGTGCTTTGGCAGGATTACAATCCGGTAAACCATAAGAGAAGAAGAACTTACTCTTTGGGGATCAGTAATGAGTAATTGGTAATGAGCAATCTTACCAATTTAACTCAATCCCAAAACTCTACCACTCTCAAACCCTCCCAACTCATCATGAAGCCACATCTTATCATTTTTGGAATTTTAATTGCCGGATTTATTATTTACAATTTCTTTTTACAATCGGATGACGACAGAACCAATACTGCGATTAATATTATTTATGCAAGTATTCTTTTTGGATATATTTCATTTATGGCGTTCTCTTTGCTAAAAAAAATGAAGAAATAGAATCTTATTTTTATCAATTCTAAATTACCGATTTCACCCATTTTCAAGCCACTTTTAAGCTGATAAATTTCATGCTTTCTTGTTTATTCGCTAAATTTGCAAATTGAGATAATAATGCAAAAATGAATTTACCTGAAAGTTATATTCCAATCCTAATACAAGCAGGTGTTGCGGTAGCATTCGTAGCAGTTTCTTTGCTTGGAGCGCATTTTTTAGGCCCTAAACAGAAAAAAGGAAATTCTGTAAAAAACCAAAGCTGGGAATGTGGTGTCCCGGTAGAAGGAAATGCAAGAACGCCGTTTTCCATCAAATACTTTTTGACAGCGGTGTTATTCGTATTATTCGATATTGAAATCGTATTTTTTTACCCATACGCTGTAAATTTCAGAGAATTCGGAATGGAAGGATTCTTGGCAGTGCTTACCTTCGTGGCGATTTTCTTCATGGCATTTTTCTATGTCTGGAAACGTGGCGCTTTAGATTGGGATAAATAAAACTATTTAAGAAGAAGAAATTATGTCAGATAACAAACCAGTAATAAGAACAGATGCACCTGCTCCGGAAGGATTTGAAGGAGAAGGGTTTTTCGCAACGAAACTGAGCAGTGTAATCGGGATGGCTAGAAAGTTTTCACTTTGGCCTTTACCTTTTGCAACCTCTTGTTGTGGTATCGAGTTTATGGCTACCCTAAACCCAACGTATGATGCTTCAAGATTTGGTATGGAAAGAAACTCTTTCTCACCAAGACAGGCAGATATGCTGATGGTTTGCGGAACTATATCAAAGAAATTAGGACCTGTCCTAAAAGAAGTTTATACTCAGATGGCAGAGCCGAAATGGGTGGTTGCAGTTGGAGCTTGTGCTTCCAGCGGTGGTATTTTTGATACGTATTCTGTATTACAAGGTATCGATAAAATTATTCCTGTAGATGTTTACGTTCCTGGATGTCCTCCAAGACCGGAACAAATTATTGAAGGAGTAATGCAGGTTCAGGCTCTTGCTGAAAGCGAAAGCATCAGAAGAAGAGATCTTCCTGAATATCAGAAATTATTAGATTCTTACAACATAAGCAACTAACGGAAATGACAAACGAATTTGTATTAGAAGCAATCACAAGAGAATTTCCGGAATCTGTAATCGAGAGTTCAGAACCATATGGAATGCTGACGATCGAGGTAAAGAAAGAAGATATCAAGAAGATCATTCACTATCTTAAAGATTCATCATTAGAATTTAACTTCCTTACAGATATTTGTGGAATCCATTACCCTGAATTTCCTGAAAAAGAAATAGGCGTTGTTTATCATTTGCATAATATGATGGCTAATTTCAGATTGCGTCTGAAGATCTTTATGTCCAGAGAAAATATAGAAGTGGATTCTTTGGTGGAACTATATGCAGGAGCTAACTGGATGGAAAGAGAAACTTTTGATTTCTACGGAATTAAATTTAAAGGACACCCGGATCTTAGAGCTATTTTAAATATGGAAGATCTTGGATACCACCCAATGTTGAAAGAATATCGTTTGGAAGACGGAACTAGAACCGACAAGAACGATAGCATGTTCGGAAGATAAAAAATAATGCAATAAGCAGTAAGCAGTAAGCAATAGCTTAAAGCCTAAAGCCTATCGCCTAAAGCATTTAAATTATGAAAGATAACTCATTATCTAATATACTAAACCAGTACGACAGTAAGGAGCAGATTGATGGACAATTATACACCCTCAATTTAGGACCCACTCACCCTGCAACGCACGGGATTTTCCAGAATATCTTAACGATGGACGGAGAAAGAATCCTTCACGCAGAACAGACGGTGGGATATATCCACAGAGCTTTTGAGAAAATTTCTGAAAGAAGAAACTACTCTCAGATCACGACCCTTACCGATCGTATGAATTACTGTTCTGCACCGATCAACAATTTAGGTTGGCACATGACAGTGGAGAAGCTAATTGGTGTTGAAGTTCCAAAACGTGTAGATTATATGCGTGTCATTTTAATGGAATTAGCAAGAATCGGTGACCACCTTATCTGTAATGGTGTAACCGGGATGGACTCCGGAGCAATTACCGGTCTTACCTACATGTTCATCGAAAGAGAGCGTATTTACGATATGTACGAGCAGATCTGCGGAGCGAGAATGACGACCAATATGGGAAGAATCGGAGGTTTTGAAAGAGATTTCACACCGAAATTCCATGAGTTATTAAAGGATTTCCTTAAAACTTTCCCACCAAGATTCAAAGAATTCTGTACTTTATTAGAAAGAAACAGAATTTTCATGGACAGAACCATCGGAGCAGGAGCAATTTCTGCAGAAAGAGCATTAAGCTACGGTTTCACAGGTCCAAACTTACGTGCAACAGGTGTAGATTACGACGTAAGAGTTGCACAACCTTATTCTTCTTATGAAGATTTCGACTTCATCATTCCAGTAGGAACTTCTGGTGACACTTACGACCGTTTCATGGTTCGTCAACAGGAAATCTGGGAATCCATTAAAATCATCAAACAAGCATACGAAAATCTTCCTGAAGGACCATTCCACGCGGATGTACCTGATTTCTATCTTCCTGAAAAGGCAGATGTTTATCAAAAAATGGAAGCTTTGATTTACCATTTCAAAATTGTAATGGGAGAAACTGATGTGCCTAAAGGTGAAGTTTACCACGCTGTAGAAGGTGGAAACGGAGAATTAGGGTTCTATTTAGTGAGTGATGGTGGAAGAAGTCCTTACAGACTGCACTTCAGAAGACCATGTTTTATCTACTACCAGGCGTATCCTGAGATGATTACAGGTTCTGTAATTTCCGATGCGATCGTAACGATGTGTAGTATGAATATTATTGCGGGAGAATTAGACGCATAATTAGAATTTAGATAATAGATGAAAGATAAAAGACTTTCATCACCCAATATAAAATTGAATTTAGAACACGAATCTCAGAGTCTTTTCTCTTTTTTCTATGTTCTTTAATCTTAGATAAAAAATGAGCGAAACAATAGCTTTTAAACCGGAAAGTTTAGCACAGGTACACAAAATTATCGCAAGATATCCTGAAGGAAGACAAAAGTCTGCTCTTCTTCCTGTACTTCACGTAGCACAGAAAGAATTCGGAGGATGGTTAGACGTTCCTGTGATGGATTATGTTGCTGAATTATTGAGTATTAAGCCAATTGAAGTATATGAAGTAGCTACTTTTTATACCATGTTCAACATGAAACCGGTTGGTAAATATGTTTTGGAAGTTTGCAGAACGGGGCCTTGTATGGTTTGCGGAAGCGAGAAAATCCTGGATCATATCAGAACAAAACTGAACATTAAGGACGGACAGACTACGGAAGACGGAATGTTCACATTAAAGCCTGCTGAATGTTTGGGTGCTTGTGGATATGCGCCGATGATGCAGTTAGGAAAATTCTTTCATGAAAATTTAACGATAGAAAAAGTTGACGAAATCCTTGATCTTTGCAGAGAAGGACAGGTTGATTTGGGCTAAATAAATTTTAAACTAATTAAAAAAAGGCGCAGAGCAAATAGCCAAAAGCTAAAAGCCATTCGCCAAAAGCATATAACAATGAGTAAAAAACTTTTACTTAAAGACGCACATATAGAAGGTATCCGCTACTTTGAAACGTACCGTAAACAGGGAGGTTACACAGCAGCTGAAAAAGCCTTGAAAATGACACCGGACGAAATTCTTGAAGAAGTAAAAGTTTCAGGACTTCGTGGACGTGGTGGAGCTGGATTCCCGACTGGGATGAAATGGAGCTTTTTGGCAAAACCGGAAGGAGTGCCAAGACACTTGGTGGTAAATGCCGATGAATCTGAACCGGGAACTTTCAAAGACAGATATCTGATGGAATTTCTTCCTCATTTATTAATTGAAGGAATGCTAATTTCATCTTACTGTTTAGGCTCAAACGTTTCTTATATCTATATCCGTGGAGAATATTCTTGGATTCCTGATATTTTGGAAGAAGCGATTGAAGAAGCTAAAGCAGCAGGATTTTTAGGTAAAAATATTTTAGGAACAGGTTTCGATTTAGAAATCTACGTTCAAAGAGGTGGTGGAGCGTATATCTGCGGTGAAGAAACGGCATTGCTTGAATCTCTTGAAGGTAAAAGAGGAAATCCGAGACTAAAACCGCCATTCCCGGCTGTAAAAGGACTTTGGGAAAGACCAACGGTTGTAAATAACGTTGAATCTATCGCGGCAATCGTTCCAATCATTGATATTACAGGAGCTGAATACGCTAAAATCGGAGTGGGAAGATCTACAGGTACAAAATTGATTTCTGCTTGTGGAAACATCAACAAACCAGGAGTTTATGAAATCGACATGACTATTACGGTTGAAGAATTCATTTACTCTGAAGAATATTGCGGCGGTATTAAAGACGGAAAAAAACTGAAAGCTTGTATCCCTGGAGGAAGCTCAGTTCCAATTGTTCCTGCTAATTTATTATTAAAAACCGTAAACGGAGAACCAAGATATATGAACTACGAATCATTAGCAGATGGTGGCTTTGCTACCGGAACAATGATGGGTTCAGGAGGTTTCATCGTATTGGATGAAGACCAGTGTGTCGTAGAACATACCATGACGTTGGCAAGATTTTACAATCACGAAAGTTGCGGACAATGTACTCCTTGCCGTGAAGGAACGGGATGGATGTACAAGATTTTGAAAAAAATCGAGAAAGGAGAAGGAAAAATGGAAGATATCGATCTTCTTTGGGACATCCAGAGAAAAATCGAAGGAAATACGATCTGTCCATTGGGTGATGCAGCGGCTTGGCCTGTTGCAGCGGCTATTCGTCACTTCAGAGATGAGTTTGAATGGCATATTAAAAACCCTGAGTTGTCTCAGACACAAAATTACGGATTGGGCAATTATGCAGATCCAATCCCTGCGGTTGAAAAAAACGCTTAATTAGATGAATAAATTATTGGTTGTCGGCTTAATGATGTCGAATCTTGTTTTTGCTCAGGCAAAAAGAGATACTTTAATAGATAGAAGCACAAATGAAATTACAGAACCTACCTACAAAAAGGAGGTAAATCCTTTTAAAAAAGGTTCAGTATTGGCATTTTGGGGATGGAATAATTCAATGTATTCAAATTCAGACATCCGTTTTAAGGGTGATGGATATGATTTTCAGTTGAATAATGTAGTGGCTCACGACAGACAATCGGCATTCAGATGGAATTTATATTTCAACCCTGGAAAAGTGACGGTTCCTCAGGTAAACTACAGAGTAACTTATTTTATTAAGGATAATTTAGGGATTACTTTAGGGATGGATCACATGAAATATGTGATGGATCAAAACCAGACCGTAGATTTTAAAGGATATATCAACAATCCTGAATATGCATCGCTGGTAAACAACGGAAGAGTAGATCTTACGGATGGCAAATTATTAACATTTGAACATACAGACGGTCTTAATTATGTAAATATCGGCGCTCAGAAATACATGAATATCTACGATAAAAAGAATATTGATGTTTTTTGGAGCTACGGAGCAGGTATCGGAGCTTTGGTACCGAAATCTAATGTAAAACTAATGGGAAATGAAAGAAGTGACAGATTCCATTTGGCAGGTTTCGGAGCAGATATCAGAACGGCTCTAAGTGTTGTGGTATTGAGACATATTGTATTGCAGGCGGAAGGTAAATTCGGATACATCAATATGCCGGATATTAAGACAACCCTTAATAATAAGCCCGATAAAGCTGCACAGGATTTCGTTTTTGGAGAATTCAATTTCGGAATCGGATATACATTTAATACAAAAAAGTATAATTAAAATAGAGCTTAACTGCTAAGGCATAAGCGAAAAGCATAGAATATGAGCGAAGAGGTTAAAAAATTCAAAATAACTATAGACGGACAGACTACCGAAGTTATGCCTGGAACTTCTATCTTGGAAGCTGCAAGACAAATCGGTGGAAAATCTGTACCTCCTGCAATGTGCTATTATAGCAAATTGGAAACCAGTGGAGGAAGATGCAGAACTTGCCTTGTGGAAGTTTCTAAAGGATCGGAAGCAGATCCTCGTCCTATGCCAAAATTGGTGGCAAGCTGCAGAACCAATGTGATGGATGGTATGGAAGTAAAAAATCTTACTTCTGAAAAAGCTCAGGAAGGTAGAAAAGCGGTAACCGAGTTCTTATTGGTAAACCACCCTCTTGATTGCCCTATTTGTGATCAGGCTGGTGAATGTCACCTTCAGGATTTAGGTTATGAGCACGGAAATCTTCAGACAAGAACAGAATTCGAAAGAAATACGTACGAAGCAGACGATCTTGGTCCTCACATTAAATTGAACATGAACCGTTGTATTCTTTGTGCAAGATGTGTACTCGCTGCCAACCAGTTAACTGGAGAAAGAGAGCACGGAATTTTGTTCAGAGGAGATCACGCTGAAATTTCTACCTATTTAAATAAAGCTTTAGATAACGACTTCATCGGAAACGTAATCGACGTTTGTCCGGTTGGAGCTTTAACAGACAGAACTTCTCGTTTTGCAAGCAGAGTTTGGTTTACAAAGCCAATGAATGCTTCTTGTAAATGTGATAAATGTTCAGGGAAAGCTACCGTTTGGATGAAAGGTGACGAAATTTCAAGAGTAACTGCAAGAAAAGATCAGTGGGGTGAAGTTGAAGAATTCATCTGCGATACTTGTCGTTTCGAAAGAAAATCTCTTTCAGACTGGAACATCGAAGGTCCTAGACACATCGACAGACATTCAGTTATTTCATTGAATCACTATGAAAAACCAAAGGATGAGCTAAGAGTTTTAGACAATCCAATGGCTAAAGAAATCAGTGAAAAAGACGAAAAATAAAAAGTTGGATGCTTGAAGCTGGAAGATGGAGGTTTTTAACCGTAAAATTTTTCACTTCTACTTTTAATTTTAAAATCGTTAAAAAATAAAATAAATTGGTAATGTGATGAAGAGTTGATGCACGACGTGATAAACTTCCAGCTTCCAGCTCCCATCTTCAAACATTTAAAATAAAAAATGGATTTACTTACATTTAAACTTATACTTGTACTAGCGCTTTTCTTGCTTTCATTAACGATTGCAGCCTACTCTACTTGGGCAGAAAGAAAAGTTGCCTCTATCATGCAAGATAGAATTGGTCCCAACAGAGCAGGACCTTTCGGATTGCTGCAACCTCTTGCTGACGGTGGAAAGTTTTTCTTTAAAGAAGATTTTACACCTGCCAATGCCGAAAAATTCCTTTTCGTATTGGGACCGGCATTGGTAATGTTTATTTCATTAATCACGGGAGCGGTTATTCCTTGGGGTAAAAGTTTAAATATTGCAGGTACTTCTTATGATCTTCAGGTGGCTAACATCGATGTTGGTGTACTTTTCATCATCGGAATGGCTTCAATTGGTGTTTACGGAATCATGATCGGAGGATGGGCTTCGAACAACAAATATTCATTATTAGGTGCCATCCGTGCTTCTTCTCAGATGATTTCTTACGAATTGGCAATGGGATTGGCTTTACTTTCTATCATTATGATGACGGGAAGTTTAGATTTAAAAGAAATCACAGAAAGCCAGACAACAGGAAAACTTTGGGGATTCATTCCGTGGGTTTCGGGTCTTAACTGGAACATTTTCTACCAGCCGATTGCTTTCCTTGTTTTCTTTGTAGCAGCTTTAGCAGAAACAAACAGACACCCTTTCGATTTACCTGAGTGTGAATCTGAATTGGTAACAGGATATTCTACAGAATACTCATCAATGAAATTAGGTTTATATATGTTCGGTGAATACGTGAATATGTTTATCTCTAATGCTTTCATGGTGGTTCTTTTCTTCGGAGGGTACAACTATCCGGGAATTGAATGGGTAACTCAAAACTGGGGTGAAAACACAGCTGGTATCTTGAGTATCGTAGCATTCTTAGCTAAAACAGTGATCGGAATTTTGATCTTCATGTGGATCAGATGGACGCTTCCAAGATTTAGATATGACCAATTAATGCACTTAGGTTGGAAAACGTTAATTCCAATGGCATTGGTAAACTTATTAATTACAGGAGCTGTAATTTTAGCGTTTGCAAACTAGAATAATTTGAAAATTTGAAAATGAGCTGATGTGAAAATGTGATGATGCGACAAACTTCCATCTCCCAGCTTCCATCTTCTAACATTTAATAATAAAAGAAAATGAAACTTACGAACAGATCAAAAGTTGTTTCTAACAAAGAAATGACCCTTGCTGAAAAAATCTACTTACCTGCGATTTTTACAGGAATGGGGATTACATTTAAGCATGCTGTAAGAACCGTATTGAAAGGTGCTCCCGCAGTATATTCGTATCCGGAAGTACAGAAACCGAGAGCAGATATCTGGAGAGGTCAACACGTTTTGAAAAGAGACGAGGAAGGCAGAGAAAGATGTACCGCTTGCGGACTTTGTGCGGTGGCGTGCCCTGCAGAAGCAATTACAATGACTGCTGCTGAAAGAACCAGAGAAGAAAAAGATCTTTACAGAGAAGAAAAATATGCATCGGTATATGAAATCAATATGCTAAGATGTATTTTCTGTGGTATGTGTGAAGAGGCTTGTCCGAAATCTGCGATCTATCTTACAGACAGATTGGTAGACGTGGAAACCAACAGAGGTTCTTTCATCTATGGAAAAGATAAATTGGTTGAAAAAATAAATCAAAGGATTGATATCACTGAAAGACAATCCGAGAAACAAAAAAATGCGGTAAAATAATGGATCAGTTTTTATTTTTCTTGGTGGCGTTTTTAGCAGTGGCGAGTGCGGTTTATTTCGTGTTTGCCAGAAATCCTTTATATGCTATTTTGTCATTAATTGTTACGATGTTTTCTATTGCAGGTATGTACATCCTTCTGAATGCACAATTCCTTGCGATTATCCAGATTATTGTATACGCCGGAGCGATCATGGTATTATTCCTTTATATCCTGATGATGCTTAACCTTAATAAAGAAGACGAAAGTAAGAAGGGCAATACTTTAAAGTTTGTCGGAGTTTTTACAGCCGGTCTTTTATTAATTGGAATTTTAGGCGTATTCAGAGGTGTTCAGCAGAACCATATCGTTGTTGAAAATGTAGACAAAGGTGTTGGTTTAACGAAAAATCTGGGCAGACTTTTGTTTAATGAATATGTTTTGCCGTTTGAGCTTGCATCCATCCTTATTTTGGCAGGTATTGTAGGTGCGGTATTAATCGGTAAAAAAGATCTATAAAATTATGGGAGAAGTAAATACATTTATACAAAGCATCCCTCTGAATTATTTCATCATTCTTTCTTCAGTATTATTCTGTTTGGGAGTGTTAGGCGTATTGTTGAGAAAAAATGCTATTGTTATTTTGGGTTGTGTTGAGCTTATGCTAAATTCTACGAACCTTTTATTGGCTGCATTTTCAGCATACAAAGGTAACGGAGACGGACAACTTTTAGTTTTCTTCATTATGGTGGTTGCTGCTGCGGAAGTAGCAGTAGGTTTAGCAATTATTGCTATGCTATATAGAAATACCCGTTCTGTAGATGTAAGTATATTTAATAAATTAAGAGGATAAGAATGGAGAATTTAGTATATGCAATAGTACTTTTACCACTTTTAGGGTTTCTTATTAACGGTCTTTTCGGGAAAAATCTTCCAAAAATTGTTGTGGGTAGTTTGGCTACGGCAATGGTTTTTGCATCTTTCTGCATCGCAGTAAGTATTTTCTTGGGTTTCAATTCAGAAAGCCAACCCGTAATCGTAAAAGCTTTTGAATGGTTTAGAGTAAACGGAGTTCAGATCAATTTCGGATTCCAGATTGATCAGTTGTCATTAATGATGGTAATGATCATCACAGGTATCGGTTCTTTAATTCACCTGTACTCTATCGGATATATGAGCCACGATAAAGGTTTCTATAAGTTTTTCACTTATTTAAATTTATTTATCTTCTCAATGTTATTATTGGTAATGGGAAGCAACTACCTGATCCTATTCATCGGATGGGAAGGTGTAGGATTGTGTTCTTATTTATTAATCGGATTTTGGTACACCAACGAAGAATATGGTAAAGCAGCAAGAAAAGCTTTCATTATGAACAGAATTGGTGACCTTGCGTTGCTAATCGGTATCTTCATGATCGCTGGACAAACAAACGCTGTTGATTATCTTACCGTAGCAGAAAACGCTGGAAAATTTGAATTAGACGGAAGCGTAATTATTTTTATTACGGCGAGTTTATTTATCGGTGCAACGGGTAAATCTGCTCAGGTTCCATTATATACTTGGTTACCGGACGCGATGGCTGGGCCAACTCCTGTTTCTGCGTTAATTCACGCGGCAACGATGGTAACGGCAGGTATCTATTTAGTAGTAAGATCAAACTTCTTATTTACTTTAGCACCAACCGTTCAGGGAGGAATTTTATTCATCGGATTCTTAACTGCTGCTTTGGCAGGATTCTACGCATTACGTCAGAACGACATCAAAAAAGTATTGGCCTACTCTACAGTTTCACAGCTTGGATTCATGTTCATCGCTTTAGGACTTGGAGCTTACACAACAGCAATGTTCCACGTAATGACGCACGCTTTCTTCAAAGCATTATTGTTCTTGGGAGCAGGTTCTGTAATCCACGCCATGAGCAACGAACAGGATATGCGTTTCATGGGAGGTTTGAAAAAATATATCCCGATCACTCACGCTACTTTCCTTGTTGGAACATTGGCTATTTCAGGATTCCCTTTATTATCAGGGATGATTTCTAAAGACGAAATTTTAGTAGCAGCTTTTGCTAAAAACCCTATTTACTGGGTATTCTTATTCATTTTAGCGGCTATTACTGCAACCTATATGTTCAGATTGTACTATTTGACTTTCCATGGAGAGTTTAGAGGTACTGAAGATCAAAAACACCACTTACACGAAAGCCCGACAAATATGACATTACCATTGATCGTATTGGCTATTCTTTCTGTTTTAGGTGGTTTAATTAACCTTCCTCACTTCATCGGTCACGGTCATTATGCAAAATTAATGGAATGGTTGAAGCCGGTTCTTACTGAGGAAAGCTTTAAACAAATGGAGGCTACTCTTTCGGGAGTTCCGTTTGGTACTGAAATGATACTTTTAGGAGCAACAGTTCTAATGTTCTTCTGCGTATGGTTCATTGTTAAAAATACTTATGTAAATAAGAAAAAACAAGCGTTACCGGAAGAGCAGTACACAGGATGGGAGAAACTGTCTGCTAAAAAATTATATATTGACGAACTTTACAATGCATTAATTGTAAAAACTGTTGAAGGATTAGGACGCGGAGGAAAGATGTTTGATAAAGGTATTCTTGATCGTTTTGTAGACTTCGTAGGTGAAGGTGCTGAAGACAGCGGAAAAGCGATGAAGCGTATCCAGAATGGAAATGTAGAAAACTACATTCTAATCATGTCTTTGGCTGTGGGAATTATACTGATTGTTAACTTTATATTACAATAATGTCTGGTTTATTATTAACATTATTACTATTACCTCTAGTAGGTTCGGGATTAGTTTTTGCATGGAAAGATAAATCCAGCAAATATTTGGCACTGGGAATTGCATTGGTACAAATGCTTGTTACCTTCTACATTACAGCGGATTTTAATTTTACGCCAACAGTAGACAGCGTATTGCAGCACGAGATCAATTACCCTTGGTCACAATTTATGAAGAGTTCTCTTCACTTCGGTATCGATGGGATGAGTTTACTTCTTTTATTGTTGACGAATATTTTAGCGCCAATCATTATTTTATCTTCTTTTAATGAAAATGTAAGCTACAGAAACACGTTCTATGGTTTGATTTTGCTAATGCAATTCGGATTGGTAGGAGTTTTCACGTCGCTGGACGGATTACTGTTCTACATTTTCTGGGAAGTAACTTTGATTCCGATCTGGTTCATTGCTGGACTTTGGGGTCAAGAAAATAAAAGAATGGAATTCACTACGAAATTCTTCGTATATACATTCGTGGGGTCATTATTCATGTTAGCCGGATTGATTTATGTTTACAATCACTCGGCATCTTTTGCACTGACAGATTTATATAATGCTCAATTAAATGAAACACAACAAACGGTGGTATTCTGGTTTATTTTCTTTGCATTTGCAGTGAAATTACCGGTATTCCCATTCCACACTTGGCAACCGGATACGTATACTTATTCACCAACTCAGGGATCGATGCTTTTATCGGGGATCATGCTTAAAATGGCGGTGTACGGAGTTATGCGTTATTTATTACCAATCACTCCCCTTCCAATTGCAGGAATTTCAGGGCAGATTGTAATTATCCTTGCAATTGTAGGAATTGTTCACGGAGCATTGATCGCTATCATCCAGACAGATATGAAGAGAATCATTGCGTATTCTTCTTTCTCTCACGTTGGATTAATGGTGGCAGGTATCTTCGCTTCTGCGGTAGTTACGTTAAGGGGAACTTTCAACATCGAAGGTGCTGAAGGTGCTTTGGTACAGACTTTTGCTCACGGTATCAACGTGGCAGGTCTATTCTACTGTTGTGATATTTTATACAAAAGATTTAAATCAAGAGACATCAGACAAATGGGAGGTTTGGCGAAAGTTGCTCCTAAGTTTGCGGTGTTGTTCCTGATCATTTTATTAGGTTCAATGGGAGTTCCATTGACTAATGGATTCATCGGAGAATTTATCCTGTTGAAAGCAGTATATGATTTTAACGGATTGGCAGCGGTAATCGCTGGTCTTACGGTAATTCTTTGTGCTGTATACTTATTGAGATTCTACGGAAAAGCAATGTTCGGACAAGGTGACGACGCCGTGTTGAGCACAGTAAAAGATTTATCTGCAGTAGAATTCTCTGTATTGGCAAGTTTAGCGGTTTTTGTGATTGTATTTGGTATTTTCCCACAACCGATAATCGAAATGGTGAATAGTTCGTTGAAGTTTATCTACCAATCAATGGTAAGCTAATTTGATATTTTAAGAAATGAGTGTTTTAATTATTGTTTTCCTAACGGCAGTTGTTGCGTTATTTTCAGGAGTTTTTGAACAAGGGAAATTCGCAAGATACATTGGGATTTTGGGATTAATCATCGCATTATGGGTAAGTTTCATGCCAGAATGTGCTTTCTTCGGACAGTACAAACATATGTATGACTACACAGCCAATACTGCGTTATTCACTAAAATATCAATCGTAACGACATTATTATTATTCTTTTTGGGAGGTTTTGCATTCAGCAACCACAGAAGTCACCAGTCAGAATTATACGCATTAATGCTTTTCGCATTGTGCGGTGGAATTATCCTTTTCGGATACCAAAACTTAGTAACGCTATTCTTAGGCGTTGAGATTCTTTCTATTCCTTTATATGTAATGGCGGGAGCTAACAAAACTGATTTAAGATCAAACGAAGCTTCAATTAAATATTTCTTAATGGGTGCCTTCGCTACAGGTTTCTTACTGTTCGGTATCGCATTTATTTACGGAAGTGTTGGAAGTTTCGATTTATATAAAATCCAGGATTTCGGAGTTTCAAATCCAAAAGACGTGATGTTCATCTTAGGAGTTTTACTGATTCTTTGTGCATTGGCATTCAAAGTAGCATTAGCACCTTTCCACATGTGGAGCCCTGATGTTTATTTCGGAGCGCCTTCATTAATCACCGCTTTCATGGCGAGTGTGGTGAAGATCTCAGGATTTTTCGCACTATTCAGATTAATGACCGTTGGTTTCGGTGGTGTTACAGAAGAATGGATCAATGTTTTCGGAGTATTCTTAATTATCACATTGCTTTTGGCAAACGTTATGGGTCTTGCTCAGACGAATGCAAAAAGAATGTTGGCCTACTCCTCAGTTTCTCACGCGGGATACATCGGTTTGGTGTTCTTCGGAATGACAAGCCTTTCTACTTACAATTTGGCGTTCTATTTATTTGCGTACGCATTATCAACAGTAGGAGTTTTTATGTGTCTGATTTATGTTGAAAAGCTAAAAAGAGAAACTTCTTTCGGAGCTTTCAAAGGATTGGCAAAAACAGAACCTTTATTGGCAACAGTAGCGGCAATTTCTATGCTTTCAATGGCAGGAATTCCGTTAACGGCTGGTTTCATGGGGAAATTTGCTTTATTCTCTCAGGCAATGAATTCTAACCACGGAGTATTCTTGGTAATCGTAGCAGTTTTGGGTTCTGCTCTTTCTATTGCCTACTATTTAAGACTGATTATTTCTATGTTCTTCTTCAAAGAAAGCACGTTCAAATCTTCAGAAAAAGTAACATTGACTTACAATATCGTTGCAGTTTGCATCATCGCATCAGTTATTGTTTTAGGAGTTGCTCCGGATTTATTTGCAGGAGTTTTCGGATTGTAAAAATCAATCTTCAAGATAAAAATCAAAAGCACAGCATTTATGTTGTGCTTTTTTGTGGGTTTAAAATTCGATTGAAACTTGGTTAATTAGGTTCAATCTCAAAACTTGGGGGAGAATTTTTTATCTTTTATAAGTGGAACGGCCTTGTGAAACTTAAAACATCTCTTGATCATAAAACTTTGTGGGCTTTGTGTTCAAAGTTGGAGGCTTTGAATTTTTATAGTTAAGTATTGCTATCATTTGCTGAGTAGAACGCCATTGCCTCAAATTTATGTTTGTTTTATTGGAATCGGCTAAACTTCGTTTTGCGATCGAAAATATTTAAAATGATAGGTAAAGCTTTAGCGATCGATAGCGTTAAAAAGAAAATAAAGAATTATTTTAGTCTTGTTTTCTAATACCCTGCCTAAATCCCTTCTGGGATGCCAAACTTTTTCCTTACTCCCCCAAGTTTTGTAACTGATCCTTTAATTAGCTGACAGACGCAAGCTCAAAGTTGAATACTTTACTTCTTCCCTCCTCCATCTTCCAGCCTTAACGCTTACTTTTAACTTAAATCAATTCCTACCTAAACTTTTTATTACCAAAATCATATTATCTGATTTTAATTTTCTATTTTTGAAAATATAAAACACCAAATAATGAAAAATACCACTTTTCAAAAGAAATTCTTTTTGCGACAATCGGGTCAGCAACTTTTCACTTTTCTCAATATCATTTCACTGTAAATTTTCAGCATCATGAATATATTTTTACAAACCCATATTGTGAAAAAAGGTGAAACATTGGAACAAATTGCCGAAATGTATCATATCCCGGATCTTAATATTTTAAAAGATCATCATTACCTTCATACGCCTGATGATTCCAACCATTTAGGTCCTACTCTATTTGTCGGACAGGAAATTTTCATACCCGACCAAAAAGAAATTGAACATTATATTCTTAGAAAAAAGCAAGTTTTAGAAGAAAGGACAAACCGGGCAAACAATCTAATTGAAAACGGAATTCTGCTTCCGATTTTTAATGAGATGGATGAAAAAATTCAATTCATCATTCAGGATTTTTTGGATGATATTCTTCAAAATACGAGTGAATTTGAAGTACGGCTGAAGTATTTGGAGAAAGAAGAGCAACTTTTTACTTTTCTGTATCAAAAAAAACTACTTACGGTAAACGGTGAAAAAGCAGAAATGAAAGCTTATGAACTGGCATTGAAATGTTCTGCTTGCTTATATCCGGCAGGACTGGAAATTGATCTTAACAGAAAAATTCATGACATAAAAAATTATCATGAAATTTTGAAACGATGGAAAACCACTCAACACGATTTACTGAAAACTTATACGGATGAAAATTCGATCGCGTATATTGAAGAAGTCCGTAGAACCATTGAAGTAAAAAATGAGCTTATAAAAGCTTATCAGCAGGATTTGTTTTTGCAAACCTATTTTTATCCTTATTTCAAAAAATACACTTCAGGAAAAAATGAAAGCAACAGCAGATATATGCCTGAAAGAATTTTGTATAAAAATCAACACCTCCTCACGATCGCAGAGGATATTTCCGTCACGCTCAATGCAGAATGTATCGATGATCGAAGTCAGCAGGAAATTCTGAATCATTTGCCGATTAGCAATGCAGAACACGACGAAGATGAATTGCTGGAATCTAAAATTACCGGAAACTTTCATCTGTCTAAACAACATAAACTCCTGCAACAGGCTGATATTATTATCGATTCATATTTCTATAATGTAAAGGAAACTGCAAAAATTGAACTCAATTTAAAATAATTTTATACATTTGATAAAATACAAAAAAAACACAATCATGAAAGAATATAAAGTTCAAAAAGGTGATACTCTGCTGTCCCTTTCTCAAAAATTAGGCTTACCGAGCGCCTATTCGCTTAAAGAATTCCACAACTTCAAAGGCCCCATCGAACGAGGGATCGGAAATGAGATCAAAGAAGGCATGATTCTCACCATTCCGGAACCGCATGAAGTAGAAAAAATGAATGCTGTAATTGCAGAAAGAAGGAAAAAAGCGGAAGAAGCTAAAGCTCAAGAAAACAATGCCGAAAATAATGATACAGAAAAATCTTCTGTTGATTCATCTTCAAATGCTGAGCAGAATACAGAGCCCAAAGAAGAAAAAGAAACGAAAGAGAAAGATGCGGGTGAGCATGACGGCAAACTTTTTATCATCCAGAAAGGAAAGGCGATTTGCGATAAAGGAACAAAGTTTCCGCAATTTAAAGTGAGCAGCCATAAAAAACATTACATCAATAACGAAGATAATTCTGATGATTATCTTGCTGTTACCGAAAATGATCTTCAGTTTAATCCGTCTGCAGTTCCGTTTGGAAACTGTTCGCTGCAAAATAATCAACCCTGCACCTTTGCTCCCGCAGGAAAATGGAAGAAATTTTATCCAGACACCAAAGTTTTGGGAAATGCTTTTCTGACCGAAATCTCAGAACTTCAATGTTCCATGGGGGGAAAAATAAAAATCCTGGATCACGGGCAACGCGCACAGCTCAGCAAACAGAATTTTAAAAATGCTGATCCGAAAGTACATCAATACATTAACCCGACAGTGGATTTGAGGAAGTTTAATGACCAGTTGGACGAAGAAGAATTAGATGCTTATTAAATTAAAAACACAAAAATATGGCAAAAAGAAAATTTAGCTTTTTGGCAGATGAAGACGAAAAACATGAACAAGAATACCAAAGAGAACTCGCAGAAGAACAAAAATTATCCGAAAAAGAAGCTAAACTAAGGCTTGACAACAAGGGAAAGCGAGGTGTTTCTATGATTTCTGGAAATCCCTCTCCCACTGTTGGTGAAAAAGTGACCTACACCGTTACACAATGGTATGAAGGAACACCTTTGCTGGAAAGAAATCCTTTGAAAGTAACTTGGGAGCTTTTCAAAAAAAGAACAAACGGAAAATTTACAACTACCAATATAAAAAAAACAGGGATTAGCAGCTTTACGTTTGGAGAAGTAGCTTCACAATATACCTATCGTTTGGAAGCTTATCTTCATAAGCCTGAAGGCGGAGGATTGATCATTAACCCCCAACCCGCAAAAGTTCCAAAAATTGGAAAGATTGAATTTCATTATGTAGATAACAAAAAAGGAGATACTTTCAGCTTTTATGATAAATTGAGAGCAAAAGCTCATACTACTAACCTTTCTGGAAAAGAACTTGTTTTCACATTGTGGGAAGATGATAAAAAAGGAAGTGGTCATGATCCTAAAAATTTGGTGGTAGAGGAAAAAACAGAACGTGTGGATACGAACGGATTGGCTATTGCAGAATTTCAGCTGACAAAAGCTCTGATGAAAAAGGCTATGAAAGGTGAAGCAGATGCCAAAGAGTTGGAATTTTATGTAACTGTAGAATATTACAAAGGAAAGATTCATGATTCTGAAAATGTAAATGTGAAAAATCCTTTATACTGGACGCCAGGCGTTGTACCCCCTCCTATTGGTACAAAGCTTCCCAAAGAAAAAGGACAGCCAAAAGCTAAAGGTTCACCTGCTGAACAAAAACCTATTTCTAAAAAAGAAGAAAAAGGAATTATTACCAAAGCCACAGATTACCTTGCCGATTTTGCCGAAAGTAGCGGTATCATGTCTAAACTTCGGGAAATGACAAGCAGCAAGCCTGAAGGAAATTCTACAGTGGGAGTGAAAGCGCAGAAGAAGAAAAAACAAGAAGATAATAAAGTTTGTGAATGTGAAGCTAGAGTAAGAGCTTATATGAGAATGTTAAGAGTTGGTGAAGGGACTGGAGAGCTTATTAAATCTGAAAAAATCAATAAGCAAACAAAAAAGGTAGAGACCATATATATTCCTTATGACTTTGAAAATGGCTATAAAAAATTATTTGGTGGTAGTAATTTTACCCAATCTCCACACAATAAAAGTATGAATGATCATCCTAATATTATGGTTTATTGGTATACAAATAAAAAAGGAAAAAAGGTATACAGCTCTGCTTCAGGAGCTTATCAAGTAATGGGATATAACTGGGAAGATAAAGGTATGATCGCACAACGAAATTCTCACAAAATAAAAGACTTTTCACCCGAAAGTCAAGATAAATATTGTATAATTCTATTCAAGTATAAAAGACCAGGAATGCTAGACTTAATAGTCAATGGCGAAATTAAAAAAGCAACAGAGCTATATGGCAGCTATGAGTGGGCAAGTTTACCTCCTGGTAGATATGGTCAACCCAGCGAAAATATGGAAAAAGTTTTAGAATTTTATGATCAATTTTACAAAGAAGAGTTATCTGGAAAAAGCCCATTGCATTTAAAAGCTGGTTTTTTAAAAGAGTTTGGATATAATTGCTGTACTGAAGAGAATGTGCAAACACCATCTATAAATACATCATGTGGAAAATCGGAAATAGATTTAAGAAATAAAATAAAATGGCAAACACAGTTTGACCCTAAATGGGGTAGCCGTGATAGACAATTGGTAGCTTGCAAAAGAACATGTGATGATATATTAATAAATAATGGTCTTAAAGCTACAAGCCCATCTAGAATATATCAAACTGCTATTGAGAATGATAGCCATACTAAATTAATTATAAACAATCAAATTTCAAAAGATGCTATCGCATATTTAGATAGTGAGTTAGAAAAAGGGCATCCCGTACAGGTGGGAGTAGATCATGGACTAGGATATAAAATTAACAATAATCTAGATCATTCTACTGATCATTTTGTAGTAATAGTAGGAAGAAAATGTGATGGTGATAAATGTTATTATATCTTTTATGATGTTGGAACAATCTACAAAGAAAAGGGTGCTAATGATGCTAACAGATTATATTTAGATAAAGAAGAATACTCCCTTAAAGGTAAGACGGTATATAACGGACATTTTTATACTGTAACACAAATAAGAAAAAATTAATTAAATGAAAAATACATTAAAACAGTTCATCTATTTTGGAATATTCTTTTCCATATTGAATGCATGTCACTCAAAAGAAGAAAAGAAAACACTATATCAAGAACCTTCAAATAAAAATACAGCAGACAATGAATATGTAGGTAAATGGCTTTTAATCAACAAAGAAAATAGTAATTATTACCATTGTACAGATGCTGATAGATTTGTTGAAATAAACAGTAACATAATATATGACCATACTCCTATGGAAGATTCTAATTTTAATATTGATCATACAAAAATTCAAGGAAACAAGATCTTTTTTTATGTTGATAAACAAGAAAATTCATATTACATATTAGATTGGGTTGATAAAGAAAAAGGTATTATATCCTATCAATTTAATGATTATGCTCCAACTTTATTTATTAATGAAAGTAAAATAAAAACTATAAAAAATAAAGCTTGTCAGCAAAAAAAGAAATCCTGTGAAATCAATAACGCTTCAAAAGAATATAAATTTATGATCGAAGCAGCACAGTTTTCCAATGATAAGGAACAAAAAAATCCCACATCAGCATGGATTATTGTAACCAATAAAAGAAATAATAAAAAGCAAGAAATTTATTTTGAGCCTAATTCTTGGATTGAATACAGTGATTTACCCTGTGATAAATTTATAATCAATGATTTTAATTTTGATGGTTTAGAGGATTTTGCATTTGTATGGGATAATGGTGGTAACGCAGGCCAGTTATATGAATATTATATCCAAGATAAAAGCGGAAGCTTTGTTCCTATAGATTCATTTCCTTTACAACATGGCGTATTAGCTGAAGATATTAATAGTAATGATAAGACAATAACAACTAAAAACCCTGTTGGATGTTGTAATATCAACATTAACCAATATAAATATAACTCTAATGGTACTTGGAAAACTACATCTAAACAAGAAAAAATAAATGAATAAATTTTTAATAATCTTTGTTTTATTGATTTTGGTCAATTGTAAAAAGAACGACTCACAAACATTAAAAATTGACGATGAAATTGGTCTTTTGAAAAACAAAACATCTGAAAAAGAACCTACATGTAACGATATTTAAAAAAAAATTATTGAATCGAGCGATCTTGACCTTTCATTATACAAAGATAATTATGACATCAGAATTGAAAATATGCAGTCCGATAGTTTAAAAATACAAGTATATACTGAGAATAACTTATCTGACAATCCTAACTCTAAGCAAATAGTGGAAAGTACAATTGCTTGGCTAATTTTTATTCCCACTAGTCAAAAACTAATTAATGTTACTTCAGACCCCCAAAATCCTATAAATTTAAAATATAAATATTCCCAATTAGATATCCTAACGAAAATTTGTGGTATAACTGCAAAAAAGAGATTGAAAACAATGAAAATATTCCAACAAAAAATAACGAAGATTGTAAAAAAATTCAAATCGAAATGGGAAGTGGTGAAGAATGTATAATTAAAAATTCTTCGATAAAGAAAGTATATGAGGATTTAATAAAAAATAGAAAAGTAGATGATTCTAACTTACTACTTTCTCAGCTTCCTAACACTGATAAGGAAATAAAAATAGATAACAATGGTGTAATTTCTATTGAATATAAAGTTGAAACAAAAAAAATAGAAATCTCTATGTTATATGATGGAGGATTAACCGAGATTTTACTTGAACAAGAAGGAAAAAATATTAAAAGATCAATAATTTATAATGCTGATTAAGTAAAAATTAAAAAGTGTAAGTAAATGAAGATACCAATAATTTTCTACCTCTTATTTTTCACTTTCTTTTCGTGCAAAAAAGCACCTTCAAGGGAAAATGAAAAGAAGGTAATCGAAACTAAAAGTGTTAAAAAAAATTCTTCAGTAGATACTTGGAAGTTTGTAAAGATATTTTCATTATCACCTTCAAGTAATTATTCATGTGAATATAAAAAGTATGAAAATGTAGAATTTGGTTTATCTAAAGACTCTATTTTTATTAATGGAAAATATACCGATGATGTTTATACTAATTCAATAACAAGCACATCTTATTTTGACCAGCAATATTTATATCGAGCCTATAAGAAAAGATTGAAAGAAGAATTAAATCTAGATTTTCCATTAAAAGTAAAATCAATTAGAAATAAAAAAGCGTATGATAATTCCTCGTTATTAAATCAATATTTTGAAGATGCTTTTTTCATAGGTGATTATATGATTTTTGATGATAACGGATGTATTGTATGCTTTAAAAAGGCTAATACAAAAGAAATTGGAAAAGTAATAAAAGTACTATCAAAAAAAGATTTTGAGAGTTTCCCTGAAATTAATAAAACAATAATTATTGATGACAGTCAAGCAACTGCAGTATATGAAATAAATGATAATATTTTTGTAGCATGGTTTGATGGAGATAATGAGAAATGGTATCTAGTTACTTATAAAAATAAAAACTTGGTATCAGAACTTCTGATAGGGAAAAGTGAAACAATTGAAAATGAAAATGGTACTCTAGATAATTATATTGATTTTAAAATTGATGAAAATTTAAAAATTTCCTTAGAATTCAGCACAGGACAAAATAAGAATTCAAAGAAAATAATAAAGACTGAAAATTATCAAATAAATACAGAAAGTAATAAAATTGAGAAATTATAGATTTTAAATATAATATACTTTTTACATTGATAATAAATCAAACCATAAAAGTAACTTTAGAAAACTAATTTAAAACATAGAGCCGAATGAAATACATAGTTTTGATCTTTTTATCAATATTATCTTGCAAGAAAGAAAATAAAAGAATTCAATCTGAATTTAAAGATAAAATAATTTCTAAGAAAGATTCTGTAAGAAAAATAAAGGATACAACACTTTTTATAAATTCTTCCGAGGGTGAAGAAGTTACATTTTTCGTTAATGAAAATAATAATGACTCTATAATTAATAGTGAAGTTTTTGGTGAAACTGGAAAATCCGAATATCATTTTGTTTTTAATAAAACTTTTAAAGAAGGTGCTTGCAAAATTTATAGATATGAAGAGCCTATTTACATGAATTCAAATCCTAAAATAATATCAAAAAAAAGTGAAAATCTCAATTCTTCAAAAGAATCTTACAAAAGGCTCAATACCATTTTTAAAAGTTATAAAAATATTCTTTTTGAAAAGAAGAAAGCCAAATCTACTAGTAGTAAATGATTTGGTAAATATTCATTAACTCTAAATGAAAGTTGAAGAGGGATTCATGAAAACCAAAAATAATTCACTTTTCTTCACAAAGAATTAAAACCTTCCAAAGGCTGCGTTTTTTGATGTCGAATTTCGAAATTAAATAAAATCTGATAACAATCTATTCAAACACTTAGAAGAATAATAAAAATACACGATCTTCAAATCCCGCTTTTTTCATAACTTTACTTGAAATTTCAGCTTTGGCTAGTTTCCACAAAAAAGATTCTCCATTTCAGGTTTATATTTCGTTCAAAAAATATTTGGATGTGCTGGAGCATATTCGATATAATGATAGACTGGAGTATCGTGTCAACTACGCCGAATCACTGATTGATAAAACAAAAAACTTTCAGGAACTGAGAGATGGTTTTCAGGATTTGACTTTACTCGATAAATACGAAGACCTCATCAAACTCCTTCTGGCAGACCTTTTCCCGACCGGACTTACCAACAATGAAATAAAAGCGGCAAGCATTCCCCTTTCAAATATTACCTTCAATTACACCGAAAGATTTAAAAATATTCTGAAAGACGCCGGAAAAGATTTTGAAATAGAACTAAGAAATATCAATGATGATGAATTCTATGTTTTCTGCTGCTGCCTTATCGTTCAGACCTATTTCAAACGGGATATAAAAGCCTCCATCCCTTTTTATTATGATATTCCCAATAAACAGGGAATCATGAAACATTATAAAATTACGGTAAACTCCGATTTTAGTGAAGTTTATCCTACGGACGGCGTGAAAATTCCGGATGAAGATACCATCAATATGCTTTTGGAAAATCTTGATGATATCAAATTGTGGAAAAAATATTTTCCTTCCAAATCATGGGTTTTAAGCGGATTTTCTATTATTTCCCTGGTTGATTGTACTTCTGAAGTGGCTTTATCAGATCTAAAATCAAGTATGATTAAAATAGATCCGGAAAATCTGATTCCCGATGAGAATTTAACCGAGATTTTTAAGTCTTATTTCGACATTTCCGAACTCAATTTTGGGTTGATGCTTTTTAACAAAAAAGAAAAAAGACTTGATAAAGTTCCGATCTACGAAAATGTATTTACCAATCACATTCTTGATTTCTGGATCAACACTTTTGATGAAGAAGTTCGAAAAACGGCTTTTGAGAATTTTAGTTATAATTCAAAACCAATTGTAGTTTCCAATGTTGATAACTTAGATTCTCACATCAAAAAAATGCCATCTTTTAATATTTTAAAAGATAACAATATCAACAGTTTTATGGTGATTCCGATTATGAAAGACAACGAACTGTTGGCGATCATGGAGTTTACATCGCCTCAACCCAACAGTTTAAATGGTTTAAAACTTAAAAAGCTTGAATTTTTTGTTGATATGATTCTTTTCTCACTGTCAAGATTCAGTTTTGAGCGAAACAATCAGATTGAAGCCATTATTCAGCGTGAATATACCACGATTCACGACAGTGTTGTTTGGAAATTCAGAAGTGAAGCTGAAAAATATTTTAATGCTTTTTTATCAAAAAAAATATACACTTTAAAACAGATTTCATTTAAAAATTTAACGCCGCTTTTTGGCTTTTCAGACATTCGTTCTTCTTCAGAAAAACGTTTCAATTTAATGTTGGAAGACCTGAATGAGCAAATCGATTGTCTTCACGATATTTTTTCAATCATTAATTCAGATTCAGAGAAATATTTACTAGCACTGGATATTTTTGAAAATGAGCTGAATAATGAAATTAAAGCAGACACGGAGCAACGCCTGCAAAGATTACTGAGAGATGAAATTCATCCTTATTTACAGGGCAAGCTTGAAGTAAAAAGCTCTGAAAATGTAAAGGAAAAAATCAAAGAATATTTTTCTAAAGTTTTCAGTCAGAATCATTTGTTTTACAGCCATAGAAAAAGCCTAGACGAATCAATTACACTGGTTAACAGAAAATTAGCCGACATGTTGGATGAAAGTCAGGTAAAAGCACAGCAGATTTTCCCACATTATTATGAGCGTTTTAAATCTGACGGAGTAGAACATAATTTATTTATCGGTCAAAATATCGCTCCTGATCTCCAATATTCCTCGAAAGTCGTTCATAAACTGAGATATTGGCAGCTGAAAACCATTTGTAATATGGAACGGGAATTTCAGAATTTCAAACAGGATCTTTCGATTCCTTTAGATATTGCTTCGCTAATTTTTGTTTATAATGAAAAAGTAGACATCCGTTTCCGAATGGATGAAAAACGTTTTGATATTGATGGCGCCTACAATTCGTACTACGAAATAATCAAAAAACGTCTGGATAAAGCGCATGTAAAAGATTCTCAGGAAAGAATTACCTGCCCCGGAAAAATTACTATCGTTTATTTCGGCATGGAAAACCAGAAAGAATACTTAGAATACATCACCAAACTTCAGAAAAAAGGAATTCTTCAGAGTGATGTTGAGTTTTTAAGAGTTGAAGATCTGCAGGGGATTACGGGATTATTGGCGTTGAGGGTTTCCTTAACTCGTATTTAATCAACAAAATAAGAATCCGGTTTTTTCAATTCTCCTTGCGGAATTTCCGCCTGCTCAAAAATTGAAAACTCAATCGTTCTGCAAATGCTATTCAATGCTAAGTCATTTTCTTCCTCACCGAACGGTTCACCAATCTCCTGAATAATAGCATCCAAAGCAATAAAAGTATAACTTATCAACAAAACAATCAACGGCATCATCCAGCCCAAAGTATCTACCAACCCGAAAGGTAACCAAAAACAGTACAAATACACGGTACGATGCAGCAAAACGCTGTATGCAAAAGGCAAAGGCGTGTTATAAATTCTCTCGCAACCTCCGGAAATATTCGAAAACTGATTCAGTTGATCGTCTATTTGGGTTAAAATAATCGTGTCAATATTTCCTTTTTGATGTTGCTCCTTAAGCCAATCTGCAATAAAACCTAAAATAATACTCGGAATAAACTTCTTCCCATTTATCTGCTCCAGCTGCTCGGGAGAAAGCAACTGAGGCAAATTTCCCGTTCCCGACTTATCTCTTAATTGATAATTCAAAGCCCAGCAAAATGCAGAGATCAGTTTTACGATTTTTTGCTTTTCTTCTTGGGAAACATTCGGAATATAAGATAAAATCTGTCGGGTAAGCGATCGGGTTTCAATTACGAGCAATCCCCAAAGTTTTCTTCCTTCCCAAAAGCGGTCATAGCTCGCGGAATTACAAAAGCCCATAAAAATCGCTAAAGCCAAACCAATTAACGTGAAAATGGTCGGATTAAGATGAACTTTATAGTCAAAAATTCTTCCTTTAAAAAAATAAATAAACAGCGAAAACAGCACAATCACAGAAAGCTGAACGATGATTTTCTTCAACACAGAACCTCTCCATATAAATAACATTCTCAGCCAATTGGCACGCTGTCTGACAATCATTTTCTTATTGGTTTATATTAAATTTCACAGTTAAAGCGAAAGAAACGCATATCCGAAAGACAACACAGAAATGATAATTCCCGCCATGAAAATCTTATACGTTGTGGATAAAAGCTTGTATTTTCTGTCTAAAACTTTACCTAAAAAATAAAGATCTTTCACCATAGAATCATAAATATAATCTCGGTCTTTTATCAAATCTTTCATCGCATTATGATAATCATCAAACAGCATTTGATGGAAGTTTCCGAAGAACAGAAGATTCACTTTTCTGTTTTGAATATCCTCATTGGTGAATTTTGTTTTAGTAACGTTCGGTTTTGTGGATAAAATGGCGAAAATAATCGTCAGAACACTGGATAATAACAAAATAAAACTCGGAATAACCAGGTGAGAATTTTTCGGAGCATCCAATTTTGGAACTAATACAGAAAGACAAACGGAAATGATAATGGCATTTACAGAAAGTAAAATATTCGCTTTACTGTCGGCAATATCACTCAATCTGGTATGGTTATTCAGCGTCACCCTGAATAAAGTATCCACACTTCTATCTGGTTTTGCTTCTTTTTCTTTCTCCTTTTTACTTCCCGAATTTTCTTTTTTATCTTCTTCTTTTTCTAGTTTTTTCTCAATTTTCTTGATATTTTTCTCTTTCAGCGGCTGCCAGTTGGTCTTCGCATATTCAGTATAATATTGATGCTTGTTTTTCAGCATTTCAAGGTTACCGGCATTCCATTCGTCATTCGAGAAACATCGTACATTGGTAAGCTCCCACTCTTTTCTCAGCGCGTCAGAAATATCGTTGTAGTCATGGCTTGCAAAATGGCTGCAATCGGCATCTTTTACAATTTGCTCCAATAAGTTTTGAGGCTCGTAAGTAATTTTGGTAGCCAAAATAAGCTTGGTGATTTCTCCAATCTCATTTTCCGGATAATTTTCTTTTTGTAGAAAATCTTTCATAATCTCTACGCCTTTTTCTTCGTGATTAAGCGCGCATTCGATATATCCTGTATCGTGAAACCAAAGTGCTAACAACACTTTTTCCTGATCTTCTATCGAGATAGGTGTGTTTTTCATAATTTCCTCCGCTTTGTTTACCGTATATGTGGTATGGATAAAATTATGATAAAAATATACAGAAGATAACTTATCTTTGAATAAGATTTCAACGTAATCTTTGGCTTTTTGTAAAATGCTCATGGCCGATTATTTGTTAATGTAAATTTATGAATTTATCCTTTAAAACTCATCTAAAAAATACTTCTATTGTCCTTAGAGTAGTATTGTCTGCCGGAGTTCTTTATTCCTGCGCAACATATAACGTAAAAAAGGGTAAAAACTTATCTGAAGTAGAAAAATCTGATATACAATCTGAAAATGACTTTAAAATTTTCCTTATTGGGGATGCCGGAAATTCCGATGAAACGCAGGCTCAGAACACCTTAAACTTTCTGAGATCAAAGCTAGATTCTGCAGATAAAAATTCTATGCTGATCTTTTTGGGAGATAATATCTATCCCAGCGGAATGCCTAAAGAATCCAGCAAAGATTACGCATTGGCAAAGCAAAAACTGGAAAATCAATTAGATATTACCAAAAATTTCAAGGGTAAAACGGTCGTCATTCCCGGAAATCATGATTGGTATCACGGATTGAACGGCTTAAAAGCTCAGGAAGATTTCGTTAAAAATTATTTTAATGATAAAAAGGCTTTTCTGCCAAAAAATTCATGCGGAATTGATGATATCAGCTTAACAAAAGATATTAAATTAATTGTTATTGATACAGAATGGGCTCTCGTAAATTGGGATAAATATCCGGGAATCAATAAAAATTGTGACGTTAAAGCCCGCGAAGATCTCTTCACTGAATTTAAAGATTTAATTAATAAAAATCAAGACAAAAAAATCATTGTTGCGCTTCATCATCCAATCATAAGCAGCGGAACTCACGCAGGTTTTAATTCTGCAAAAACTCATCTCTTCCCATTAAAAGGTAAAATTCCGGCTCCGGCAATTGCTACGACGATTAATATTCTGAGAAATGCATCAGGAGCCAATCCACAGGATATCAACAATCAACATTACGCCGATCTTGCCGGAAGATTAAAAAGTATTGTTCAGGATAAAGACAATATTATTTTTGTTTCCGGGCACGATCATAATCTGCAATATCATCAGGAAAGAAATATCCGACAAATCATCAGTGGCGCGGGTTCAAAAACAGACCCTGCCACCATTGCAGAGAAGACTGATTTTTCTTACGGAGGAAGTGGATTTGCAGTTTTAAATATCAGAAAAGACCAAAGCACCGATGTAGAATATTTTTCTACAAAAGACAATAAATTCGAAAAATTAGCCCAGATCCAAGTTTTTGACAAGCCGAAGAAGTTTATCAATGATTTTCCAAGTTCAATTCCATCACAGGTTACATCAACCATTTATCCTAAAAAATTAACCGAAAAAGGAGGTTTTTACACTTGGCTTTGGGGCGAGCATTACCGAAAATATTACGGAATGCCAATCGATCTGCCAACCGCTAATATTGCCGCACTGGATGGCGGTTATACACCTTTCCGCGAAGGTGGCGGAAACCAGTCTAACAGTTTGAGATTAAAAGCACAGGACGGACAGGAATTTGTAATGCGAGGCGTGAAAAAAAGTGCGGTTCGTTTTCTTAATAATGTCGCTTTCAAAAAAAGTACGTTCGGAAATGAACTGAATAATACTTTCCCTGAAAAATTCTTGCTTGATTTCTATACAACCAATCATCCTTTCACTCCATTTTCAGTAGGAAATCTGGCGGATAAAGTGAATCTTTTCCACAGCAATCCGAGATTATATTACATTCCGAAACAAAAGGCTTTGGGAGAATATAATGAACATTACGGAGATGAAATGTACATGATCGAAGAACGTTTTTCTTCAGATCCGAAAACATTGGCGTCATTAGGAAATGCTAAAGATATAGTTTCTACGGATGATGTTTTAAAAAATTTGAATAAAAACTCTAAATATTCGATTGATCAGGAATCTTACATCAGAGCTAGAATATTTGACATGTTGATTGGCGACTGGGACAGACATTCCGACCAATGGAAATGGGCAGAATATCAAGAAGGTGACAAAGTAATTTACAAACCAATCCCAAGAGACAGAGATCAGGCTTTCAGTAAATATGATGGTACCGCTTTTAAAATCATTATGAATATTCCTGCAATTCGCCATATGAAGACGTTTAAAGATGATATTAAAAGTGTAAAATGGCTGGCGATGGAACCTTATCCTTTGGATTTAATTTTCTTGAAAAGATCTACAGAACCAGAATGGATCGAACAGGCAAAATACATTCAGGATCATTTGAGTGATAAAGATATTGATGAAGCTTTTGACAATCTTCCGAAAGAAGTAAAAGATGAAACGATTGCTGATATTCAGAGAAAATTAAAGGCCAGAAAACTGAAATTACAGACTTATGCGAGTCAATATTTTGATGTTTTGCAGGAAAAAGTTCCGTTAGCAGGAACGGTACATCCTGATAAATTTGTGATTACAAAAACAGGAAATTCAGTTAATGTAAAACAATATTCATTAGACAAAAAGCAGGAAAATCCCGAGTTAGTTTTTGAAAAAACGTATGATGATTCTAAAACTAAAGAATTGTGGATCTATGGTTTGGAAGATGATGATATTTATGATGTTTCAGGTGATGGAAAACCTAAAACAACCATCCGTTTGATTGGAGGCTATAATCATGATACTTACAACGTTACGAATGGAAGTAAAGTGAAAATTTACGATTTCAAATCTCAAAAAAACACTTACAATACACACGGAGCCACGAAAAATATCTCTGATGATTATGATATTAATACCTATAATTATAAACATCCGAAATACAACTTTTTTGCGGGCTATCCTAATTTAGATTACAATCCTGATGACGGTGTTATCGTAGGCCTATTGGGTTCTTACACCGTGAATAATTTCATCCGTGATCCTTTTACCCAAAGACATACGTTGAAGGTAAATTTTTATACAGCAACCGCGGGATTCAACGTGGCGTATAAAGGAATTTTCAAGAAAGCGATCTGGGGCTGGGATTTCAATTTAGATGCTCTTTACAGCACTCCGCGTTTTTCTGAAAACTTCTTCGGATTATCTAATGAAAGTCCGTATGATAAGCAGGAAACGGAGCGTGAATACAACAGAGCAAGAATTTCTAAGATCTATTTTGCACCGTCTATTTCAAGAAAAAGCTGGGGAAATATTGAGAATAAATTTCAATTGAATTTTGAGAACAATAAAGTTCAGCGAAAAGGAAATCGTTTTGTAGATATTTCACAAGATGTAAATCCGGAGGTATTTAATAATCAGTATTTTGGAGGAGCTAATTATACTTTCGGATATAAAAACTTGGATAATGCTGCCTTCCCTACTTTGGGTATGGAGTTTTTGGCTAATCTTCAATGGAAAACCAATCTTTCCAATCTTGATAAAAACTTTTTTGCCTTGGAAGGAACTTTTACCATCGATCATAGAATTGATCCCAGAGGAAATTTCGTTTTTGCCAATTCCAGCAACGGAATGTGGATCAGCAATAATAATTTTGAATTTTACCAAGCGGCGAGCATTGGTGGAAATAACGGAATGAGAGCTTTCAGAAATGACCGTTTTTCAGGAAGATCTTACTTTACCAACAACTCGGAAATTCGTTGGGATTTCGGAAGAATCAGAAATAATATTGTTCCGGCCAATATGGGAATTTTATTGGGTTATGATTTGGGAAGAGTATGGAATGACCATGAAGATTCCAGAAAATGGCATCAATCTGTTGGTGGTGGAGTTTGGTTAAGCGTTGTAGAAATGTTCTCTGCACGACTAAACTATTTCTACGGTTCAGATGGCGGAAGAATTTCAGCAGCTTTAGGAATGACTTTTTAGAAAGAAATAAACTAAATAATTACAAAAAATCCGCAGAAATAATCTGCGGATTTTTTTTATTTTAAATCAAACTTATAAACATTCCCTCCAGTTTTCTTATCCTTTTCATCGGCAATCAGCAATGTTTTATCATCAAGAAAAACAACGGATTCCTTTTGAGAATTATGATGCAAAGAGATTTTTTTGATATTTACTTTAGAAAAATCATTAGCAGTAAACCCTGTTAAAACCTGAATATTTTTATGATTAAGCAAAACAATTTTATCTTTTGTACTGTTAATCGCAGCTGAAGTGATCGCGGCATCGCTATAACCGCCGTTAAGCTTTAGTTTACCAATCAATTTCGCTTCAAAATCACCTTCTTTATTAGGAACCTGAAAAACAAGAAAAGTTCCGTCGAAACCTTTACTTCTGTTCTTGGTAAAAAGATAAAAATTTCCGTCCATTTCTATGAAAGCTTCACAATCATACAACCAATTTGATTTTTTTGGAGGAAATTCGGTTTGTCCTTCATAATGGAATTTAGTCGTTTGAACAACGTTTGTATTTTTTTGAGAGGCATCCTTCAGATCTAATTTTAAGATCGAAAGATTTTGCCGGTTGTTATCATTATTTCCGAAATCTCCGATATAGATATTTCCCTGAGCATCTTTTGTAATGTCTTCCCAGTCGTTGTTTTCAGCATTTTCCACCAAGACATCTGCAATTTGTTTCCCCTGCAGATTGAGACCGTAAACAACGTTTTTATTTCCCTGATCTTCTATGGCCCAAATTGTTTTTTTATCCTGAGACAAAGCGATCCCGGAAACTTCTTTTAGTTTTTTAGGTAAAGAAAATTCCACTTGTAATTCTTCATTTTTCGGCGAATCCTGAGCTTTCGGATTACAGCTCCACAAAAAGAATGCTGATAAGATAAGAGTTCGCAACATATTTATTTTTTAAATTTTTTAAACTGAAAATAAGAGAACCTGATATTTTTCTCTAAGTTATTAATAATCTGCTGATGGTGAAGGAAGAAACCTGCCGCCAAACCAATCAGACTTCCGATGATTGTATCCAGCAATCTGGCGTGCATTAAATGTTCTACATTATGATGAATTTCACTTCCTGTTTCTGCTAAAAGAATAGTTAAGGGAGTAATGAAAATCACCGCCAAACCATAATTTCTCACTACCATCAATTCAATGATAAATTGTAAAATCGTGATAATAACGATCATCACAATCTTTTCGGGATTAAATAACAGAATTAGCCATGCAAAACCTATTCCGATAAAAGTTCCTAAAATCCTGTGCATATTTCGTTGTCGCACATGTTCAAAATTTCTTCCCTGAATTATCGCAATCGCTGCAATAGAAATCCAATATGTATTATTGAACTTCAAAAGATGACCGATAATTAAGGTTAAAGCCATGAAAACCCCAATAATCGTGCTTTCTACAAACTTGGTATAACGTCTTTTATTAAATACTCTTCTCGGAACCACTACCACTTTCCCTTTTTCAACAAAAACTGAATAGATAAAGGCAAAAGAGCACGATAAAATAGCGCCCATCGCAACCAGCCCTACTCTTGTGGGAATCATTTCTAAATCAAATGGAAAGGTACTCGTCATTGCCGCAACCATGATAAAGAAAAAATTTCCGGGCGGCGGAATTTTAAAATAAGACGAAATAAAATGAGCCAAAAATGCAACGATTCCTAATGATAATGCCGAAAAGTAGACATTAAAACCAAAGAACAGACTTATCGTAAACGAGAAAACCATTCCAAAAGCACAGATGGCTAAATGAATCATTCTCTGCGTAATTGGTGCCGATGTGAAATACAGAATCGTTAATGCTCCCAAGCTGGAAAGACTTCCGTAATTCGGTTTTCCTAAAAAATAACCGATGAATAAACAACTTCCGATACATAACGCAGCGAGAACAGGAAAATGCCATTTCCTTTCTGTCTGCTTGAATTCCAATAAATATTGAAAACGGTGATGTATAGGATTTTGTACCTTCATTTTTATTGTAAACGCTTCGCTTTTTCCCACAAAACATCCATTTCTTCCAAAGTCATTTCACCTAATTTAAAATCTGCCTCAGCTGCAAGCTGTTCCATTTTCTGGAATCTTGAAATGAATTTCAAATTGGTTCTTTCCAACGCAGAATCTGGGTTAATTCCTGAAATTCTTGCGTAATTAATCAACGAGAAAAAGACATCGCCCAATTCCTGCTCCTTTTTATCCAAATCTGTTTCCGCGTGAAACTCCTGAATTTCTTCATCTACCTTTGTCCAAGCATCTTCGGCATCGCGAAATTCAAAACCAATTCCTTTCACTTTATCCTGAATTCTATAGGCTTTTACCAAACTCGGAAGGCTTTTCGGAACGCCACCCAAAATAGATTTGTTGCCTTCTTTCAATTTTAATTTTTCCCAGTTCTGCTTTACTTCTTCTTCGTCTTTTACTTCTGTATCGCCGTAAATATGAGGATGACGAAAGATCAGTTTTTCATTTAAAGAATTGATGACATCTGCTATATCAAAACTCTCCTTTTCGGAACCTATTTTAGCATAAAAAACCAAATGAAGCAAAACATCTCCTAGTTCTTTTTTTATTTCCTGTAAATCATTTTGCAAAATAGCATCCGAAAGCTCGTAAGTTTCCTCCAGCGTCAAATGGCGAAGCGATTCCAATGTCTGTTTCTGATCCCACGGACATTTCTCTCTCAGATCATCCATAATATCTAATAATCTTCCGAAAGCTTCTAGTTTTTCCTGTTTGGTATTCATAAATTGAAAATTCAAGTCTTACAAATTTAAGGATTAATGTTGTTTTGTATTGAAACAAAAGATTGATAAAATATCAAATATTTTTTGTGGGTTTCTCGCAAAGGTTCAAAACACTTCGACAGGCTCAGTGTGACATTTCTAATACTATCTGTTAATTTCAAAATTGTCATGCTGAGCTTGTCGAAGCATTCACAGACCTAATACGAAACTAAGTTTTATCAATGATAAAATCCTTGAATCTAAAAAATAGAATTTAGAGATAAACTTTAATACTTTTGCAAATAACCAACATAAAAAAACCTCATCATTTCTGACGAGGTTGATATTTTTAGTTCAAAAAAGAATTATCCTTTTTTAGACTGAGTCGTTTTTGGAGCTGATTTCGGAGCTGAAGTCGCTTTTACTTTCGGCGTTGCTGGCTTGTCTGCTTTTGGAGCAACTTTTTTAGGAGCTTCAGTTTCTAAGCTTACTTCTTCAGCTGGCGCACCTTCTAATGTTTCAGGCTCTGCTTTTACGAAGCTTTCAGGAGTGATGTATCCCGCTTTGTGAAGAATATTGTACCACTGAGCCAATTTTTTGATATCAGAAGCGTAAACTCTTTCTGTATCATAGTTTGGAAGAGAAGCTAACATGAATTCTTTCAATTCAGCATCACTAGATTTGTGAGCAATAGCTTCTTTGTAATCGTTGTTTTTAGCAATATTTTCAAAAACTTCGAACAAAGGAACTTCTTTATCGAATGTAAACATCGCGATATTATCTAGCAAACTTACTTGGCTAGAGTTTCCAATGCTTACTTTTTTCTTTGTAGTAACATCTTCAATAATAAATCCGTTTCTTAATTGAGAAACTAATTTGAAAAGTCCTGGTTTTCCAGAAATTGAAATTATTTTTTCTAACAGCATAATTTTATTTTTTGTAAATTCTGCAATCGGCTTTCAGTACTTCGACTCGCTCAGTATGAAACTTTTTGCGCTTTTATTTTTCTTTTTTAATTATTCAAAACTATTTTGGAAATCTCATTTTGTAATTGATGCTTACGTCTCCCTGAGTGATTTTTGATAATTTACCTTTCACCAATTTCTTCTTTAAAGCACTTAGGTGGTCGGTAAATAAAATCCCTTCAATATGATCATATTCATGCTGAATTACGCGGGCTCTAATATCGGAAAAAGTTTCTGTATGTTTTACAAAATTTTCGTCATAATATTCGATCACGATTGTTTCCTTTCTTTTCACATCTTCTCTTACATCCGGAATAGAAAGACAACCTTCATTAAACTTCCATTCTTCACCAGATTCTTCTAAAATCTGCGCATTGATGAAAACTTTTTTAAATGCAGCCAATTCATCCTTAATATCTTCATAATCCTCATCGTCTGCTAAAGGAGTAACGTCTATCACGAATAAACGAATGTCTAACCCGATTTGCGGTGCAGCCAGCCCTATACCGTTTGCACTGTACATCGTTTCAAACATATTGTCTATCAACTCTTGTAGCGCCGGATAATCTTTATCAATATCCTTCCCTACTTTTCTTAAAACTGAATCCCCAAAGGCTCTTATCGGTAAAATCATCTTGTTCTTTGTTCTAAAAAATTCTGCAATATGATGGTTGCACTTACTTTATCTATTAATCCCTTTTCCTGTCTCTGTTTTTTACTTTTTCCACTTTGGGAAATAAAAAACGAAGCCATTTTCGAGGTAAATCTTTCATCCAGACGATTCACTTTTACAGTCGGAAATTCTTTTTGAAAAATTTCTATAAACTTTAAAATGTCTGTTTCTACTTCTGAAATATTTCCTTTCAAATCTACAGGAAGCCCGATTACGACTTCATCTACCTTATTTTCGCCGAAATATTTTTTCAAAAAATCAACTAGTAAAGGAGTTTGTACCGTATCCAGACCACTCGCTATAATCTGCATATCATCCGTTGCAGCAATGCCACAACGAGCCTTTCCATAGTCTATTGCAAGGATCTGTCCCATAAGTTTGCAAATTTAGTAAATTTTAATGATTTTATTCCAAACACAGTTTTTTTTATAAATCATGTTTTATTCCGTTATTTTTTTTATAATTTTAATTTTCCAAAAACGAAAATATGAAGAAACTCATCCTCGTAAGACATGCAAAAAGCGACTGGCCGGAAGAAACGGAGGACTTCGACAGACCATTGGCAGACAAGGGATTAGAAGAAGCCATGCATATGTCCCGATTTATGAAAACAAATAATGTTTCCATAGATTCTTTTGTATCGAGCCCGGCGGTTCGAGCGCTGAATACGTGCAGAATTTTTAATCAGACCTATCATATCAATATTATTACGGATGAGAAACTTTACAATCCCTCGGAAAGCAATTTTGAATCGGTAATTTATGATTTAGACGACAGCCACGAATCGGTTGCATTTTTCTCACACAATAACGGAATTTCCAATTTCGCCAATTCTATTTCGGAAGATATTTTTCACTTCCCGACTTGCGGTGTTGCCGGTTTTGAGATCGACTGCAATTCTTGGTCTGAGTTTGATGGTGCTAAAAAGAAACTGCTGTTCTTTTATGATCCCGGAAAGATCTAGATTATCACTTTGACAGATTTAAATAAAAAAAGCTCCAACAAAAGTTGAAGCTTTGATTTTTATTTTCTTTTTAAATCCAGATCATCAAAATCAAAACTGAAATCGGTAACATCAGAAATTGCTTTTAATTTCGCAGATTGTGCTTTTCCGTTTTCATCGTAACTGAAAATGATATAAGAATCGGCATCATAGCTTCTGTCGTCCCATTTGATGATGAAAGAATTATTTGAAAAAGGTAATAATTCACCTTTTAACCTTGGAGAATTTTTGCATGAAAGCCTGTATATATTTCCTTGTTGAGCAATATCTACATCTCCAAACCAAACGTCATTGTAAGTTCCTACAAACTGTTCAGATTTTGGATGAAGATTTTTCTCTTTTTTAAAGGCTTCAGATTTAGCAAAAGCTTCTTTTTTCTGTTTATCATAAAGTTCATCCACTTTTTTCATTCTTTCGCCGTAAGTTTTCAGCCAGTTTCTGTCTGCCACTCCAAGATAAGAATCTTTCACGGTGTTCGTAATGGTGTTGAAAGCTGCACCTGACTGTTGATTAGTCAGTACTACAATACCTAATTTAAGATCAGGAATCAAGGTAAACTGAGTCACCGTACCAATCAATCCGCCTGTGTGCTGAATCTGCTTGTGACCTTTAACATCACTTAAAAACCAACCCATTCCGTAACCGTAAAAACTCGTATCATAAGGATTTTTAGCAGCTACTTTATCCGGAATCTGCAAACTCCAAAGTTGTTGAACATTTTTATCTGAAACCAATTTTTTACCGTCTTTGGTTGTAAAATTATTCATCAAACATTCTGCCCACGTCGTCATGTCTTTAATGTTACTCATAATTCCTCCTGCTGCATTTCCCGTTTCATTCCAATCGTGAGGAACGGCGATTGCTTTTCCGTCTACCGGCGCGTGTGCATCAATTTTATTGGTAATGGCTTTTGCTCTGTTATAACTTCCAAAACTGGAGGTCATGCCAACAGGTTTCATAATTCTCTGTTCAATAAATTCAGCCCAGCTTAATCCAGAAACTCTGTGAATCACTTCTCCGGCAACAATAAACATGATATTATTATAGTCTAAAGTCGTTCTGAAAGGATTTTCAGGCTTCAGATATCTTACGTTATGTACAATATCATTCACCGTCAGATTTCCACCTTCAGGAAAAAACATTAAATCGCCCTGTCCCAAACCTAAACCTGCTCTGTGCGTCACCAAATCTTTGATCGTCACATTTTGGGAAACATACGGATCATACATTTGAAATTCAGGAATATATTTTGAAACTTTATCATCCCAATCCAGTTTTCCTTCATCTGCCAAAATCGCCAAAGCCGTACACGTAAAACCTTTAGAATTGGAAGCAATCCCAACCAAAGTATTATCGTCCATCGGTTGTTTTGTAGTTAACGAACGAACGCCAAATCCTTTAGAATAAATAACTTTTCCGTCTTTGATAATTCCGACAGACATTCCCGGAACGTCAAAAGTTTTTAAGGTATTTTGAACCAGCTCGTCCAATTTTTTCTCTTCAACCTGTGCATTGGCAGCACTCACCGTTAAAAGAAAAAGGAAAAAAGAAAGTTTCTTCTTCATATTTTTTAAATTTTCTCAAAGTTAATCAATTCCGCATTTATTAATTAAATTTGAATTTTAACCCGAAAAATAAACATTCAAATGAAAATTATTTCGATAAGACACAACCCCGAATATAAAGATAAAGCGATACAATACTTTCAGGAAAGCTGGTCGGAAGTATATCCGAAAATGTACGAAGATTCGATTACTCATGCGATAGGAGCAGAACAATCTTTACCCCAGTGGTATCTCTTGGAAAAAGACAGTGAAATTATTGGCTGTGCCGGATTAATTACCAATGATTTTATCAGCAGAATAGATCTTTATCCTTGGATTTGTGCTTTATTTATTGATGAAAAACATCGCGGAAATAATTACAGCTCATTGCTTTTAAAGAAAGCAGAAGAAGATGCAAAAAATGCAGGATTTAAATATCTGAATCTATGTACCGATCATATTGGTTTGTATGAAAAATATGGTTACCAATATATTGGGCAGGGCTATCATCCTTGGGAAGAAGAATCGAGGATTTATCAAATTACTTTGTAGCTGAAATTTTATAAAAACTAATTAGTTTCATAAATTTGCAGAGAATTTTTCAATAATGACAAACATCCTTCTTCTTTCCGACTCTCATTCTTATATTGATAACAGAATTTTAGACTATGCCATGCAAGCTGATGAAGTTTGGCATTGTGGAGATTTTGGAAATATGGATGTCATTGAAGAGCTTGAAAAAATTAAACCATTAAAAGGTGTTTACGGAAATATCGACAGCCCGAAAATACGTTCGGAATTTCCGGAAGTGAATCGTTTTTTTTGTGAAAACCTTGAAGTTTTAATGATTCATATCGGAGGTTATCCCGGAAAATATACTCCGCTGGCTAAAGATGAAATTGCAGCAAAAGCTCCGCAGCTTTTTATTTCAGGACATTCTCACATTTTGAAAGCTATGTTTGATAAAAAAAACAATTTACTGCATTTAAATCCCGGTGCATGCGGAAAACAGGGATGGCATAAAGTGAGGACGATGATGAGATTTGTGGTAGACGACACCGAGATAAAAGATTTGGAAATAATTGAATTGGGACCAAAGAATTAATAATGAAGATTGGCGATAAAGTTTCTGTAGTTGATGAAGATCTGGAAGGCATTGTAACTTCCAGGAAGGGAAATATTGTGGTTTTTAAAGATGAATATGGCTTCACCCATCAATATCCCAAAGAGAAACTTGTTCCTAAAAACGTTGATTTTTACGAAAATATTAAAGTTGTAAAAAAAGCAGAACCTAAAAAACTAATTTCTAAAAAACATCATAAAAATCATTTGGTTTTAGATCTTCATTTTCATAATTTAGTTAAAAATCCGAGTGACTATGATAGTTTTGAAAGATTATTCATTCAGAAAGAAAAATTACTGGAAGTGATGGCTTTTTGTAGAAAAAATAATTTGAAAAGATTGGAAATCGTTCACGGAATTGGTGATGGAACGCTACAAAGAATGGTTTTGGATGTTTTGGAAAGCCAGACTAATCTCGATTTTTATAATAAGGAAATACTTCACCATCAATCGGGTGCGGTAATGGTAGAATTTCACTAAATTTGCAGGAATTGAAATATGAACGTACTTAATTTACTTTTTACCAAAGACGGATTAATCTACCAAATCGTAAAGAACAAAAACGTTTTGGAGGAAAAATCTTACTTTGTAGACGAAGAAACGCCGGAAAATTTTATTTCTAATCAATTAGAAGAAGTTTTAATTAAACAGAGATTCGATGAAATTTCTGTGATTTCTGCTTTAAATCATTTTACGCTAATGCCTGAAGGTTTTTCGGAGCATGAAGCTGGTTTTGATTTGATTTCTTTTAATGCACCTGTGGATAAAGAGAATGAAGAATTAATGCTTTCGGTAAATAAGAAGTTTAAAATTCAGTTTTATTATACCTTTCCTAAAGATTTTTACAAGAAAATAAAAGAACTGGCGATTCCGGTTCATTTCAATTTTTCTGGTGAAAAGTTTTTAAACTCTATCAATAATAAGAATAACAAAGAGATTCACATTAATCTTTATCATAATCAATGTGAATTTTTTGCCATCGACAATCAAAAAATTATCTTATACAATAATCTGGACATCAATTCCGAGGTTGATTTTCTTTATTTTGTAATGTTTACTTTAAGTAAAATAGGTTTCGGAATTAATGAAACCAGCTTTTTCGCTTACGGAGAAACCACTGAAAATGAAACCTTTATTTCAGAATTACAAAAATTTGTAAAGAATCTGAAAATTGTATTTGATAATCTTCCTAATAAAAATTTTATATTAAACTAGGTCGCAGGTAACAGATGATAGGTCTTAGTTCCTAGCCTGCAACCTATTACCTACAATCTAACAACTAAAAACATGTACAGAATAATCTCAGGCAAATGGAAAGCCAAGAAAATAGCCGCTCCGAAAAATTTTGATGTAAGACCCACTACGGATTTTGCGAAAGAAGCGCTGTTCAGCATTTTGGAAAACACTTACGATATGCAGTCGATTTCTGTGCTGGATCTTTTTGCAGGAATTGGCTCTATTTCGTTTGAATTTGCTTCAAGAGGCTGTGAGGATGTAACTTCTGTAGAAATGAATCCGAAACATACGGCATTTTTAAATACCACCGCTTCTGAATTAGGATTTAATTTACAAGTGAATGTGCAGCGTGGTGATGTATTTGATTGGTTAAAGAAATTCAGAAATAAAAAGTCTTTTGAGATCGTATTTTCTGATGCTCCTTTCGAAATGGAAGAGAAAAAATACCACGAACTGATCTCTTTAGTTTTGAACAACAAATACCTGAAAGAAAACGGAATTCTTGTGGTGGAACACCAAAGCAGAATGAAGTTTGATCATCCGAATCTGATAGATACCAGAAAATACGGAAATGTGAGTTTCAGTTTTTTTGAACCAAACAAAGAAGAAACTCCAGAAATAAAAGAATAATCAAGGGACATCCTTGATTATTTTTTTTGATATTTTATCAGCTCCTCTTCCCCATTCGGTAATCAGCTCTAATACAGGAATTAAGGTGTTTCCAAACTCTGTCAGCGTATATTCCACCATCAAAGGTGGCTTTTCCGTATATACTTTTCTATTGATTACATTATCCTCTTCCAATTGTTTTAATTGAAGACTTAACGTTCGTTCTGTAATCGTAGGAATCAGTTTTCTCAGCTCATTGTATCTTTTAGCGCCATCCATCAAGTGAACTAAAATTACCGCTTTCCATTTTCCACCTATAAATTTCATGGTCACACTTGTGCAGCATGGGTAAGATTTATTGTCTATCGTATACATTTTTATACTATCATTTTTTACCGTTATTGCAAATGTATTAAACTTAAATTAGTTTTGCAACTATAAAAAATATAGTTTAAAATTATGAGCTTTTTAGAAAAAATGAAATCGAGATATACCGTTAAAAAGTATAATCCACAGGGAATCATCAGTGAAGAAAAAATTCAGCAGTTGAAAGAAATTTTGCAATTAAGTCCATCTTCTATCAACAGCCAGCCATGGAATTTTGTTTTTGTAAACAATCATTCTGAAGTAAGGGAACAATTAGCAGAAGCGTCTTACTGGAATAAAGAAAAAGTATTGGATAGCAGCCATTTGGTAGTATTTCGAGTATTAAAAAATCCTGAAGATTTTGAAAAACAGATCGAAGGAAATTTGCCGGAAGGTTCTATTAATTATTATAAAAATTTTGTAAAATCAAAAGGAAATGATGCCGTTAAATCATGGTTGAAACATCAGGTTTATCTATCGTTAGGCGTTTTCCTGTCTGCTTGTGCAGAAATGGGAATCGATTCTACCCCAATGGAAGGTATTGAAAATGCTCAATATGACCTTATTCTCAATAATAAAAATTACGAAACATTATTTGCAGTAAGCATCGGCGAAAGATCTGAACAAGATAGTAATCAACCTAAAATTACTCCAAAATCACGATTGAAAAGTGAAACTGTAATTCTGGAAGCATAATACAAAGAAAAAGCTGTTTCATGATGAAACAGCTTTTATTTATAAAACTTTTAATTCTAAATCGATAGTCTTACCAAAGAATTTTTTAGAGATCTTCTCAAAATTTTTGGTTAAATCTGAGAGATAAAAATGATAATTCGGTTTATGATTCGCTTCGTTCAGCAAACAATATTTATCCAGAATAATTTTTAAATGATTTGCTACAATATTGGGAGAATCTATGACGCGAACACGATTTCCGTAGTATTGTTTGATCTCATCAATCAATAAAGGATAATGAGTGCAACCTAAAATCAAGGTCTCAATATTCTTCAATTTACTATTACTCAAATAATTATAGATAATTGCATGCGTAATCGGATGATTTTTAAATCCTTCTTCAATCGCCGGAACCAAAAGAGGAGTCGCTAGTTCATCCACTTTAATCCACTTATTATGCTTGCGGATACTTTTCTTATATAAACCTGAATTTACCGTGGCTTTCGTCGCGATAACTCCAACATTATTATGAATTTCATAAGAAACTTTTTCAGCAACAGGATTAATTACATCGATGACAGGAACTTTACCGCCAACAGATTGCATCACTTCGTTCAAAGCGTTTGCCGTAGCCGTATTACACGCAATCACAATGGCTTTACAGTTTTGTTCCAACAAAAAATTTGTAATCTTTGTAGAGTATTCTATGATCGCTTCTTTAGATTTTTCACCGTAAGGAAGGTGTTTTGTATCTCCAAAATAAATTAAATCTTCATTCGGAAGAAGCCTTTTTATTTCTTTAGCCACTGTTAAACCTCCTACCCCACTATCAAAAATACCGATAGGTTGATTGGCCGACAGATGCGAATAGTCTTTCTTTTTAGTTTTCAAAATGATGTTGAAATTTTACACAAAAATAGTGAAATTGTTGGATGCTGGATGCTGGATGCTGGAAGTTTTTCACAAACTGCTCTTCAATCTTTAGGTTTCAGACTTCCAACCTAAACCATAAACAAATCCGAAGCAATTCCGTCTGCCATAAACCAATGTTTTTCAGGAATCTTGAGATGATCTTTTTCAATGATTAAAATTTTTTCTTCAAGTTTAGCTTTAATTTCACGTCTAAAATGATCCAGAATTTTTTCAGAAAATTTATTATTTAAATTTTGTAAATCAACACCCCAAATTGTTCTTAAACCAATCATAATCATCTCATTAAACTGATCTTCCTGAGAAAGAAATTCTTCTTCTTTGGCTAAGAGATTTGAATTTAATTTTTTAATATATTGCTGATTATTGGCTACATTCCAGCTTCTTACATCAAAACCATTGTAAGAATGTGCAGAAGGGCCAATTCCTAAATATTCATTGTATTTCCAATAAGCAGAATTGTGTCTCGAATAAAAATCGGGTTTAGCAAAATTGGAAACTTCATAATGTTCAAAACCATTATCTTTCAGAAAATCTGACAAATAATAGAATTCTTTATTCTGCTCTTCTTCTTTCGGACTGATAATTTTTCCTTTGGAGATCCAGTTTTCCAGCGCAGTTTTAGGTTCAACCGTTAAGGCATACGAAGAAATATGTGGAACTTCGAGCGCAATTGTTTTATTTAAGTTTTCTTTCCAGATTTCCAGATTGGAAGTTGGCGAACCGTAAATAAGATCAATACTCAAGTTTTCAAAACCAAAATCCTGCGCTCTTTTGATGGAACCTTCTGCTTCTGAAGCAGTGTGCGCGCGATTCATCAACTTTAAATCTTCTTCAAAAAAACTTTGAGTTCCGATAGATAGGCGATTTATTGGTGAATTTGATAATCCTTTTAAAAAATTTTTATCCAAATCATCCGGATTGGCTTCGAGCGTAATTTCAATATCATGATTAAAACTGAAATATTTCAACACTTCATCAACCAAAGAATTGATTTCATCCGAAGAAAGTATGGAAGGAGTTCCGCCACCAAAATAAAGCGACTGCAAATTTTTGTTCTGTAATTCATCTTTTCGAAGAAAAATTTCCTTCTTCATGGCAGCCAACATTTCATCTTTAAAATTTAAAGATGTTGAAAAGTGAAAATTACAATAGCTGCACTTTTGTTTACAGAACGGAATGTGAATATAAATCATAAAAAAAGCCCTGAAAAAATCAGAGCTCAAATTTATTTAAATTAAATTGATTAATATCTATATCCTCTACGATTAATGAAGTTATCGAAGTTATATCCAAGACCAATCATGAAAGAGTTACCTCCATATTCCTGAATATCAGACATTCCGATGTTATACGTAGCTCCAACCATAAATTTGTTGAATCTTACTTTCACAACCGGAGCAATCTGTAACTGCTGGCTATCAAATCTGTTCTGAACAGATCTGTAGCTAAATCCTGCTGAGAAAGAGTTGATATCATTAAAGAACGTTGCCATTAAGTTTAAATCCATTGTTCTTGTAGAGTTCGTATTCAAGTTGATTAATGCTGAAGGAGTAAAATACATATTATCTCCTACATGCCAATCATATCCTAAGTTTAAGAAAAACTTAATTGGAGAAGGCTCACGACCGTTTACGATAGATTCGTCATTTGTTAAAGCGATATCGTTAACCGAAACGTTTGCAAAGATATTGTGGTAAGTTGCTGCTAAACCGAAGTTGGCATAGGCCATAAATATATTCTGCTCATTACCTTGCAACAAAGGATCGTAAGCATCATTTGTATTAAGTTTTGTATAATCAATATTCATGTTATAAAGACTCACACTTGTACCGAAAGAGAACTGATCTTTTCTGTCTCCTTCACTACTAAGAGGAATAAAATATGAAGCACCAGCTGTAATACCACCAGCAGAAATAGGCCCTCCCGCATCTCTGAATATCGAAATACCAGCACCTACTCTATCGAAAATATTGGCATTAAGCCCGATAGATTGTACGTTTGGAGACTCACTAAATTCTATAAATTGTTTTTGATAATTGAGGTTGAGCTGAACATTATCTGTTTTACCGTATTGTGCAGGGTTGAACAGGAACTCACCATCCAGAAGATATTGCTGATAATATGGTAATGTTTCTTGTGCTTTGTATGCATTTGACAAAAGAGCCAAACACACTATAGCATATAGTTTTCTCATAACAAATCTTGATTTCAATTCAACAAATATAAAAAAATTCTCAATATATTTTTAGTTTTCTAAATAATTTCTCCATTTTTTTACAGCATCCGCCATATCTTTCGGCATTGGGCTCTCAAAATACAATTCCTTTTTGGTAGTTGGATGAATAAATCCTAAAGTGTGTGCATGCAAGGCATGTCTCGGCAGAATTTCAAATACATTTTTTATAAACTGCTTATACTTAGGAAGATTCACTCCACGGAGAGGTGTATGACCTTCATATCTTTCATCATTAAATAGCGTATGACCGATGTGTTTAAAGTGAGCACGAATTTGATGTGTTCTTCCTGTTTCCAGTTTACACTCCACCCAAGTCATATATTTAAATCTTTCTAAAACTTTGTAATGCGTTACAGCATGTTTTCCCTGGCTTCCGTCTTCATAGGTATGCATCTGCATTCTATTTTTCGGATGGCGCCCGATATGCCCTCTAATGGTACCTTCCTCATCCTGCACATTTCCCCAAACAAAAGCCCAATATAATCTTCTGGTTTTTCTGTCGAAAAATTGTTTAGCTAAAAAGCTTAGAGCATATTCATTCTTGGCAATCACCAATAATCCGGAAGTATCTTTATCAATTCTGTGAACCAATCCTACTCTATCCAGATCAGATTTTGCACCGTTTTGTTCGAAATGATAAGCCAATGCATTTACCAACGTACCATCCCAATTTCCAAATCCAGGATGAACTACCATTCCCGGTTCTTTATCTACAACGATTAAATCATCATCTTCGTATACTATATTAATAGGAATATTCTGAGGAATGATAACATTTTCTCTCGGAGGATGTGCCAACAGTACCGAAATCTGATCTCCCGGCTTTACGCGGTAATTCTGTTTTACCGGAGTTCCGTTTACAACAACATTTCCAGCTCTGCAGGTTTGTGAAATTTTATTTCGTGAAGAATTTTGTCTGAATATCAATAAAAATTTATCAATTCTTAAAGGCTCCTGACTTTTATCAACCGTGATATTAAGATGCTCATACAGTCCCTTATTTTCCTCATCAATATCAAGATTATCGATATTGTGGGATTCTAATAATTCTTCATCTAAAAAATCTTCGTTATCTTCTGACATTATATTATTCTTTTATACAAAAGGCTTCAACATAATTAAAGTTGAAGCCCATATTCTTTATAATAAGTGTGTATTATTCTACAACTACTTTCTTAGCTTTTGGCTTTTCTGCAGGTTGAGTCGTTGCAGGTTTGCTATTACTTCCTGAATTTGATGTAGCAGATTTAGCTTTATTCTCCGAAGAAGAAGTTGCTGGCTTGGAAGCCGAACTTACAGGTTTTGGAGTTGTTTCAGTTTTTACGGGTTCCGGCTTAGGCACTTCTCTCTTTGGTGCAGGCGGGGCTTCGTAAACAGGCTCAGGATGCATAGGAATTTCTTCATATTGCACCGGAGGTAATGCTGTATCTACTTTCATACGATACATAGAATTAAGCTGATTAATTTTTGCCTGTAATTCTGCAGGAGTTTTCTTACTCGCCCAAAGATCCATCTGCATTCCCTGGTCTCTCACATCTCCCGACGCAGGATCTTGGTAATAAATAATATCAGATTCATCTTTTCCGCCATCTTCATGATCTACCAATCCTACTTCAAATAAGCTTCTTGCAATTACCGCTCTTGCTTCTTTTACTGTAAGACCAACAACATTAGGAATAGAGATATTTCTCATAGGTCCAGAACCTACCACAACATCAATAGTGGAGAATCTAGGAATCAAAGTTCCCGGTTTCACTGCATTTCCTTTGAATAACATTCTGATGATCGCATCTTTCTGAATACTTGGTTCAAAAATCGTATCCCCTACTTTCAGACCAACCTGGCCAATTCTTTGGAAGGCCAATCCTGAATATTTATTAATAACATCCGGAACCGCAACAGGTGCCCATGTTCTAGGATTAACTCTTAACTGAATAGCTCTTCCATCTTTTACACGAGAGCCAGCAGAAGGAGACATTTTCAAAACTTGAAAAGGTCTATATTTAGGATCATAAGTAGCACTATCTACTTCATATTCTAATCCTACATCTTCTAATATTTTAACTGCATCATATACAGATTTATTTACAACATTCGGCACCGGAGTTTCCTGACCATGTTTTGTATGGACCTCCAACCAACGAAATGTAAGCCAAACCAACCCCACGAAAACCCCGATGGCTACAACTAAGTTCAGTAAAACTTTCCAATTGAAAAGTGATTTAAGCATACTTAAAAATACTTTAATTATAACGGCAAATATAGCTAATAATTTTAGAATGTGCTTTTTATTTAACACATTTCATTTCCTATTTTAAAATTTCGGAATTTCCAGTATTGCATTATATAAAATGATTAAATTTGCCTTAATTGATACTATATGGTTATGAGCAAAAAAAGTGTTGCCGTAGTAATGGGAGGCTATTCAGACGAATATGTGGTGTCCCTGAAAAGCGGTCAATTAATCTATGATTCTTTAGACAGAGATCTGTATAATGTATATAAAGTAGTCATCCTGAAAGATGAGTGGTATTTTTTAGGTGAAAACGATCAAAAATACGCCATTAATAAAGGAGATTTTTCGGTAACATTAGATAATGGTGAAACGTTAAAATTCGATGTTTGCTTTAATATTATCCACGGAACTCCGGGAGAAAACGGAATTCTTCAAGCCTATTGGGTTGCCATCGGACAAAAATATACAGGATGCGATTTCTACCAAAGTGCTTTAACCTTCAATAAAAAAGATACATTAGCGGTATTGTCAAAGTATGGAATTCCTTCTGCGAAAAGCGTGTATTTGAGAAAAGGTGAAGAGATAAATACAGATGAAATTATCGAAAATCTTGGCTTGCCGGTTTTTGTAAAACCAAATCAATCGGGTTCATCTTTGGGAATTTCAAAAGTAAAAGAAAAGTCTGAATTACTTGCTGCGACTGAAGTTGCCTTCAAAGAAGATGATGAAATTTTAATTGAAAGTTTCTTAGACGGAATGGAAGTTTCCGTAGGTGTAATCGATTATAAAGGTGAAACTATTGTCTTGGGAATCACAGAGATTGTTCCTCAAAATGAATTTTTCGATTATGAAGCGAAATACGAAGGAGCTTCCGAAGAAATTACCCCTGCAAGAATTGATGATGAAACAAGAATTCGTGTAGAAGAAATCTCCAAAAGAGCCTATAATTCTCTTGGAATGAGCGGATTTTCAAGAAGTGAATTTATCTTGATGAATGGAATTCCTTATATGTTGGAAATGAATACCAACCCTGGTTTTTCTCCGGCAAGTATTCTTCCGCAACAGGCAAAAATTTACGGAATTTCTATTACCGACCTTTGTGGAAACGAGGTTGAAAAAGCGTTAAAAAAAAATAATTTTTAAAAGTTAGAGATTAGAAGTTAGATTTTACACAAAATTCATAACTCAAAAACTCTTAATTTATAACTTTATAAGATATGAAAATTGCTGTTTTCCCGGGTTCATTCGATCCCATTACTTTAGGTCATTATGATATTATCGAAAGAGCAGCGCCTCTTTTTGATAAATTAATCATCGCCATCGGACAAAATTCTCAAAAAAAATATATGTTCCCTTTGGAAAAAAGAATGGAGTTTATTCAAAATTCTGTTGCCGAATTTCCAAATGTGGAAGTTGATTATTTTGAAGGCTTAACGGTAGATTACTGTTTTGAAAAAAATGCACAGTACATCATCCGCGGTCTTAGAAATCCGGCTGATTTTGAATTTGAAAAAGCCATCGCTCACACCAACAGAACGTTAGCTCATAAAAAACTGGAAACTGTATTTTTATTAACCTCATCCGGAAAATCTTTCATCAGCAGCAGCATTGTGAGAGAAATTTTAAACCACGGAGGTGAATACGAATTGCTTGTTCCAGATTCGGTAAGAGTCTAATAATTAGCAATAAGTAATGGGTAATGAGTAATTTTTACAGCGATGGATTTTAATCAAATATTTCGAGATAGAACTAAAAAATTTTCAGTCTCTATTATAAAATCTTTGTCACCATTACCCTATTCTGATGATCTTTCAATCATTAGAAAACAAATTATAAGGTCTGCAACTTCAGTTGCTGCCAATTACCGAGCTGTTTCAAGAGCAAGATCTGAAAAAGAAAGATTTGCAAAACTTTGTATTGTGGTTGAGGAAATTGATGAAACCCAACTTTGGCTTGAAATAATTGAAGAATTAGAATATTTAAATAAAGAAAAAATTCTACATTTAAAACTGGAATGTGAAGAATTAGTAAAAGTAATGACAAAATATAAATTTAAGTTATCTCAAAATTCAACGTCATAATTTTCATTACTCATTGCCAATTACTTATTATTTATCATTATGCACGAACAGTTCAATTTTGCCATAGAAGTTCTCGGAACTATTTCCTTTTCGATGTCAGGAAGTTTTGCAGCGATGCAAAAACGTCTTGATCCGTTTGGGGTGCTTATTATTGCCTTTGTAACTTCTGTGGGCGGCGGAACGGTGAGAGATCTTTTATTGGATATTCCGGTTTTCTGGATGCATGATCTGTTAACTTGTGCGGTTATTATTCTAACCAGTATCTTCACCATGATTTTTAAATCTTTTGAGAAAAATTTTCAGGTGACTTTATTTATTTTTGACAGTTTCGGGCTGGGATTATTTACCATTATCGGTATTCAGAAAGGATTGAATGCAGATATTCATCCTTTAATATGTATCGGTTTGGGAACGATAACGGGATGTTTCGGAGGTATTATCAGGGATATTTTATTGAATAGAATACCGCTGATTTTCAGAAAAGAAATTTACGCAACAGCTTGTATTGTGGGCGGATCTTCCTTTTTATTATTAACAAAATTCTCACACCTTTCCTACACTGTGATACAGATTTTCACCATTTTACTAATCGTTGCCATCCGAACATTTGCTGTGAAATATCATTGGCAAATTCCAAAATTCTATGGTTACGAACATAATAATTCTGAAATGTAATTTTAAACTTAACCATTAAGATTTACTAAAGAAATTAAGAATATTTAAGTTGCTTTACAAATTAAACTTAGCTCCTTAAATAAATCTTAATGTTTCAAAAATAAAAAATGCACCTGATTTTTCAAGTGCATTTATATTTTTAATTCAAAACTCTCAATTAAAAGAATTTCCCTCTGTTTCTCATATTCGGGTTGTGCATATGTTTCTGCATCGTTGGCATTTTCAACTGATCTTTCATCATTTTGATTTGATCAGTCATCATTCCCGCGCTGTCCAATCTTTTCGCTTCTTCCAATAATTTCTGGCCTTCCTGCTTTCTTCCTTTTGAAATTGCGGCTGCCGCAAGATTTAATGTTGCCATCGCTCTGTCATGCTTCATGTTCAAACCATATTCCAATGCTTTTTTCATTAATGGCTCCACTTTCGTAGGATGATCCTGTGCCTGAGTTAACCCCAACAAATAATGAAAATATCCATATTGAGATTTATGAAGTTGAGCTTGGTAATTGGTAATTTTTGTTAACCATTCCGCTGCTTTTTCCATATTTTGTTTTCTCAACTGCCAGAAAGCCAAAAGAATATATTCATTTTTAAAGAAAAGTAAAATTGGCGATGATGCTAAAAGGAAAATAACAATTCCCCATCCTAAGCTCCTTGTAAAGATCATCATATAAAGTCCTAAAAGTATAAGAACCGCTGCAATTACAATTTTTATGTATTTATTCATTATTAAATTTTAGAAGTGCAAAGATAAGAAATTTAAGATTCTTAGTTTATGGTTCAAGGTCTAAAGTTTAATGTTCTTCAACTTTGAACTAAAAACTTTAAACATTAAATTTTTTCATAAGTTTGAAAATAAAAATCATATTGGTTTTTTTCATCTTTTTCGTGGAAAACTTCATTCGTTTTCTTCCAGATTTTCGCGTCGATTTTCGGGAAATAAGTATCTGCTTCCAAATCAGCTTTTACTAAAGTGACTTCTAATTTATCCACAATCTCCATCGTTTGTTGATAAATATTTCCGCCACCAATCACAAAAACTTCTTCATCAATCTTTTTAGCAAATTTTAGAGCTTCTTTTAAACTCCCAACGATAAGAATTCCTTCTTCAAACCAGTCTTTTTTTCTGGAAACAACAATATTGGTTCTGTTAGGAAGTGGTTTCCCGATGCTTTCATACGTTTTTCTACCCATAATAATCGGATGTCCCGAAGTAAGGTCTTTAAAATGTTTTAAATCTTTCGGAAGATGCCAAAGCAACTGATTATTAAAACCAATTTCATTTTTCTCTCCCATTGCCACCACGATTGTTGTCATTCAAATAATTTTCTGCAAAATTAGCACATAATTTGTATATTTGATTAGCACAAGAAATTAAAAATTTAAACTATGAAAAACAAGGGCTGTTTGAGCGCCGGAACCATCGGCATTGCTCTTCTTATTATTGTTGCCTTACTATTCTTCTGGGGAAAAAGTGGCTATAACAATTTTGTCACCAAAGAACAGAATGTCAATACAAAATGGTCTAACGTAGAAACCGTATATCAAAAAAGAGCCAACCTTATTCCGAATCTGGAAAGAACAGTAAAAGCCTATTCAAAATTTGAACAGGAAACTTTAACGAAAGTTGTCGAAGCGCGTTCTAAAGCAAGTTCTGTAAATGTAGACCCTACCAATATGACGGAGCAGGATATTGCAAGATTCCAAGCAGCGCAAGGAGAATTATCCGGAGCTTTAAACAGATTGATGGTGGTTGTTGAAAAATATCCTGATCTAAAAGCAGATCAACAGTATATCAATTTCCAAAGAGAATATATTGCGATTGAAAATAGCATCAGAACAGAAACGGTATATTATAACGGAGCTGTTCAGGATTATAATACTTCGATCAAAACTTTCCCAAATAATATTTTGGCGAATTTTACCAACTTTAAAGAAAAACCTTTATTCAAAGCCGAAGCAGGAGCCAATAAAGCCCCTGAAGTATTCTCAGAATAATGAACAACAGATTTTTGACAAATCAGCAGATAGCTTCCCTTGTGGAAGCTATTCAATCCGCAGAGGAACATTCTTCAGGCGAAATAAGAGTGCATATTGATTCTCATACGGAAGATGACAATGCCAAGACAGCGTTTGAAGTTTTCAAAGAGCTCTGCATGAATAAAACAGCTGAAAGAAATGCCGTTCTTTTTCATGTTAATTTTGATCAAAAATACCTTACCATTATTGGAGATATTGGAATTCATGAAAAAGTAAATCAATCGTACTGGGATCACCTGCACGACTATATTACGGCTGAATTTGCCAAAGGAAATTATTATAAAGCTTTAAAAAGCGGAATTCTGGAAACTGGTCTGGAACTGAAAAAACATTTTCCTGTAAACGGAGAAAATCCCAATCAATTATCTAATGAAATTACGTTCTCTTAAAATAGTATTTTCATTTTTACTCGTATGCTTTTACACTTTTGTATCAGCACAATACAAGATTCCAAACAAACCGAAAATCCTTTATCCTGTTTATGATGAATCCGGAATTCTTTCAAAACAGGAAACAGATGCTTTAAACAATAAACTGATCAAATTTGCAGATTCTACTTCAACAGAAATTGAAGTGATTATTATTCCTTCAACCAAAGGAGAAGATGTTAATTTTTTAGCCACCATGTTTGGTGAAAAATGGGGCATCGGAAAAAAAGGAGTCGACAACGGAATTGTTTTTCTGATCGCGACACAGGATTACACCATGTCTATTCAGCCAGGAAGAGCCGTTGAGCCATATTTAACCGCTTCGGTTGCCGGACAGATTTTAGATTACATCGTTACTCCACACTTTAAACAAGGCAGATGGTACGAAGGAATCAATCGCGGAACTTCAACAATGATGGAAGCCGTTCAGGGGAAATTCAAACCTATCGAAAACCCTGATTCTGGTGGCAACGGAAATATTTTAAAAACAATTCTTATAGCATTCATTATTTTTATCATCATCATTATTATTTTTAGAAACAGAGGCGGCGGAAATGGCGGTGGTAATGACGACGATGATGTTATCATCAGTAGACGAGGTCGCAGAAATTATCCCGGAGGATTTTTTCCTTTTCCAGGCAGCTTCGGAGGCGGTGGTTTTGGTGGTGGCAGCTCAGGCGGCGGAGGATTTGGAGGCTTCGGCGGTGGCGGAAGTTTCGGTGGTGGCGGTGCTTCTGGAGGCTGGTAGATATTTTTCTAAAACCAATATACTTTTTATAAGTCATCAATAAATTTCTTTAAAAATTTGAACCATTAAGGTTAGAATTAAGGAGTTAAGATTATTTAAGAGATTTCAATGTAGGTCGAAATGAAAACAATGTAATCACTTTACTGAGTGAAATGCCTTTGCGAACACAAAGTATTCTCAATTAATTAAAAAAATCTTTTCGGGCTTTGCGTTAAAAAACTTGCATTACCAAATATTAAAGAAAAGAAAATATAAAATTCTATTCTTTAATTTATTTTAACATAAATCTTCTCTTTTAATATTAAAAAATTAATAATACCACATAAAAACCAACTTTAATTCAAAAATTTTTCATTATATTTACTGAAAACAGGTTTATGAAGAAGACGTTGGTAGTTTTTGCACACCCTTATTTAGAGCACTCCAATTCCAATGTTGAGCTCATTAATTTCTACGTCCGTCATCAGCATTTTACCCTTCGGGATCTTTATGAAGAATATCCTGACTTTCATATTGCCGCCTTTCGGGAGCGAAAAAGAATCGTTGAATATGAGCGTTTCATTTTTCAGTTTCCGCTGATCTGGTTTGGAATGCCTCCCCTTTTACGACTTTGGATAGACGAAGTTTTTGACAGAGACTGGCTCAAAGAAGGGCAATACAACCCTTTGGAAGGCAAAGAAATTCATATTCTGATCACAACCGGCGGCAGAGAACGATCCTTTACCAAAGACGGAACTTATAAATACACCGTGGAAGAGCTCATTAGTGGATTAATTGTTTCGCTCAATGTTTTTAAAGCCAATATTAAAACCATAAAGATCGTTTACGAAGCCAATAAATTATCAAAAAAAGATATTATTCTTCATAAAAAAGAATTTGCAGAACTTCTCAATCAATAAAAAATTATGGAATCTACTTTAGCAATGAACACTCTGATTTTTCTGGGCGTAGCCATTATTATGGTTCCGCTGGCTAGGAAATTCGGGCTAAGTTCCGTAATCGGATATATTGCCGGAGGAATTATCATTGGGCCTTACGTTCTGCGATTAACGGGAAAAGACGTGAACGATATTATGCACGCCAGCGAATTTGGAGTCATCATGCTTTTATTCTTAGTCGGATTAGAGCTGGAGCCCCGTAAATTCTGGGAAATGCGGAAGAAAATAATCGGGTTGGGGTTAACGCAGATGTTATTAACCATTTCATTACTTTTTGCCGTTTTTATGTGGGCGGGTTGGCGAATCGACAAAGCGGTTGCCGTTGCCATGTGCTTTGCCCTATCTTCCACCGCCATTGTTTTGCAGACTCTACAAGAGAAAAATAATTTAAAGACACTTGCCGGCGAAGCCTCTTTTTCAACACTTTTATTTCAGGATATTGCAGTGATCCCTATCCTTGCTATTCTTCCGATTATTGCGAATTATAAAGCGAGACACAACGATAATAATATTCAGGTTTTAATACAAACCCTTCCCGAATGGTTACAGGCAACCACCGTAATTTTCGGAGTTGTAATTTTAATATTACTGGGTAGATATGTTTTTGTTCCTTTTTTACGATATGTATCAAAATCAGGAATGACAGAACTTTTAACCGCATCTTCTCTATTTCTGGTGATTGGTGTTTCAGAATTAATGGTTTCCATCGGACTTTCTCCTGCGTTAGGAGCTTTCCTTGCAGGCGTGATGCTGGCGAACAGCGAATTTCGTCATGAACTCGAGGCACAGATTGATCCGTTTAAAGGATTATTATTAGCCGTATTCTTCGTAAGCGTAGGCTCAACGATGAATTTTAATGTCATTGCGAAAGATCCTTTATTTATTTTCAGTACGGTATTCGCGGTATTGACAATCAAATTTATTGTTCTATTTGCGATCGGAAAATTTTTCAGGATAGACACCCCTCAAAGTTTATTTTATGCGTTTGCGCTTTCTCAGGTGGGAGAATTTGCTTTTGTATTGATAAATTATGCTTCCAGCCTATATCTTTTAAGTTCAGAATTAAATGCTCAAATGATGGCCGTTATCGCGATTACCATGTGCATTACCCCATTTTTATTAATTATTAATGACAAACTGATTACTCCAAAATTCATTAAAGAAGTTACTGAAAAGGATAATGATTTCAATATTTTAGATAATGATGTTTCGCAAAAGAAAATTATTATTGTGGGGTTCGGGCATTTTGGAAGTACGGTCGGACGTTTGCTCAAGGCAAATAAAATCTCGGCTACCGTTTTGGACAGAGATTCTGACCGTGTAAAACTGTTAAGAAGTTATGGTTTTAAAGTATATTATGGCGATGCTACCAGAATTCCTATTCTGCGTGCCGCTGGAATTGAAGATGCCGAAATATTAGTTCTTTGCCTGGATGATCCTGCTGATAACAAATTTATTGCAGATTTAGTTCGTGAGCATTATCCAAAAGTGAAAATTTTTGTAAGAGCTAAAAACAGAATTGATGCGTATGATTACCTCAATAATGGAATCAACAATATTTATCGTGAAACTCTGGGAACTGCCGTAGACATGGCGGTTGACGTTCTTCATGAAACCGGAATGCGAAAATATGCAGCCAGACGTTTAGGACAAAGATTTATGACGATTGATAAAGCATCTATCCGAAGATTGGCAAAAGCGAAACATGACGAAGACGAAATCAGGTTATTTACAACAAAAGAAATTCTTCAACGTGAAGAAGAATTATTAGCTTATGATAATTTAAGTTTCGACACCGGAATTGTAGATGATTTTCCAACAGAAGAAGAAAATAACGAAAATTAATTCATAATTATTTAAAATTTAATAAAAATCAATAATCGAATACGTTTTTTAATATAATAAATCTATTGCTTTTTTAACAGAATCTCATTTTTCGCGATTATTTTTGCATTACACAAATGTTCTCAAATTCTTTTAAATATTGCAATAGTCTGCTGCTGGTTTTATTTCTGGCATTTATGACTTCAAACATCATCCATTATGAAAAAAATAATGGTAATGTAAAAACATTTCAAAAAAAAGATTCTGAAAACAATACTTATAATTTTGAAAAATATGAACTGAATTCTCAGTTTTCAGATTCTGAAAAGGGTGATGAGGGTTTTGAATATTTTACTTCTCCTATCCTATTTTCGTTAAAAATAAAAACGAATTATTTTTCTCAAAATAGTTCTAATTCCATTTTTTATCGTACAGAATTTAGTAATTCTCTTTGCTTGTACGATCTATTTTGTGAGTGGCGATCTGACTGCTAAAAACTTCTCATTTTACCATTTTTAATGATTTTATCTAATCATTCTCGAAATCTTTTTCTGAAAAGTGAAGATCAAGATCCATTTACACAAATTTTAAAAACAATTTTAACAATAAACACAAAAATGAAAAATTTAAAAACAATTTTTTATTCCTGCCTGGCATTCTTTGGGGCACAAAACATCAATGCACAAACTTCCAGCTTTCTGAAAGACAGAAAAATCCCATTGAACGAAGATGGAAGTAACTTTTTAAAATTCACATTTTTAACACAAGCCTGGATACGTTCGGCACAATACAATCCGGGATCTACTTTCGATGGAACATTAAAAAACAGCGGCACAGACATCGGAATACGAAGAACTAATATTCAGGTCTTTGGTCAAATCACAGACCGTGTTTTTATGTATACTCAATTTGGATTGAATAATTTAAACACGTTGTCAGACCGAAAGCAAGGTTTTTTCGTTCATGATGCCTATGGTGAATACGCGATCGACAAAACAAAATTATCATTAGGGATGGGATTATCCGGATGGAGCGGATTGTCTCGTTTTGCTTCTCCCGCAGTTGGTTCACAATTAGGAATTGACGCACCATTGTATCAGCAAATGACGAATGATGTGACAGATCAGTTCTTGAGAAAATTATCCGTTTTTGCAAAAGGTAAATTAGGAAAGTTCGATTATCGTGTGCAAATGGCTCAGCCAATGTCTATCAAAAAAATGGCAGGTTATAATCCTGCAATTACTTCTAATGCGAGTTTTTCTGCCTTACCTCCAAAAATGCAGTATAATGGGTATGTTCAATATCAGTTTAAAGATCAGGAATCTAACCAAACCCCTTATTTATCAGGATCTTATTTAGGTAAAAAGTCTGTTTTCAATGTGGGAGCCGGACTTATTTATCAAAAAAATGCAATGTGGAGAACCAATGAAGCGAAAGATACCATACAAAGCAATATGTTTCATTTAGCAGCAGACGTTTTCTATGACGCCCCGCTTGGAAAGGACGGTAGAGCGATTAGCTTATATGGAAACATCACTCATTCTGATTTCGGAAAAAATTACATCAGAAATGCCGGAACGATGAATCCTATTAACGGAGAAAATAATCCTGATATTTTAAATGGTGGCGGAGTCGCTTTTCCCATGTACGGAACAGGAACAACATATTACGTACAAGCCGGATATAAATTAAAGGATAACCTCATCGGAAAAACTACCTTAATGCCTTATGCATCGCTTCAACATTCAGATTTTGAAAGGCTGAATCAGTCGGTTAATTTTTGGGATATGGGAGTAACGTGGCTACTTTCAGGACAAAACTCAAAAGTAACAGTTTCTTATCAAAATCACCCTGTTTACAATAATGCAGGCGATAAAATCACAACAAAAAATGCAGTTTTATTACAATATCAAGTATCTTTATAATTAAAATAAACATCTATAATGAAAAAAATAATCTTATCAATCAGCTTACTTTCTTTAGGTTTTGTAAATGCTCAGCAACATTGGGGCTATGAGGGAAATGAATCTCCTGAGCACTGGGGAGAAATGACAGGAAATGAAAAATGCGGACAAAGCAAAAGCCAGTCTCCTATTAATATTGTAACTTCAAAAGTGGTTCCCGGAAAAGGAATTAAAAACATCGGATTCAACTATGATAAAAGTGATATTAAAGATATTAATGACAACGGACATACGCTACAATTCGATTTTAAAGATGGAAATTTTGTGACTTACGACAATAAGAAATATTTCCTGATGCAGTTTCATGCCCATGAAGAATCAGAACATAAAATTGATGGTATCAGATATCCTTTAGAATTACACTTTGTTCATAAAGCTTTGGACGGTTCGGTTCTTGTGCTTGGTGTGATGGTAAAAGAAGGCAAAGAGAATTCTTACTTTGAAAAGCTGAAAGTATTTAAAACTTTAGCAAAAGAGAAAAAAGAAGATACAGACATTATTTTCAACCCTGAAAAAATGTATCCTAAAAATAAGAGTTATTTCACTTATGCTGGTTCGCTTACCACTCCTCCTTGTTCGGATAACGTGACATGGATTGTATTTAAAAATCCTATTGAAATGACCGAAGATGAAATTGAAGATATCGCAAAACACCTTCCTAAAAGCAATAACAGATCAATTCAGCCGCTAAATGGTCGAAAAGTTTCTAGTTTTAGTTTGAAATAAATAGTTTCGGTGGCCTTCGGCCGCCGAAACTTATTCTATAATGTATCAATTTCTATTGAATATTTACACTTCCTCCGCTGCTTTCTCTTTTATTGACTGTAGAAACATTTCCTTTTTTATAAACATTCACACTTCCTCCCGACGACGCATCTGCATCAACTTTGGAAAGTGCGCTAATCTCAATGCTTGATCCGCTTGAAGATTCAGCTTTTACATTATCTGCAATCACGTCTTTGGCATTCACGCTACTTCCTGACGAAGAAGAAATTTCTGCATTTTTAGCCTTGCCGGAAATATCCACACTTGCTGCAGAAGAAGCATCCAAATCAAGGTCAACTGCCCAAATTTTTCCAGAATAACTACTGCTGCTGCTTACTGAAATTTCAAAATCGTTAGCTTCCAGATCTCCGGAAATACTTGCAGCACTCGAAATATCAATATTCGTTTTTTCCTGAGTGAACTTATCTTTTACATTGATACTTGCTGCGGAATTTGCTTTCAACTTTGTGAAATCTCTCGTATAAATCTTCGCAGTTACCTTATTATTGTTCATTACCCGAATTCCCGGTTTGTAATGAATATGAAGTTCTTTTCCGTCAATATCCACCAAAACTTCATTAATGATACTTTCAGGCGCGGAGATTACTACTCTTTCGGTTTCAGATTTTATAATTTCGGCATTAATGGCTTGAGAAACCTCAATTTCATCAAAATCGCCGCTTATTTCCTTCTGTTTTAATGGTCCATTATCTTTACTGACAACCTTTTCAACCCATGTATTTTTATCATTTTCGTGGGATCTTCGTTCATGTTTTTCGTTACACGAAGACAGTAAAAGGAAGGCTGAGAATATAAAAAGCGGTGTAGATTTCATGTTAAATGGTTTTATGAATTAAGTTTTAGTTATCTTTATACTTTATTAACAACTAATTTATGAAAAATATTACATCGGTATTATTAATTTCTGCATTAGCATTTAATTACTCTTGTACTACAATGAAAAAAACCGATACACAACAGGAAATCACAATTCCTGCTTCATTAGCTTCAAACCCTTTCATGAAGAAAAGCAAGCTTCAGTACGAAGCTCCGGAGTTTGATAAAATTAAAAACGAACATTTTAAACCTGCTTTTGATTTCGGATTACAACAACACGATGCTGAAATCCTGAAAATTGCCAACAATCCTGAAGCTCCGACTTTCGAAAATACGATTGTAGCCTTAGAACAAAGCGGGGAAATTCTGAAAAGAGCAACGATTGTATTTTCAAACCTTACAAGTGCCAACACAAACCCTACTCTGCAGGCTTTAGATGAAGAATACGCTCCGATTTTCGCGGCTCATTCTGATAAAATGTATCTGAATGAAAATCTTTATAAAAGAATTAAAGCTATTTCTGAAAATGGTTTAGATTCTGAAAGCAAAAGGTTATTACAATATTATAAGCAAAATTTTGAAATAGCAGGAGCCAATCTTTCTTCTGCTGATAAGGAAAAATTAAAGCAAATCAATCAGGAATTGGCTTCACTTTCGACTCAATATTCCAACAAATTATTGGAAGCGAGAAAGCAAGGCGGAGTTTTCTTTAATGATGCTAAAGAATTAGACGGACTTTCAGCTGATGAAATCGCAGCGGCAGCTTCTGATGCTAAAAATGCAGGAAAACCTGGTCAATATTTATTGGCTTTACAAAATACCACGCAACAGCCTCTTTTACAAAACCTTAAAAACAGAGCAACCAGAGAAAAACTGTTCAAAGCTTCTTGGTTGAGAGCTGAAAAAGGTGACGGAAACGACACGAGAGAAACGATTGAAAAATTAGCTAAACTTAGACTTAAAAAAGCTCAGGTTTTAGGTAAGAAAAGTTTCGCAGAATGGAAATTGCAGGATCAGATGGCAAAAAATCCTGAAGCGGCAACCAACTTAATGAATCAAATTGCAACTCCTGCCGTAGAAACTGCAAGACGTGAAGCAAAAGATATTCAGGATTTGATCGATCAACAAAAAGGAGGTTTCAAAGTTGAACCTTGGGACTGGAATTTTTACGCTGAACAAGTAAGAAAAGCGAAATTCGATTTAGATGAAAATCAAATCAAGCCTTATTTTGAAATTACAACGGTTTTGGAAAAAGGTGTTTTCTTCGCAGCTGAAAAATTTTATGGATTGACTTTCAAAAAAAGAACAGATCTTCCAGTTTATCATCCAGATGTGGTAACGTACGAAGTTTTCGATCACGACGGGAAATCTATCGCAATCTATTACTTAGACTTCTACACGAGAGATTCTAAAAATGGTGGTGCATGGATGAGTAACTTCGTTGAACAATCTTATTTGCTAGGAACAAAACCTGTCATTGTCAACTGCTACAATTATCAGAAGCCAGCTCCTGGAAAACCTTCTTTAATTAGTTATGATGATGTAACAACAATCTTCCATGAATTTGGTCACTCTATTCACGGAATGTTCGCCAGCCAAAAATATCCTTCACTTTCAGGAACGAATGTACCAAGAGATTTCGTGGAATTCCCTTCACAAATCAATGAACATTGGGCTTTAGATCCTATTGTTTTGAAAAATTACGCGTTACATTACGAAACAAAACAGCCAATTCCACAGGCTTTGGTTGATAAAATTAAAAAAGCAGCAACCTTCAATCAAGGATATATGACTACCGAATTGGTTTCTGCTGCCGAACTGGATATGGATTGGCATACAGTAACGAATGAAAGTCAATTAATTCCTGTCTTAGATTTCGAAAAACAATCTTTAACAAAACACGGATTTACTTTGGCAACCGTTCCTCCAAGATATCACACACCATATTTTGCACACATCTGGGGCGGTGGTTATTCTGCAGGATATTACGCCTATTTGTGGTCTGAAACTTTGGATAACGACGCTTGGGAATGGATTTCTAAGAACGGCGGACTGACGAGAGAAAACGGAGATCGGTTCAGAAAATATATTCTTTCGGTAGGAAATTCTGTGGATCTGAATCAGGCATTCAGAGATTTTACAGGACACGATCCGGATATCAAGCCTTTATTGAGAAACAGAGGTTTTATTAAATAAATTTTTAAAAGCATTCAATTTTGGATGCTTTTTTTGATTTTTTCTAAACACTAATGGCTCTAATGTTTTTCACGGATCGCGCTACTAACTATCTCGCAGATTTCGCAGATGTTTGTATTTTAATTCTCCATGATAATATTAAATCTGCGTCATCTGTAAAATCTGAGAGAGAAAAATATTAATGTAAATTTGCGTTTAAATAAAATTTAGAAAAATGAATTGTCCCTGCTGTTCAGGAAAATCTTACGAAGAATGTTGCCAACCTTATCACACCGGAGAAAAAAATGCACCTACAGCAGAAGCATTAATGCGTTCGAGGTTTTCGGCGTTTGCCATTCCGAATGGAGGATATTTAATGGAAACCACCTCTCCGTCCAAAAGAAAATATCACAATAAAAAGGATTTGCAGGAATGGGGAGAAATCAATGAATGGACGAAACTTGAAATTGTGGATAAACCATCTATGAATAAAGTGGAATTTAAAGCTTTTTATACTGATCAGGATGGTCAGAAGCAGGTTCATCATGAGTTATCAACATTCAAAATGATCCAAAATCGTTGGTTTTATGTGAGTGGTGAGTTTTTAGATTAAATATAAATCCTCTGGTTGGTCATCGCAAAGGCACTAAGTTTTTTATAGCCATTATGGTTTAAGGCGCAAGGATTTTATCTTCGATAAAATTGATTGTATGATATTTTATAGTAATTCAAACAAAAAAATGTCCAGCATTTCTGCCGGACATTCATATTTTTTTAGAAAACTCTTAGTGAGCTTCGTTTCCGTCGATTCCGTGCGCGTGACCGTGAGACAACTCCTCTTCAGTCGCAGGACGAGTATTTAAAACTTCCACCTGGAAATCCAACACTTTACCAGCCATTGGGTGATTAAGATCTGCAACCACTGCTTCAGGAGTAACTTCTACTACAAATGCCTGGAAATTATTTCCTTGATTGTCAGACAAAGGCAAGATAGCTCCTACTGGCGGAATTCCAGATTCTGCGAACATATCGATTGGCAACTGAGCGATAGCATCTTCTTGCTTTTCACCGTAAGCTTCTTCTGGCTGAATTACAAAATCTGCCTTATCACCTGCTTTCAAACCAAGGATATTTTGTTCAAACTTAGGAATCATCATTCCCACACCGTATAAGAATGTTAATGGATTTTCTGCTGTTGTTTCTTCTACTAAAACCTTTGTTCCATCTTCTTCTATCGTGTGAAGGATGTACTTTACAGCTACAACATGATTGTTTTCGATTGTCATATTTTAATTTTTTGTCGTGAGTTTCAGTTCACGATTAATTGTACAAATATACTGCTTTTGAAATCATTGATCGAGTAATTGGGTTGAAACAAGAATTCCCTCCATATTACTTCTACCCTTTTCTTTCGTCTCTTTTTTTCTGTCTTAGTACAAAAAGATATAAACTTTCCACCTTTGTCCTCGCCCAATCTGTTTTTCTCAAAAACTTCAGTGAAGAACTGATACTGGGATTATCTGTAAAACATTTGATATTAATCTGCTCGCCCAACTTTTCAAAACCATTGTAATAATCTACCAATTCCTCAAGAATGGCGTCCAGTCTTTTTCCGTGAAGCGGATCTTTTGATTGCTGTTCCATAATGCTGTAAAGATATTGATTTCATTTCTAAAGCAAACAGGGCTCAGTCTCAAAACTTGGGGAGAAAATAGATAAGCTTTATTATTGTCTTTTATAAGTGAAACGGCATTGCCTCAATTATAAAATTGATTTAATCTGAATCGGCGAAACTTCGTTTTGTGAAACTTAAAAACATATCATAATCATAAAACTCTGTGGGCTTTGTGTTCAAAGTGTAAGATTTTGAATTTTTATAGTTAAAACAGTTAAATACTGCTATCATTTGCTGAGTAGAACGCCCTTGCGACCGAAAATAGGCATAATGAGACACAAAGCCTTAGCGATCAATAGCGTTAAAGAAGAAAATTAACAATTGCTTGATTTTTATTTTCTAATACTATGCTTAGATTCCTACGGGGATGACAAACTTTTTGGATAATCCCCAAATTTTGTAACTGATCCGCAAACAGATTCCAGAAACTAGCTTGGTTTTATGATTTAAAATTGCATTTGATTACAAACAATAGTAAAACAAACCAAATACAATTGCAGTTGATTACAAACAATGGTGAAACAGACAAAATGCAAACGCAGGAAGTCACAAACAACCTTGAAACAAATCAAATGCAGTTGTATTTCATTACAAACAACCTTGTATGAAACTTTGTAAAAAGTATGCAGGTTATAAACAAACTCGCTGGAAGAAAAGATCCTGTTAATCAAAGAATGACTACGCTTTATCCATGTGATTATGACTAAACCTCACAGGTTTTAAAAACCTGTGAGGTTTGATGACTCATTATAAAATATTTCATCAACCTTAGATTGAAAAATTGCTTTCCCCCTTAATCTTTAGTATTTTTGATCATCTATTCATATAAAATTACTTTTGGGAATACATTGATATGAGCAAAAATAACGAAGCCAACAGGCAAAAAAATAAAAAGAAGATCGATCAGAAAAAACGGAAGCAACAAAATGCGGAAGCAGAAAGAAAAGCACGTTTAAAACAGATTCGCGAAGATTTTAAAGCAAGAGAAGAGAACGATACAATATGAAAATTCTACATACCGCCGACTGGCATTTAGGGAAACGCCTCGACCGTTTTTCAAGACTTGAAGAACAGGTTTCTATTATGGATGAAATTGTTCAAATTGCTGATGAACAAAATGTAGACATTGTTTTGATTGCTGGAGATCTTTTTGACAATTTCAATCCGAGTGTGGAAGCGGTAGAATTATTTTATAAAACCCTGAAACGTTTATCATTAAACGGAAAACGTCCCGTAATTGCGATCGCTGGAAATCATGATTCTCCCAATCTCATCAATGCTCCCGATCCTTTGGCGCGTGAGTGCGGCATTATTCTTATTGGTCATCCCAAAGCGAAGATCAATCCTTTTGAAACCGAATATTTTACGATTTCAAAATCGGAAGAAGGTTTTATAGAATTAGTATTAAAAAATTCAGAAACTCCTATTCGTATTCTTCACACGCCTTACGCGAATGAAATTCGTTTAAAAGAATATTTTGGAGAAAATAAAGAAGAGGAAATCAACAACGTTTTAGCAGAAAACTGGAAATACCTTGCCGATGAATTCTGTGATGAAAACGGAATCAATATTCTCACGGCTCATTTATATATGAACAAAAAAGGAAACGAAATTATTGAAGAGCCTGAAGGTGAAAAGCCCATTAAAATAGGCAATGCAGATCTTATTTTTTCAGACATCATTCCGCATCAGATTCAGTATACCGCATTGGGACATTTGCACGGATTTCAAAATATCGGAACTGTTGAAAAACCTGTTATCTATTCATCTTCGCCACTTTGTTACAGTTTTAGTGAAGCCGGACAAAAAAAATATATTTCTATCATTAATGCAGAAAGCGGAAAAAACGTTTCTTTTGAAAAAATACAGTTAGAAAGCGGAAAAAGTTTAGTACGAAAAACATTTGATTCCGTAGAAAACGCGGTTAACTGGCTCACAGAAAATCCTCATACTTTTGTTGAATTAACATTAGAAAGCACCACATTTCTGACGGCTGACGAAAGAAAACTATTATATCAGTCGCATAACGGAATTGTCTATCTGATTCCTAAAATTAAAAATCAGGAATTTGCTGAAAATTCGATTCATGAGATCAATTTAAACCAAAATATAGAAACTCTGTTTCAGGATTATTTTAAATCTAAAAACGGCGGCCAGGAAGCCAATGAAGACTTAATGAATTTGTTTAACGAAATTTTAAATGCCTAAGCCATGATCCCTGTTCAGCTCACTATCGAAGGACTTTACTCTTATCAGGAAAGACAGATCATTGATTTTAAAAATCTTACCGATGCTGGTTTGTTCGGTATTTTTGGTTCCGTAGGTTCCGGAAAATCATCTATTCTTGAAGCCATTTCTTTTGCCCTTTATGGCGAAACAGAACGTCTGAATATGCGTGATAAAAGAGCGTATAATATGATGAATTTAAAATCGCACACTTCCTATATTGAGTTTGATTTTTTGAATTTTGAAAACAAACTGTTCCGTGCGACAAGAGATTTTCGACGTAATTCTAAAAAATTTGACGATGTAAAACCAAGTTCGGTTACTTTTTATCAGCAGATTGAGGGGAAATGGATTCCTTTGGAGCATTCGAATGCCGAGCAAATTATCGGACTGAATTATGCTAATTTCAAACGAACCATCATTATTCCGCAAGGTCAGTTTAAAGAATTTTTAGAACTTGGCGCGACGGAAAGAACGACGATGATGAAGGAAATCTTCAACCTTCAGCGTTTTGATCTTCAGAATAATGTAGCTTCTCTGAATGTTAAAAACAGATCTGAACTCGATCAGCTGGATGGGCAGTTAAAAGGTTTTGAAGAAATTACCGAGGAACAGATTTCTGCGCAAAAAGAAACTTTAAAAACGGAACAACACAAGTTTTCAGAAGCAAAAGATAATTTCCAAAAAATTTCGGCGAGCTTTCAACAGCTTAAAAATCTAAAAACAGATTTTGAAAATTTAAAACAGAAAAAAGAAAACTTCAGCAACCTTTCTGCGCAAAAAGCGGAAATTGATATTTTAGAAACCCAAACTGATATTTACGACCGAGTTTCCAGAATTTTCAATCCTCTATTGGCTGAAAAAGATAAACTTTCAAAAGAAATTTCGGCAAAGCGATCTGATGCTGAAAAACAAAATACCACTGTTAAGAAAACCGAAGCTCAATTTCATTTCATAAAAGAACAGCTTACCGCTATTCAGCCGAAGTTTGAGGCATTGGAGCAATCTAAAATACAGGAAAACGACCTGAATTTAATTGTGCAGATTCTCAATTATTCCGATGAAATTAAAAAACTTAAGGAAAGAACTCAAAAAGGTTCAAAGGAAGTTCAGGAAGTTGAAGAAAAAAGAAAAAATATTCAGCACAATATCGATCTTCTTTCCAAGGAAGCCGAAACTTTAAAGCCAAAGAAACTTGATTCCAATCTTCTTTTACAGGTTGGAAACTGGTTTATTCAACAAAAGAATTTAAAAAAATCGCAAGAAGATCAATCTGAAAAAATAAAAAAACAGGAATTACAGATTCAGCAAATTTCAGATGAATTAAAAGCATTTCCTGAAAATTTCAAAGAAAACTTTCAACAGAAAAAGGAAAACCTTGAGATTCAAAAGAAAGAATTTTTACAAAAACTGGATCATTTAAAAATTCAGCAAGAGTTAGCAAAATTCTCGAGTGAACTTCATAACGGTGAAGCTTGTCCGCTTTGTGGATCTTCTGAACATCCGAATATTGTGGAATTTCATGATGTACATTCAGAATTGAAAGAATTTGAGGAAAAAGTTCAATCTGTAGATAAAGAATTAATCAACCTACAAAAAAAGGAAAATGAGATTGATAAAATTCTGGAAAGAAAAGGAATTTTTGAAAATCAATTAAAAGCTGAACAGGAAATTATTTCAGACATTCAACATCATATTGAAAATCATCTAAAACAATTTATCTGGACTGAATTCAGCTATGAAAAAGAAGCTGAATTTGAGGCAAAACGTAGCTCTTCTCTCGAGGCCGAAAAGCAAATTGAGCAATTGAATCAAACTATTTTCAAGGAAAGGGAAACCTTAGCTAAAGAAATTGAAAATTTAGAAAAATACCAAAAGGCACTTGAAACGTTTAAAATTCAGGAAGCTAAAAAAGAGGAGCAAATTAATAGCAACCGTTCTAATTTAAAAATACTGAATTGGGAAAATTATTCTGATAAAACAACAGAAGAAATTGAAAATATTTATCACACACTGTCAAAATCCAATACTGAGACAGAGAAAAATTATCATGAATTAGTTCAGAAAGAAAAACAAATTTCTCCAAAACTGGCAGAAGAAAAAGCCATTTTGAATCAGTTGGAAAAACAGATTTCAGAATTAAAGCTGGAAATTTTGTCGAATACGGAATTAATCAACGCTTCATTAAGTCAAAACAATTTTAATAGTTTTTCTGAAATCGAAACGATTCTGCATCAAAAAATAAATGTTGAAGAAAGGAGAAATTGGATCCAAAAATTCAAAATCGATTTTGAAACATTAAAGAACGGAATTCATGAATTAGAAGAAAAACTAAAAGATTTTTCTTTTGATCATGAACAGTTTGCGGCCAAAGAAAATGAATTTAATGATGCAGAAAATCATTTAAAGCAAATTAATGATCTGGTTGTAAAATTATCATCGGAAATCGAAAGACTTGAACAAGAATACCGCAAAAAAGAAGATTTACTGAAAGAATTATCTCAACTTCAAAAGCGTTCTGAAAATCTAAAAGTAATGACCAATCTTTTTAAAGCTGCCGGTTTTGTACAATATGTTTCATCAATTTATCTGCGACAGCTTTGCGATCATGCCAATATCCGATTCCATAGAATGACGCGAAATCAACTCAGTTTGCAACTGAATGAAAATAATGATTTTGAAATTATCGATTACCTGAATGAAGGTCGCAGCAGAAGTGTAAAAACCTTGTCTGGTGGGCAATCTTTTCAGGTTTCTTTGAGTCTAGCGCTTGCTTTGGCAGAAAGTGTCCAAGCTAATGCCCAATCAGATAAAAACTTTTTTTTCATTGACGAAGGCTTTGGGACCCAGGATCTTGAATCTGTAAATATTGTATTTGAAACATTGAATGCACTTCAAAAAGAAAACAGAATTGTAGGAATTATTTCGCATGTGGAAGAGCTGAAAGAAAAAATTCCTGTTGCACTGGAAATTGTGAAAGATGAAGAACGCGGAAGCTTGATCCATATCGTTTAAATGCAATCGCTGGAAGATGGATGGTTGAAGCAGGAGGTTTAAAGTGGTCATTTTATTTATTGAAGTGTCTTTCATATGATAATGTCCTTCGTATTTTATTTATATTTGAATAAAAATATTAGTTAGTGAAGAAAATATGGCCACATATTATACTGATTCCATTACTGTTAACAATTCCGATCGTTTCGTCTCCGGATTTTGACGGTACGTTATCTGTTTTCAGAGTTTCGCCATTTCAGCGGGAATTTATTCGTTTTGTAATGGTGATTATCTTCTTTTATGTCAATCTGAATATTTTTCTACCAAAGCTTTACAATCAGAAAAAATATTTAGCCTTCACCGTTTGTATTTTAATCTGTTTTGGAATGATGATTTTTCTGCCTTATTATCTGGCTTCAGAAAATATTTTCTCCGGACAGCCCTCTCAAATGGAACTGGGGCCACCCCCAATGCATTATCCCAATGGAGATTTTCCTCCTCCTTCAATGGACAGAGCTCCTCATGAAAATTTCGGACCGAGAAATGAAGGTTCTTATCGACAGATGATCTTTTCCTCTGTATTGCCCTTTCTTTTTTCTTTCCTTTCTTCACTTTTTATTTTCAGAAATAATGAGAAAAAAGAACTGGAAAAATCGAAAGCAAAAGCCGAACTGTTAAATTTAAAATATCAACTTCAACCGCACTTTTTGTTTAATATTTTAAATTCCATTTATTCTTTGGCATTGTTGAAATCAGATGATGCTCCGAATGGAATTTTAAAGCTCTCGAATGTAATGCGGTATGTGGTTCAGGAAAGCAGTAAAGATTTCGTTGAATTAGATAAAGAAATCGAATATTTAAAGGATTATATTGCGCTTCAATTGGTAAGAACAGACAGCAGTTTAGATTTTTCTTATACCGAAATCGGAGAAATGAAAGGACTGAAAATTGCCCCTTTTATTTTGGTGAATTTTATTGAAAATGCCTTCAAATATGGTTTTAATGCCGAAGAAAACTCAAAAATTGCAGTAAAAGTAATTGTTCAAGAAGATATTCTGAGCTTCAATGTTTTCAATAATATTGTGAATAAAAAAGTAGCTGACGAAAACAGTCTGAAAGTTGGTCTAAAAAATACGATAGAACATTTACAGCAAACCTATCCGGACAAACATACTCTGGAAATGAACAACAACGGAGCTACTTTTGAAGTGGATTTAAAAATTAATTTAATCTAAAAAATATGATAAAAGCCATTGCTTTGGACGATGAAATTCTCGCACTCAAAATTATTGAGAATTATGCAGGAAAAATTGAAAATCTTTCTCTTGAAAAGATCTTCAATACCCAAAGTGATGCCCAAAAATATTTAAACAAATTTCCTGTTGACCTCATCTTTTTAGATATCGAAATGCCATCCAAAAACGGAATGGATTTCTACAAAAATATCTCCCAAAATACCAAAGTTATTTTCACAACGGCTTATTCTGAGTATGCTGTTGATGCTTTCAGCCTGAATGCCGTGGATTATTTATTGAAGCCATTTTCTTTTGAAAGATTTAAAGCCGCAGTGGAAAAAGTAAAAACCAATAATGAAACTGATGAGGTAAAACATCTTTCAATTCGTGCAGATTATAAGCTTCATAAGATCAATTTTGATGATATTCTGCTGATTGAAAGTCTGGATGATTATATTCAGATTCATTTAAAAGATCATTCGAAAATCATTGCGCGTTCTTCGATGAAAAATATTCTGGAAAAGCTTTCTGAAAAAGATTTTACCCGCGTTCACCGTTCTTATATTGTTCCGGTTCAGAATATCAAAACCATTGTTAACCGCAATATTCATATCGGAGATTTTATCATTCCGATTGGGGAAACTTATAAGGATGAGGTGATGAGGATTGTGAATAAATAACTTCTATTCTTTTGTTTCAAGACAAAAGAATCAAAAATTCAAGACTGGAAATAAAAACTAAAAATAAATTTTATTCTCTAAAAATTCTAAAACTCGCGCGAATTCAAAATTTTGTTTTATTTTCAGCATTGTTGTCACGCTCAAATAGTAGAATTTTTTTAACGCTCATAAAAATTTATTTTCTTAACGTTTTTATTTCCTAGGTCACATATTTCTTCCTGATCATATTCTTAACAACTCTTAAAAAACAATCATTTACCGACACATTTTATAAGTTTACCTCATAAATTTCACGGGGACGTTTTTTGAAAATACATTTGAAGTATAAAATTTGAAAAACAAAAAAATAGGCGAGAGCTATCCTAATTGTCTTTTAAAATAGTAACTCTAAAAACCCCGTATTATGAAAACAGTAACAAGAAAAGGATTTTTAAAAACTCTTGGATTAGCAGGCGTAACTGCTGTTGCTGCTCCTCTTTTAATCCGTTGCGGAAGTGATGATGATGTTTTAGATTCAACATCCGGCAGCTCGTCAGGTTCAGGCTCGTCTTCCACAGGATGTTCTGTGACGAATTCTGAAACAGAAGGCCCATTTCCTACAAAAGTACCTTCCAGTTTGGTTCAAACCAATATTGTGAGTGACAGAACGGGAGTTCCGTTAACCATTACCCTTACCATTCAGAATGTGAATGCAAGCTGTGCCAATTTACAAGGTGCCTTAGTAGATATCTGGCATTGTGATAAAGATGGAAATTATTCTGAATATGGCGGAACGGGAATGCAGTCGGCGAATTATACAACAGTTCATTTCCTGAGAGGAAGACAAACAACGGACGCTAACGGGCAGGTAGCTTTTACCTCTATTTTTCCGGGTTGGTATAATGGCAGAGCTACGCATATTCACGTTCATGTCTACAGTTCTTCCGGACACTCGCTTTTGGTGACTCAGATTGCATTTCCCGAAGGCAGTGACAGCGCGGTAGTGCTCGTAGGAGCCAGTACAGGCTACAAAGGCATGAGCGGATATACTTACAATGCGAATGATAACGTGTTCAGTGATGGAACCTCCAACGAAATGTCCAGTATTTCGGGAAGTGTCAGCGGAGGTTTTTCTCTGACCCACACCATAAAAGTTTCGGCTTAAATTGAAGAGAGAGGTTGTTTAATATTAGTTATTACCCGTTTCCACAAACGCACAGGCTTACACCGATCGAAACTATATATGTGAAGTGTTAAAAATCAAAAGCAAGGTGTTGATCTGTGCCTTGTGGAAATATTAAACCTAAGAAATGATGTTAGTTCAAAGTCCTTCAAAAATATTTAAATCTGATTTTTCTGTTTGGAAAAAGGAAAATTTGTCGTTGGTGAATGAAATTTTCTCGGGTGAAGAAAATATAAAACTGAAAAAAGCGGTCGAAATCATTGTAGATGAAAATGAAGTTTTTGATTTTCATTATCCGGAAAAAAGCAGCATTCTGGTCATTGTGTTATATGGTGAAATTTTAATCAATGATTTTGAAAAGCCTATTTCTTCAGAACAGATTTTCACCTTACAATCGATTGAAAGTAATATTTTAAAAATTCAGAATCATCTTCCGAATGAGAAAGCTGATATTTTATTGCTGGAATTTAAAAACAGAACCTCTGAAACCTTTTTTTCTGTTGAAAATTTAAACCTCAACGAAAAAAATACATTAATTCAAATTTCTGAAAATCTGAAATTCTCCAACTTCATCGGTTTGTATGACGGAAGAGAAGAACAGGAATATGCTTTATACAAAAAAGGAAAATCAATTTTCGGAATGGTAATCAACGGTGCTTTTGAATTCCAAAACCGGCTGATGGAAACCAGAGATGCTATTCTTCTTTCCGAAGTGGAAATTTTGGAATTTGAAGCATTAAGCGAAAATGCGCTGATTCTGTTTTTTGAAGTCTGAAACCATCGTGAAAAGAAGTGCTCCCAATTTGTTCCGAAGAGAAACTTTTTTTTTCATCCATTTAAATGAAAAATCTAGGGTGACGGTAGAATGTTATGCGGAAAACGGGACAAAACTTCAGACGATTCTTGATCAACAGGAACTTTCCGAAGGAAAACAGGAGATAAAATTTAGCGGAAATCAGTTAAAATCCGGAGTGTATCATTTGAAAATAATAATTGAAAATTCATCCGGGATATCCACTGAAAACCGAATCATAGAGATCACTTAATACATTTAGTGTTAGATATTTTTTTCATAATCAATTTGTTTTGAAATCAGGGTAGGCGTGGAAAACTGCCCTGATTTTATTAAAGAACTTGTTTAAGCTTTTTTATTCAACCGCAAAAGGCACAAAAGATTTTGATAATGTAATTAAAGCTTACTATTCAACAGAAAAAAAGAAAACATTAGCTCTTAAAAATCTTTGATTTTTATCCTTTTGAAAACTTTTAATGGTCTAGTAATACCTGTAAAAATAGCTTTTGCTTCTTTTGTGGTTAAAAAAATATTTAGTTTGAATAAGCTTAAAACGTAAAACAATGAAAGCAAAAATAAAACTGGCCTTCCGAATTGTCATCGATCAGAATTCTACGCTGACGTGGGATAAATATATTTTTGAAGACACCTATTTTGAATATAAAATTCAGCATCAGGTTTTTGATGAAAAAGAAAATCCGGTGAAAAATTACTGGGAATTGCTGACAAAAAATCCTCATGCAGAAAGAATTCCTTTTTTGTTGAGCGCTTCTGTTACCAACTATATTTCACAACTGAACGGCGAAATTAAAAGTCTTCCTGATGTGTTGGGAAATACATTTTTTCCGATCGAAAGTTTTAAACTCGACCTCATCAGCTCGAATGTGGAAGATTCTTCAAAACATAAAATCGGAATTACATTTTATACGCCTGAATTATTATTAATTGATATTATTGACAACAAATATCTTTTAAGTAAAAATCTCAACACAGAAAACGGATTTGAAACTTACATGTTTGCTTTTCATCCGCAGGTTGCAATTTCGTACTATGATTCAATTATAAAAGCATAGGATTTTATCCTATTCTGATTTAAATCGTTCTTTCAGGACTCACTAAAAGTGAAACGTTGCCTTTCGGCTTCATATAATTATTTAGAAGTAATTAAAACCTCCGTTGAGAATTCAACGGAGGTTGTTTTTTATAGATCTTTGATCGTCGGTTTTACTTCATTTCCGAACAATTCAATAGATTTCATCATCACATCATGTGCAGGATCTCCCACATCCATGTGACCGATAAATCTTGTAATTCCAAAGATTTCTTTCATATAAGCAATTTTATCAGCGACTTCTGCCGGACTTCCGATAAATAAAGCGCCATCTTTACTTTTTCCACCGTCATACTGCGCTTTGGTGTAAGGCGCCCAACCTCTTGACGAACCAATTCTGTCCATCTGAGATTTGTAATTATGAAAATATCCGTCTACCACATTTTGATTATCACTTACAAAAGTATGAGAGTGAATTGCAATCTGCATTTTAAACTCATCATGACCTGCTTTTAGATATTCGTGCTTATAAAATTCAATTAAATTTTTAAACTGAATCGGCATTCCTCCGATAATGGCTACCACCAAAGGCATTCCCAACTGAGCAGCACTTAAAACTGATTGCGGGGTTCCGCCAACTGCTCTCCAGATCGAAAGTTTTCCGTCATTCTTCGCTCTTGGATAAACCGTTTGATTTTGCATCGGCGCGCGAAGTTTTCCCGACCAAGAAACGTTTTCTTCTGAATTGATTTTTAATAATAATTCTAATTTTTCATCGAAAAGCTGTTCATAGTCATTCAAAGAATAACCGTACAATGGAAAAGATTCAATGAAACTTCCACGGCCTACGAAGATCTCGGCACGTCCATCAGAAATTAAATCTAATGTTGAAAAATCTTCATATACTTTTACAGGCTCGGATGAACTTAAAACCGTTACTCCACTTGCCAATTTTATATTTTTGGTGATACTTGCCGCCGCAGCCAAAACAATTTCGGGTGATGAAACCGCATAATCCGGACGGTGATGCTCGCCCATCGCAAAAACATCAATTCCGACCTCATCCATGAACTTCACCTGATCCAGAATTTCACGAATTTTCACGCCTGCGTCTCTATATTTTCCGGTTGACTGATCTAATGAAAGATCGCCAAACATTCCTATGCCTAATTCCATATTGTTGATTTTAGATAAGCAAAATTAGGATAATGGAACTTCAAAAACATTGATCTTTGGTAAGAATGGAATATGCTTTTTCTTTTGTCTTGAAACAATAGTATTCTCGCGCTTCGAACAGTGGAAATTTTTTAACGAATCAAATTTTAATTTTCTTAACGCTTCTGTTTCCCAGGTCGTTTAGATTTCAACAAATAAAAAATCCAGCCCTAAAAGACCGGATTTGTTTTTTATTTCTTTAAATTCTGATCAAAATAATCGGTGATTTTCTGCATCAAATGTACTCTGTCTTTCCCGATTACATTGTGCGGATGTCCCGGATAAACAAAATAGTCTAACTGCACTCCATTATCAACAGCCGATTTAATGAATTTCACGGAATGTTGCCAAACAACCACGTCATCCTGCGCTCCGTGAATCATCAGTAATTTTCCTTTCAGATTCTGAACTTTATCTAAAAGATTTGCCGTTGCATACCCTTGTGGATTTTCCTGCGGTGTATCCATATATCTTTCGCCGTACATGATTTCGTACATGCTCCAGTCGATTACAGGACCTCCTGCCACACCAACTTTGAAAACATCCGGTTTACGAAGCATGAAGCTTGTCGTCATAAATCCACCAAAACTCCAACCGTGGATTCCCAGTTTCTGAGCATCTACATAAGGAAGCGATTTCAAATAATCCACCCCTTTCATCTGGTCGTTCATTTCAGTAGTTCCCAAATTTCTGAAAACTGCCTGTTCGAATTTCAGACCACGATTCGCAGAACCTCTTCCATCCATCGTAAAAATGATGTATCCGTTTTGAGCCATATATTCGTACCAAAGATTTCCTGAAGCCGGGAAAGTATTTGTAATCAATTGTAAATGTGGTCCATTATATAAATAAACGATGGTCGGATATTTTTTGTTCGGATCGAAATTCGTTGGAAGAATGATCTTTCCGTATAAAGGCGTTCCGTCGTCTGCTTTTAATTCAATATTTTTAATTTCCGGACGCTGATAATTTTTTAAGGTATTTTCAGCAGTCAGAAGATTGTTTGATTTTAAGGTATTGGTGTTGATTAAATTAATACTTCGAGGCGTATTAGCATTGCTGTAAGAATCATACAAGTAATTTCCGTCACTGCTTAAAACTCCATTGTGTACTCCTTCTGCATTGTCTAAACGCTGCATTTTGAAGTTCGTCCAGTTGATTTTATACAAATGTTTTTCTAAAGGCGTTTCTTTCGTAGAAGTGAAATAAATTTCCTTTTTCTTATCATTAAAACCTAAAATATCAGTTACCAACCAATCACCTTTTGTAATCTGAGAAACCAATCCTTTCTCTACATTATAATGGAATAAATGATTGTACCCCGTTCTCTGACTTTGCCAAATAAAATCTGTATTTGAATTCGGGAAGAACGTCAACGGATGTTGTGGTTCAACATATTTATCGCTTGTTTCCTCAAATAAAGTTTTTACTAAATTTCCTGTTGCCGCATCATACTGATTCATTTTCATGTGATTCTGACATCTGTTCAGCACCGCGACGAAAATATATTTTGAATCCGGACTCCATGTAACTGCCGTTAAATATTGATCTTTTTCACCTTCAACATTCAGGAAAATTGTTTGTTGCGTTTTGATATTAAAAACGCCCAACGTCACCTGATGAGAAGTTTGCCCCGCCATCGGATATTTGATATTGTGGTTCACCGCAGGCGTTACCGACCAATCAATGATTGGATAATCTGCAACCATCGTCTGATCCATTCTGTAGAACGCTACACTTTCAGAATTTGGCGCAGGGAAAATTCCCGTATCGATCCCGAATTCGTTTCTGTGAACGTTTGCTGCTCCGTTTAGAATGTTTTCATTAGAATCATTCGTTACAGCAATTGTTTTTCCGTTTTTATTAACAAATAAATTATTTTTTACCGTAAAAGCAAAAGTTTGGTTATCACCAAAGACCTTCATATTTGAAGCCTCTTTATCAATTGACACAGAATTTTTCACTTTCCAGTCGCTTCCTGATTTTTCAACCCAAACCATTTTGTCGTTTGCATTGTAATATCCGTGGGAATTGCTGATGAATTTGATTTGTGGAACCGCTTTTAGTTTATTGTCCGCCAAATTTCTGTTCAACTGAGTTAAAGACACCAAGGTATCCTGTTTATTGGTTTTTAAATCAGTGATTAAATATCCGCCTTTCACAGCCTGAATGTATGATTTCCCATCATTCGACCATGAAAATTGTGAAATATTTTTAACGGCCAAGTTCGTTCTCAAGCCATTAACTGCCTCCGCCATTGTGAATTTCTGAGTCTGAGCGATTGCAGAACCACCCAAAACCAGCATCAATAAAGATAACTTATATAATTTCATTGCATAAAATTGAATCCATCAAAAATAAGAAATAAAAACGGTTCGTTAAGAAGTGTTAAATTAAAACATTCGTAAAATGAGATTGTGATATAGATAGGAAATAATTCTTACCTTAATATGAGGATTTTGGTTGATAGTTTTTAGTTGATGGTTGATGGGATTCTTATATTGGATTCGCGATTAACTGTCTTTCAAAATGAAACATAATGGAATGAAGAATTTATATTCATAAATTTTTACACTCTGTTTGTCATTCCGTAGGGATCTAGACACGAATCTTTCCATACTGTTATCTAAAAAGGTTGTTGAGATCCTTACAGGATGACAAAGTGGATGGAAGTTTTTCTAACTTCTTAAGATTGCTTTCTCCCAATGACAAATATTGAAGTCTCATACTACAGTCCTAGCCCCGATAGAAACGGCATCCTTTTTTGTTGCGGCTGGAGCGAAGCGGAAGCCATAACAAAAAAGATATAGTGGATAGCGGGAAAAAGCTACTGAAAAAGAAAGGAAGTCAGAAGATGGGTGATTGAAGTTTTTGAATGATATTATTGATGTTTAATTAAAAGAAAAAATTAGCATAAAATCATTTCTTATCCTAAATCAATGAATTGTACCTCTCGCTTGATCTAAATTTGCATTATAATTAACAACAAAAAATATTAATACAATGGCTACAAAATGGAACCTAGACCCAGCTCACAGTGAACTTACTTTCAAAGTAAAACACATGATGATCTCTAATATTAAAGGAAACTTTACCAACTTCACTGCAGAAATCGATGCTGAAGACGATACTTTTGCCAACGCGAAAACAACGGCTACGATTCAGACAAGCTCTATCTCTACACACAACGCAGACAGAGATAATCACCTAAAATCTGCAGAATTCTTCAACGCTGAAGCTAACCCGACAATTACTTTCGAATCTTCTGCTTTGAACAACGAAGTAACTGGAAATTTAACAATCAACGGAATTACACAGCCTGTAACTCTTGATGTAGATTTCAACGGAATCAACGTAGATCCATGGGGAAATACAAAGGCTGGTTTCTCTTTTGAAGGGAAAATCAACAGAAAAGATTTCGGATTAAACTGGAATGCTGCTCTTGAAGCTGGAGGTGTAATGGTAAGCGAAGAAGTAAAAATCGCCGGAGAATTACAGTTCGTAAAACAAGCGTAATAAATTAAACGGGTTTTGGGGGAGCCCTGAAAGGGCGACTTAACACAGAATAGGATGCTAATCCTATTTAAATTGAATAAAATCCAAAAAATTTCAACATAAAAAGGTTCAAGGATTGCTAAAAACCTTGAACCTTTTTTCATTTAATAATCAATACAATGAACCTCAACGATCTACAAAACATAAGCGAAAATTTCAATAATACTCAAAGAATGCCTGTCCTTTTTCTAGGACACGGTTCTCCGATGAATGCGATTGAAGAAAATCAGTGTGTGCAAGGGTTTAGAAAAGCAGCAACCGAAATTCCGAAACCGAATGCAATTTTGTGTATTTCTGCACACTGGTTTACACACGGAACGAAAGTGACCGCGATGGATATGCCGAGAACTATTCATGATTTTGGAGGTTTTCCACAGGCTCTTTTTGATGTTCAGTATCCTGCGCCAGGAAATCCTGAACTAGCAAAAGAAACTGTCGAATTATTAGCACCTATTTTCGTGGAAGAAGATCATAATTGGGGCTTGGATCATGGAGCGTGGTCTGTCATCAAACATATGTATCCGAATGCAGATATTCCTGTCATTCAGATGAGTATTGATTATACAAAACCTCCTCAATATCATTTTGATTTAGCTAAAAGATTAAATAAACTTCGCGAAAAAGGTATTTTAATTATCGGCAGCGGAAATATTGTTCATAATTTAAGATTAATTGACTGGAGAAATATCAACACCGTTGGAGCCGGCTGGGATTGGGCGATTGAAGCTCGTGAAAAAACCAATAACTGGCTTTTGGATGAAGATTTCCAACATATTATCGATTATCAAAAACAAGGAACTTCACTGCAATATGCAATTCCGACTCCAGATCATTATTTACCATTGATTTATACTTTAGGTTTAAAAGATAAATCTGAAAATTTAGCTTTGTTCAATGATGAATTAATTGGGGGCTCATTAAGCATGACGAGCGTGAGAATTGGATAAACAAAAAATCGGAAGAAAATTATTCCTCCGATTTCTATACGAAAATGCTGTAATTAAATTCTGTGGATAGAAACAACGTGTGGCTGCCCTTCAATCGGAGCATAAATTTCCACTATCGCTTCCCACACAACCTGTGAACCGCCTGGCAAAGACGCCAAACACTTGAAACGGTAGTTTTTTCCGTTTACAAGCTGTGTAGAGACTTCTTGTGGTTTGTAATTTACACCAATGATTCCGCCCATTGCTTCGTCAAATACTTTTTGATCTTCTGGTGTAAGAGCGTGATATTTCGTCCACCCTCCTACTACTAATTCTTGAGTTTCCATAATTAATATTTTGGTATTCCTACTCTTATGGCTTTTCGGATTTCGCCCCGTTTTTAATGGTTTCTGGTCTCCATGGTTATTAGTTTTTTTGAATGCAATTTTTCTGATGATTTTAAAACTTTATTGTTCTTTAAAATGCTACCGTTATAATTACATCACAAAGCTAGCCCAGAAAAAAAGAAAATAAAAGCGTAGTAATACTCAATTTTCAGACTCCGTAGAAGTACCTATTGCCTCGGATTTTTTTATCACTAAAAATTTAGTAATATTGTTTACCATGAAAAAAACACTCTTACTTTTTTTAGTATTACTGCCTTTCTATCAAGTAATTGCTCAGATTATTAAAGGGACAGTGACGAATGATGCCGAACAGAAAATCGCCAACGTAACGATTTATATTGATGGAACCAAAATTGGAACAAACTCCAAGGAAGATGGAAGCTTCAGTTTAAATTCACCCGCCAACAATTCGGGAAATATTGTTTTCCAGAAAGAAGGTTATGAAACATTTTCTACGCCGCTTTCGGCAGTTTTAAATAAAACGTTGAAGGTTGTTTTGCTGAAAAGTAATGATATAGAAGAAGTTCGAATTATTCCTTACACAGAAGAAGCTTATAAAAATTTTATTAATTATTTCTTAGATAATTTTCTTGGATTTGATCGTGAAAATGTAAGAATTAAAAACCAAAGAACTCTAAAATTTGCTTTCGATAAAAAGAATCAGATTTTAAAAGTAAAAGCTCCCAAAACATTACTTATTGAAAATAAAATACTCGGCTATCAAATTGAGTACAACCTGATCAATTTCGCAGCCGATTTCAATACTAAAATGGTGAATTATGTCGGGACAAGTTTTTTCAGGGAAACAAAAAATTCAGATAAAATAAAACTGAACCGAATGAATGCCTACGATGGAAGTGCGCTTCATTTTTTCAGAAGTATTTATCAGAATACGATTTCTAAAGATCAGTTTATTGTAAATCATGTGGTAAAAGTTCCCAATCCGAAATACCCTACAGAAGAAGAACTAGCCAGACTGAGCAATTTTAAAGAGATGGCAAGAATTTCAAAAATATCATCTGTTCCTAACGACATTTTAGATATTTCACAAAGGAAAAACGCCAATAAACCTTACGCTTTGGCCATTACAAAAACATTAATTCCGGACACGGATTATGTGAAAAGAGAGAATAGAAAAGTATTGTTTACCTTTAAAGATATGCTTCAGGTGAATTATCAGAAATATGAGTACGAATTGAAAGGAAAACAATTTATAAAAACGAAAGATCCCGTTGTAATTTCCTCTTTTTTGCATCCTGAAGGTGAAACTTTTGAAGTTTCAAAAGACGGAAATATTACAAATCCTGATTTACTGATTACTGAGGGAGATTTTTCTAAAAATAAAATTGAAAACATGCTGCCGTTGGATTATCAGTTGGGAGATTGATGTATTACTCTAAAATTTAACCGCAAAAGATACATTTTTTAAGTTCAAAATTTCAATTGTACACGCTGTCATTTTGAGCGAAACAAAGTGAAGTCGAAAAATCTCAAATATCTTAATATTAAAAGATTCTTCATTTCATAATGCTTCGCAAAATTCTATTCAGAATGACAAAAAAATGTTGCTTTTGCGGTTAAAAAATTTTAGTTAAAACTTACTGAACAGCCTGTAAAACATTAATGTTTCCATAGCCGTAGTCTGAATTTTTTGTTGGATAATAAGTTGATGATTGTCTCATTTTATTCAACACCTGATCTCTCGTCCATGAAGGATTTTTAGACCAAACTAATGCCGCGATTCCTGCTGTAGAAGCCGTTGCGACTGATGAACCACCAACGTAATCTGTCTGCCCGTTATAATAGCTCAACACCGGAATATTGCTTCCTGAAGCTCTTTCCATTTGATAGGTAAAAGCAATCTCAGCTCCCGAATGGCAAACATCACATTTTTGATTAGACGTATTTTCTTTTACTCCTGTGATGGCTTGTGTTTCTGGCATCCAAGCCGGGAAAATAACCCCGACAAAAGTCGTAAAACTTGTGGAAGTTCCGCCCGCACAGAAGATTAATTTTCCTTTTGAGTACGCATATTTCACCCCATCTTCAATTTTCCCGACAGAGAAAATGTGTCCCATCGACATAGAAATAATTTTCACATTGTTATTATTTCCCAATTCTGTAAACGCGATTTTCACTCCGTTTTGTTCGTGATAACCATCCAAAACTACATTAGAAGCCGCTCTGTAAGTCACCAAATTAGCATTATAAGCTACCCCAACCGGCTGCCCCTGATTATTTCTCGGAGCCGCCATCGCCGAAGCCATGCTCGTTCCGTGACCACATTTATCAGCAGAACCGTCGTAACCTGTACTCCACGGCCAAACAGAATCTACATACACTCCATTTTTACTGATCGTTCTTCCAGAAGAAAGTCCGTTATTGAAACTGCTTCCCAATAAAGACTGTTCGGAAGAAACACCACTGTCAATTACGCCAATTGTAACTCCGGCTCCTGTGCTATAATTCCAGGCGCTTGTAATATTGTGTTTTGCAAATGACCAGGGCGCTTTCGCATTCGGTGTTACGGTTGTATAATCTGCTGCATTTAAAGCGGTAGATTCAAATCCGCAACCAGAAGAACTTCCGCTGGATTTTGCTGCTGTACCGTTATATTTATTTTCATTTTCAAAATAACGATAATCAGCAGGCTCCAGATAACGGATATTTTTCATTTTTCGAAGTGCAATAATTGTTTCCTGTTTTTCTATCGCAACATCAATTTGATTTAAATATTTATCCGAAGACAACAAAATACGGTCGGTTTTTCCTTCATATTTTTTAATTAAATCTAAAATTTCGTTTTCGATAGCCGCATTATTCGAATCTAAACCTCTGTCGAATGATGATCCGAAACCGATAGACGCAATTTTATTTCCCTGAAAAATAGCACTCCATACAAAATGATCTGAAGATTCTTTCCAGGAAAATTTCCCTTTGGTTTTGATCGTTTCATTAATTTTCTCATTAATTTCCTTCGAACTTAAGGGATCTTTCTGCGCCACTTCGATATTGGCAGGATTGTTCTGAACGTCTTCCCTGTTACAAGCCGTGAAAACCAAGAACAACATCATAAGGTAAAAAACATTTTTCTTCATATAAAGTAAATTTGATTAGTAAAACCAAGTTATCACTTTACATTGAATTAAAAAAAGATGAATTTTAAATATTCTTTAATTTTACTATGCTTAAAATACTAATTTAACACAATGAATTAAAGCGTCTTCTTATAGCAAACGCTATTTTCGATCCCAATATATTGTCCGTAATTAGGAATAAGTTCGTAGCCGTTTTTTTGGTATAAAGCAATGGCTTCCGGCTGTTTCAATCCGGTTTCCAAAACGGCAAAGGTAAAATCTTCTTCTTTTGCCCAAACTTCCAGCTCTGCCAATATTTTTGAGGCAAAACCTTTCCCTCTATATTCCGGTAGCGAATACATTCTTTTGATTTCTACCGTATCGTCTTCATATTTTTTAAAGGCTCCGCAAGCCACCGGTTTTTCATCAACAAAGAAAAGAACACAGTTTTTAAGCTGATCGATAGCATTAAACTGATGATAAAAGGCATGTTCATCACCGTCGCGAACGGCTAAATCCTGATCCAGGAATTTTACTAAATATTGAAAATCTGTATTGGAAGAGTCTGTTCTTGTGATTGTCATTGAATTGTTTTTGATAGTACAAAATTATTTATTTAAACATAAATTACAGCAATATTTTATGAATAGACGCGATAAAAACAAAAAAAACTCCCATTTCTGGAAGTCTTTGTATCATTTAAAATTAATTAACCACAAACTTTCTTTCATTAATTAATTCTGCAATCGCCAGCATATCTTCACCAATTAATCGGTCATCTTCAAGCTTTGTTACTTTTGAACGAAGAATAGCAAAATTTTCTTCAATAATTTTTGAACATTTTGAAGGTCTCCTGAATTCTAATCCTTGCGCCGCAAACATTAATTCAACCGATAAAATATTCACCAGATTCCCAAGAACCTGATTGAATTTTCTACCCGAAATACTTCCCATCGAAACGTGATCTTCTTGTCCTAAACTTGTTGGAATAGAATCTGCCGAAGCCGGAAAACACAACGTTTTATTTTCTGTAACCAACGCCGCAGAGGTATACTGAGGAATCATAAATCCTGAATTTAATCCTGAGCTTTCCGTTAATAATCTTGGTAAACCGTATTTTCCTTCCAATAATAAATAACTTCTTCTGTCTGAAATATTTCCTAATTCCGCAGCAGCTAAAGTTGCATAATCTAAAGGCAAAGCCATCAACTGTCCGTGGAAATTTCCTCCTGAAATAGATTCTTCAGCACTTAAAACAATCGGGTTATCTGTTACAGAGTTCAGTTCTGTTTCAGCCATCATTTTTAAATGTTCAAAAGCATTTCTGCTCGCACCATGAACCTGAGGAACGCATCTCATCGAATAAGGATCCTGAACTCTTTCGCAATCTTCGTGCGCTTTCATATTTTCAGAACCTTTTAAGAATTTCAACATTCTTGCAGCTACTTTTTTACTTCCCTCGAATGGTCTGATCTCGTGAAGCTCTTTTTTGAACGGACTTTCAGAACCTCTGTACGCTTCAAGACTCATCGCTGCAGTCATATCCGCTAAATCCAATAAATATTCGAATTTTTCTAACCCTTTAATGGCATGAGAAAGAATAAACTGAGTTCCGTTGATTAATCCTAAACCTTCTTTTGGACCTAAAACTAATGGTTCAAGATTATTTTTTTCCAAGATTTCAGCAGTATTGAAAATTTCATTTCCAACCCAAACTTTTCCTAATCCTAATAATGGTAAAACCAAGTGAGCCAACGGAGCCAAATCTCCGGAAGCTCCTACAGAACCTTGCTCCGGAACTACGGGAATAATGTCTTTCTCCAACATCAAAATCATTCTCTCAATGACTTCCAAAGAAACTCCTGAGAAACCTTTTGACAAAGCATGAACTTTAGCAATCATCATGATCTTTGAAAATTCTTTGTCAATCGGTTTTCCTACACCAACAGCGTGAGAAATAATTAAGTTATATTGTAACTGCGCAGTTTCATCAGCAGAAATTTTAGTATCACAAAGCGGTCCGAAACCTGTGTTAATTCCATACACACATCTATCCGACTCTACAATTTTCTGAACATTTTTCTGAGATTTTAAGATCTGTTCTTTTGCCGTTTTATTCAGTTTAGCTTTATTTGGAGTTTTACAGATTTCCAATACATCATGGAAACTGAAAACATCTACACCGTATATCATTCTCTAAAAATTTGTCTTAAAATTACACATTTAGCCATAACTGGAAAAACTAAATTTCGACTAAAAATATTTTGCATCACAACTGGTTTTATTTATTATTTTTACGCTCTTAAAACAATTATAATAACTTATGAAAATCAAAGCTTTACTCTTTGCCTCATGTCTTGTAAGCATGACTACTTTTGCTCAAAAGGTGAAATATTCTAAAGAAGACATTAAAAAAATGGAGATGTATCTTTTTAATGAAGGATTCAACACACCATCGCCCAAGAAAACATCTACTATTATTTTAAAAGATGGAAGTACTCACAAAGGCTTCTGCAGCAAAACTGACACTAAAAAGGGACAGATTTTTGAAGTGGCTTTAAAAGACAGCATCACGAAGAAAAGTGAGGTTTTCAATGCCGATCAAATTGCGGAGATATATATCTACCCAAGCAATGCCGAAAAAATTGCAAAAGTGGCAAGATACATGGGAAACATCAGAAATTACAGCACGAAAAAATTAACTAAAAGAACCAATAACGACAGAATTTATTTTGTAAATCAAACCGTTTCACTTAAAAATAAAAAAGATGATAAAGAATTTTAATGCAGGTCATCAATCCTGAATTTGATGATATTATTTCTGTTTATTATGATCCGAGAGCGAAGGAAACATCAGGTTTTTCAATCGGAGGGAGCCCTCAGCTAGGTGGTGGCGTTAGCAAATCTTATTATGTAAAAAAAGGAGATAAAGTAATGTGGCTTCACAAAGATGATTTTGAAGATAATTATGATTTTCTTTTCGGAGATAATGCAGAATTCATGAAAAAATATCCTAAAAATTCTGTAGAATGGGATTATTTCAGCTTTTTGGTTCAGGAATATACTGCCATGACAAACGGGTAAAACTAAATTATAATAAAAAAAGCTGTAGAAAAGTTTTCTACAGCTTTTTTTTGTGTTTAAGAATTATTTTTTAATAATCTTAAATGATTGATTAATCTTTTTATTGCTAATTTGTAAAATATAATTTCCAGAGTTTATACTTCTCACATCAATATTATCAGCATTTTTAGCTGTAATAACAACTCTTCCAGTTAAATCATATAAAACTAATAAATCCATCTTTTCAGAAATTTTTATATAATCACTAGTAGGATTAGGATATACGAATACATTCACATTAGAATTATTAAGTTCTGTTACCGAAAGAAAAGATTGAGGAATATTTAATTTAGATATTAAAACATTATAATTAGGATTTGAATTAAAGGGGCTTTCTGTTAAAAAACCAAAGATTTTACCTTCATTTGTTACATTAGATAAGCAAAAATAAGAACTTGGGTTAGCCTGCCCTGTATTGATTAATGTACTGTTAACAATATTTGTACCTATTGAATTTAGAGAAATAACATAATGTCTAAAATCTCCACCAGAGCCGATTACCATACGTCTCGTACTAAGAATAAAATTACCTGATGAAGGTATTTTTTTTAAGTCAGATAAATTATCATAATTCTCAAATGAAGTTTTCTTAATTATATTCCCATTATTATCTATCTTCATCATCCAAGAATCTAATACCACAAGATTATATTTTGAGTAACCAAAGAATAAATTAGCATTATCAGTTGTAGTTTCGGTAAATAATGCTTCATCAAATTGAGGTCCATTAGATGAAAATGTCTTTTTCCATAATAAATTTCCAGATGTTGAAATTTTCACAAATGTCGCATCATAATTTTCATATGTCGTAGAACCGGAAGTAAAAGGCACATTTTCCCTTCCTCCAATGATATATCCGTCACTTAAAGCTTTTATGTCATTAATGAAATTCGATTGTTGTATATCTGTTGATTCTATCTTAGAGTTTAATAATATATTACCATTCACATCCATTCTGTAGATAAATCCTTTATAGGCATTGGTTGCCGTATTGGAAGAGTAATCACCATCTATTGAAGCAGAATTTACCAGTAACAAAAATTCATTAGAATTAACAGTTTTTAAATTACTCGATACTTCATCAAGAGAACCCTGTAAAAGTTTTTTCCAAATTACATTTCCAGATTCATCCAGTCTTATTACCCAAACATCTTTACCGGTTGTACCTGCGTGGGCAAAATCAAAATCATTGGAGTTGGTATTCACTGTTAATATATAACCATTGGGAATAGATATTATTTGAGCTCCTGATTCGTTACCGGAACCCGAAAAAGAATTATTCCAAACAATATTTCCACTAGAATCTAGTTTTGTAACCCAAAGATCATCACCTCCTCTATTTATATTAAAATTCCCTGAATTGGATTTTGATTTAGATAGTAAAATTGTTCCTCCATCATTTGAACTAACCATAGTTACAGGAACATCATCATTATTTCCACCAAATACTTTTTTCCAAAGGTAATTTCCGTTATTATCTATTTTTGTAACAAAAACATCCTTCAATCCATTATTAGTAGGAATATCTCCATCATTGCTTAAAGTACTCCCTGTAAAAACAAAATTACCATCCGAAGATTCTATATTTTTCACAAAATCTTCAACATTACTTCCTCCAAAACTTTTTTGCCATTCTAGTGTTTGCCCTTTTACGCCCATCAACGAAATTGACGCAATTAAAAAAATTGATCGCTTTTTCATAATTTTAGTTTATTTTGATACAAAAATATTGATTTTTAGGTTACTTACGAATGATTATGGGGTAAAAATTTGTGTTTTCCATTTAATATTCATTTACTAATTTTGTCTTATGAATCCTTCGTTAGAATTACAGCTGAAAACTTTACCATCTGAGCCCGGCGTTTATCGTTATTATGATAAAAACGAACAACTATTGTATGTCGGGAAGGCTAAAAACCTCAAAAAAAGGGTTCTTTCCTACTTCAATAAAAATCTTTCGGGTTACCGAATTAAAATCATGGTCAGTAAAATCCAACGATTGGAGACCACGATTGTAAACAGTGAATATGATGCGCTTTTGCTGGAAAACAACCTGATTAAAGAACATCAGCCTTTTTATAATGTCATGTTGAAGGATGACAAAACCTATCCGTGGATTTGCATTAAAAATGAAGAATTTCCAAGAATATTTTTAACGAGAAATAAAATTAAAGACGGTTCAGAATATTTCGGGCCTTATGCGAAAGTGCGTCCTGCAAAGATTTTACTGGATACCATTAAACATATTTATAAATTAAGGACTTGTAATTTAAATTTAGCTCCGAGTAAAATCGACGAAGGAAAATATAAAGTCTGCCTTGAATATCATATTAAAAATTGCGAAGGCCCTTGCGAAGGCTTGGAAAGCAAGCAAGATTATGATGAAAAAATAGATGCCATCCGCGGAATTATAAAGGGAGATTTCCGAAAAGCAAAAGAATATCTTACCGGACAAATGATGAAATATGCCAGCAATCTAAAGTTTGAGGATGCCCAAATCATCAAAGAAAGACTTGATATTCTGGAAGATTATCAGTCTAAAAACACGGTAGTAAATCCTAATATTGATGATGTTGATGTTTTCGGAATGACGAGTGATGAAACAGCGGCGTATGTAAATTTCTTTAAGATCAGGAACGGAAATATCATTCAAAGTTTTACGACTGAAATTAAAAAAATCCTTGAGGAATCTGACGAAGATATTATGGAAGAAGCGCTGATTGAGATTCGTCAGAAATTTGCTTCCGATTCCAAAGAAGTTTTGCTCCCTTTTCATTTATCAGTGGAAATTCCGAATGTAAAATTGATCGTTCCGAAAGTAGGTGATAAAAAACGTATCGTGGAACTTTCTGAAAAAAATGCGAAGGAATATCGTTTAGAAAAATTAAAACAAGTTCAAATTGTAGATCCGGAAAGACATACCAACAGAATTATGGCAGAAATGCAAAAACTGCTGAGAATGCCAGTGGAACCTAGACATATTGAAGGTTTTGATAACTCGAATATTCAGGGAACGAATCCTGTTTCGGCATGTGTAGTTTTTAAAGATGGAAAGCCAAGTAAAGCCGATTATAGAATTTTTCATCCCAAAACCGTTGAAGGGCCGAACGACTTTGCCACGATGGAAGAAGTCATTTATCGTCGTTACAAAAGGATGCTGGACGAGGGTGAAAATTTGCCACAATTAATTTTGATTGATGGTGGAAAAGGGCAATTATCATCTGCTGTAAAAAGTTTACGATTATTAGGGTTATACGGGAAAATAACCATTGTAGGGATTGCTAAAAGATTGGAAGAAATCTTTTTCCCCGAAGATCCAATTCCATTGTATCTCGATAAAAAGTCTGAAACGTTGAAAATCTTACAGAGAGTTCGAGACGAAGCGCACCGTTTTGGAGTAAAACACCACAGAACCAGAAGAAAGAACTCAACGATAAAATCTGAACTAGAGGAAATTCCGGGAGTTGGCGGAAAGACTATCGAATTGCTTTTATCTAAATTAAAGTCTGTAAAAAGGATCAAGGAGGCTGATTTGGTGACATTAGAAGAAATTATCGGAAAAAGTAAGGCGAAAATTATTCGTGATTTCTTCGACAATCAACCTTCTTCATAATTGCTAAAATTATCAGTAACAAAAAACTTTAACTAATTAAATTAATATCATTAAATAACGCTTATAATTACGAATGATTTAATTATTTTTCTATCTTCATATTGTAAAAATAAAAAAGTACAATTATGAAAAATTATTACAATTTGGCAAAATCATTTGCATTTTTATGCGCGTCTGCGTTTTCAGGTTTGTTTAATGCTCAAACGTATTGTAGCCCAACCTATTCCAACGGCTGTAGTAGCTGGAGAATTACACAAGTATCTATTCCGGGAGCTAATTTTAATAATACATTTGCTTCAGGCACTTGCACATCAGGTAGGGATAGAACATCTGTTTCTGTAAATCTGAATACAAATTTCAGCTATAATGTGAGTGTAACTACTATGGGATGGATGTCTTGCGGATTGGCTATCGACTTTAATAAAGATGGTGATTTTGATGATGCTGGTGAAAATCTTTACATGCCTGCTTACATTGGAAATACAAGTCCGGAAACGTATTCCGGTTCGTTTACTGTACCTTCATCTGTTACTACAGGAAGCTATAGAATGAGAATCTGGACTCGTGAAGCTAATGCACAACCAGGAACTTCTGCATGTGGTTCTTATGCTTATGGAACCTGGACAGACTACACGGCAAATATTTTAGGGCCTTTGGCAACTTCTGAAGTGACGAAATCAATTGCTAAAATTTATCCAAACCCGGTTTCTGATGTTCTGAATATTGAAGATAAAAATACAATCGAATCTGTAGAAATTTATGATGCCAATGGAAAAATGGTTAGAAATATTTCTCAATTAGGAAAAAATGCATCTGTGAAATTATCAGATCTAGTTCCGGGAATGTATACAGCTAAGATTAAAAATAATAAAGAAAGCCAGACTATTAAATTTATCAAGAAATAAAAGTTTTTTTGGTAGATCCTTCTCAGAACCTTTAATAAAAAAATATCCTTAATTCTTTCATGAAATTAAGGATATTATATTTTATGTAACAATTAATTTTACTTTCCTGTAAAAATGTCTCTGGAAAAATCTCCGTTTGTCTGAGGCATTTCAATAACGATATTTCCATTCTCAATATATCCAAGAGTAGATTCACCGTTTGCCAATTTTACTCTGAAGACATCTTTTTTTGCTGTTGCTTTAAAAGTGGCGTAAGGAACAGAACTATTAGGATCAGCCAAAATAAACTGATCTTCGGCTAACTTAATTTTCTGAAGATTTAATTTTCCGTTGCTGAATTTCGTTGCGGTACTTGTTGTAAAAGTAGTTGCGGCAGCTTCTTTAGTTTGAGTCTGAACAGGAGCTTCTTTTACGGGTTGTACTTCTACACGTTGAGTATTTTCAACAGCGGCTAAGTTAACTGTAGGATTTGATGAAGAAATACCAACCAATGCAGTTCTTAACGCATCTGAGTATCCTTCTTGAAATTCTTTAATACTTGAGCCACCTTTTGCTTCAGAAATAGTTTTATCATTACAATCTTTAAACTGAACTGTAACTTTATTCTTTAAAAAACTACTTGTATTTAAAACTTCTGCATTCAAGACATTACAAGGATTTCCTACTTCAGCAGGCCATTTACTTTTATCTGAAGGAATGACAACGTATTTTTTAGATGTCAAATTTTTAGACAAAAACCCCTCCAGTCCATAAGATTCTTTCTCAAAATCTTTAAATTTTTCTGGTACAGCAATATATTTATAATCAGAAACTTTTTGTCCGAAGGCAACTAAACATGAAAATGTAAATATTAACATTCCTGCCTTCTTGATTTTATTGTCCATAATGTGTAAATTTTATTTTTTCATAGCTTCATCAAAATTCTGTTTAAGCCTATTTTCAAAATCTTTTATAAAATCTGCTTCAACTTCACTACTATTTATCAACTTTTTTGACTCCTTATCTACAACTATTTCTCCACTGTTTCTTTTATAATATTCTCTATGGAATGATTCTTCTCCGGATAAATAAGTAGGCATTAATTTATCTATCTTATTATCATAATATGCTAGTATCATTCTGTTCATATAATAAATAACTTTCTTTTTTCTTTCTTGGGTTAGAATTCCAAAATCAAATTTCAATCTATAAAGATTTTTATATGGTGAGTATTGTGTAAAAAAAGGATTTCTATAAAGAACAATGATTTTATCAATATTATTTTTTCTACAAAAATCGTGTAAATATTCTCGTTGCTTATTCTCCGAAAAAACATTGTTATTTTCTAAAATACTGAAATCAAAATCATTCAACGTTTTAGTTTGCGCCGTGAGCTTTTTTATAAAATCTGACGCATCATAATTAAGTACTTCAGTAAATTTAACGGCAACATTTGTCCCTACTTCAGCATGAATGTGTTTAAGCTTAGAATTAATGTTAGTTGCAAATCCAACTGTTTGAGAAAAAATACTTATTTTCCAAAACATTAAGAATAGGAATATTGCTTTTTTCATTTTAAAATTAATCATTTCTAAACTCTCCCATATCTAATTTCAGAGAGAAAAAGTTTGAATAAAAATTAGAACCTCCAATTCCCGAGTTGGTAATCGCATAATCCAGCGTTAACCCTCTATATCTAATCCCGATACCTGCACTTGGCTGGAACGAAACTTTTCTTTTTAAATCCTCAATATCTGTAATATTCTGGAAACGGTTTACCCCTAATCTTACAAAAATCATTTTTTGATATCCTAACTCGGCCCCCGCATAAGGAGTAATACTCGCGAAATCTGTAGATAAAAGAGCTGCTGTCTTAGCAAAATCAACATTAATACCCGCTTCTGGCAACACGTAAACACTGCTGTTGATTTCAAAATTTTTACTTACCCCAACATTCAGTTTTGGCATCGTAAGTTCCATCTTATCTTTCGGCGCAGGGTTGAATTCCTCACCATTCACAACAGTGGAAAGTTCTTTTTGATTTACCGTCCAGAAATTCACTGTAGTTGTTGCGTCTCTCAACATTCCCCCGATTTTATAACCATTATCTAATTTGTAGATGGCACCGATATCAAATCCAAAACCATAACCGTTGGCAAATTTTCCTACATTTCTGTAAACTAATTTGGCATTCACCCCAACATCCAATCTTTGATTTCCTCCTGGATTAAAAGCATAGGAAAGAACTGCAGCATAATCCGACTGAGAGAATTTTGTGATTTTATCATAATCAATATTACCTTCAGGATCGATCATTTGGGTCGTGTTCAAAATATTATCAACACCAAGTCTCACCACTGAAACTCCAAAAACTCCGGTTTCCAATACTTTTGCATACGCGAGGTAATCATACTTTGCAATTGATTCAAAATATTCCGCGTGCATCGCAGCTCCTTGCCAATCTTTTTGAATGGCCATTAAACCTGCCGGGTTCCACATCGGAGAATATACATCATCCTGATTAGAAATTACAGCTCCTCCCATCGCAAGCCCTCTCGCTCCGGCTCCAATATTTAAAAATTCATTGGAATATTTTCTGATAATTTGAGCCTGAGATACCCCAAAAACCAGGGAGAATGCAAGCAAAAGATATTTTTTCATCATAGATGTCGATGCTTAATTTAATTTTTTTGTTTTCTTAGCTTTTATTAATCCGTTGACAATGATTGCCAGTATCATAACACCTGATGCTACATAAAAAATAGAGCTCATATGTTCCGATTCCCCAAAGATAAAAAAAGCTAGTATAATTCCGTAAACTGGTTCTAAATTAACTGTTAAAATTAGTGTAAAAGGCGAAATATATTTCATTAAATTCACCGATTCTAACATCGGAAAAGCGGTGAAAACACTCGCCAACAAGCATATTAACGCAATATCACGGTAACTTATTTCATTCATTTGAAAAATTTGTCCGGAAAACAAATAAATTATCATCAAAATGAACCATCCGCAGAAAATTTCATAAAAAATAATGTTTCCAGAGCTCGTCTTTCCAAACATCTTCCCATTAAAAACGGAAAATATAGTTCCGAAAATAGCACATAAAACGCCATACATAATTCCTTCTTTGTATTGGAATTCAGTTTTAAATATTAATAAAATACAGGCTACAATCACAATTCCCATCAAAACTTCAGAAATATCAATCTTCCGTTTAAAAATAATCGGTTCTAAAATTGAGGCAAATAAAGTGGATAACGAGAGACAGCTTAAAGCTATCGAAACATTCGAAACTTTAATGGAATAAAAGAAACAATACCAATGAAGCGCCATGGTAAAACCAATCGCAGCCAATTGAAAGAAAATTTTCTTTGAAACTTTTATACTTTCCTTTTTATAAATTCTGATAAATGCAAAAAGAAAAATCGCAGCAAAAAGCATTCGGTAGAAAACAAGAATCTGCGCATTCGCATGAATCAGCTTTCCTAAAATTGCCGTAAACCCCCACAAAAAAACAATCAAATGCAACCTGAAAAGTGCTAATTTATGCATACCTTAACCTCTTTGAATTTCAACATGCAAATTTACAAATAGGTTTTACAATTCTTATAAAAAATTCAAAAATTACAGGGGAAATTTAATCTTAATTAAAAAAGAAAAACCCTGAAAATTTGTTCAACTTTCAGGGCCTTCAAATAATAAACTATTAAAAAAATAAACTAGGAACTAGAGTATTTTGTAGAGGATATTATCCCCAATACTCTGATGTAAAGTTAGAAAAAAAATCATGTATTTAAAAACATTTTTTAGTTAAAAATTTCACAAATTTCTGAAAACCAATAAATTAAACACTCGTTTTATTTAAATCTAAAATGTTATGAAAAATAGTATCTTTAGGCGTAAAAATTGAAAGTTTATGGACATTGAATTCAACAAACGGGAAGATCAAAACAGATTAAAGCTATCCGAGATAAATCGTCTGCTTGCCGAAATTAAAAAAGGAGGTGGAGAAAAAAGACTTCAGAAGCTTCGTGATGAAGGAAAAATGACGGCAAGAGAAAGAATTGAATATCTTCTCGATAAAGATTCAGATTCCATAGAAATTGGTGCTTTTGCAGGCTATGAAATGTATGAAGAACACGGCGGATGCCCAAGCGGTGGCGTAGTTGTGGTAATGGGATATGTTTCGGGGAGACAATGTTTGGTTGTAGCCAATGATGCATCGGTAAAAGCGGGTGCTTGGTTTCCGATTACTGGCAAGAAAAACCTGAGAGCCCAAGAAATTGCTATGGAAAATAGACTTCCAATTATTTATTTGGTAGATTCAGCAGGTGTTTATTTACCAATGCAGGATGAAATTTTTCCTGATAAAGAACATTTCGGGAGAATTTTCAGAAATAATGCTAAAATGAGTTCCATGGGAATCATCCAGATTTCCGCTGTAATGGGCAGTTGTGTTGCCGGTGGAGCTTATCTACCGATTATGAGCGATGAAGCGATGATTGTGGACGGAACGGGCTCTATTTTCCTTGCAGGAAGCTATTTGGTGAAAGCTGCAATTGGAGAAAGCATTGATAACGAAACTTTGGGTGGAGCAACAACGCATTGTTCTATTTCCGGAGTTACGGATTATAAGGCTAAAGATGATAAAGATGCTTTGAATAGAATCAAAAATATTATGAAATCTTTAGGCTCTACTGAGAAAGCTGGATTTGACAGAATTGAAAGTGCTCAACCAAAAGAAAAACCAGAAAATATTTTCGGAATTATGCCGGTTTCAAGAGCTGAACAATATGATACGTATGAAATCATTAAATGTTTAGTTGATAATTCTGAATTCGAAGAATATAAACCTGATTACGGTAAAAGTATTGTTTGCGCCACAGCAAGAATCGACGGCTGGTCTGTGGGAATCGTTGCCAATCAAAGAAAATTGGTGAAAAGTGGAAAAGGTGAAATGCAGTTTGGCGGAGTTATTTATTCTGATTCAGCTGATAAAGCAACAAGATTTATTGCAAATTGTAATCAGAGAAAAATACCTTTGGTTTTCTTACAGGATGTGACTGGTTTTATGGTTGGTTCAAAATCAGAACATGGCGGAATCATTAAAGATGGAGCAAAAATGGTAAATGCCGTTTCTAATTCTGTGGTTCCAAAATTTACGATTATCACAGGAAATTCTTACGGTGCAGGAAACTATGCAATGTGCGGAAAAGCTTATGATCCTAGATTAATTGTGGCCTGGCCTTGGGCAGATCTTGCCGTAATGGGAGGTGCGCAGGCTGCTAAAGTTTTAGCGCAAATCCAGGAATCGACATTGAAAAAGCAAGGCAAAGAGATTTCTGAAGAAGAGCGTAAAGAAATTCTAGATACAATTTCAAAAAAATATCAAAAGCAAACAGAATCAACCTACTCAGCGGCAAGACTTTGGACAGATGCAATCATTAATCCGATAGATACTAGAAAATGGATCTCTATGGGAATTGAAGCCGCTAATCACGCTCCTATTACTGAAAAATTCAACTTAGGAGTAATTCAAGTATAATAAAATTAATTCAAAATACATTTAAGCCTTATTATTTTTAATAAGGCTTTTATTTTGTTAAAAAATATTAAATAAGCATAAAGTTTCTAAACCACATACTATAAGGGTAAGGTTTTTGTTATAAAAATAACTTCAAAAACTAATAGCACTACAAAACTTTTTTATTACTAATCCCAAAAGGAAACCTATGAAAAAACATTTTGCAGTTCTAATTTCTGTATACGCCGTCTTTTTATTATATATGATGTTCTTTGGTTCGGGTAGAGAAGCTTCAGATTGCTTCTATCTTCAGCTCAAGCCTTTTAATACCATACGTATGTTCTTCACAGATAGTCGCGTTGAGGAGACCGATTTTATCATTAATATTATAGGTAATGTATTTGTTTTCAGTCCGTTTGGGTGGTTAGGTCTTTGTATTCGAAAATTTAATAAATTCTTTCCTATCACATTTTTCTTTATTATTACCATCACATTAATTGAATTAACTCAATCCTACACAGGTCGCGGAGTGGCCGATGTAGATGATGTTTTTTTAAATACTTTGGGAATGATTATAGGATTTATTTTATTTAAATATGCTACGTGGAAAAACTTGGCAAATATCAGATCCCATTTCGAACTTTACGATAAAAACTATAAAATACAGACTTCTTAAAATTTATAATTGTATTAATTTATAGATCACTAATATCTAAATTAAATTATTAGGAGCTATTTCCCGCTTTTCATTGCAATCTTTTTTTTCAAAAAAGGATTTTCATTTCAATCGGGACTAGGGATTTGGTCTGTTATTTTAATATTTCAAGATGTCAGAAAATATCTCCTTTCTCACTTATTTCAATTAATTTGCTCTTCAATTTTAATCAGATTTTTAAATATTCTCAGAAAAAAATACTTTTTCCATATTTACTTTCGTAAATCTTCAAGGTATCCATGAGCCACGAAGTGGCGATTTACATCAGGATAGGATGATAATCCTATTTTTTGAAAAATAGATAGATAGATA
>NZ_JALNUD010000006.1:0-237836 GCF_026540445.1 Chryseobacterium sp. GM_Chr_2
CTAACGCAGCTACTTTTCTGTCAGTTTCGCTCCGTATTTGCGTGTGCAAAAGTAATAACTTATTTCTAATTGACCAAATGTTTTTGAAAGAATTTTTAAAGTTTTTTGATGACCTTAATTTCCTTATTCCACTTAATCAATCTCACTCCTGCTCCCCGTTTTACCGGACTGCAAAGATACAAACTTTTTCTAATCTCGCAAGCTTTTTATCTAATTTAATTTTGCAATTGTTTTAAATAAAACTTTGTTTGATTGGATGGGTTCTTATCTAAAAGTGTGTGTTGTTATCTGCCTTCTTAAGGCCTATCTGCGCTTCCTACTTCCTCTCGTTTTCAGTGGGGCAAAGATAGAATCTTTACATTATACAATCCTAATTTATTTAACATAATGTTCATTTTTAATTAATATTTAAACTTAATTAGCTGATTACGCGGGAGATTAATTTTAAACGAATGTTTAGGGATTAGGTAAGAGATAGCGGGTAGCAGGTTTTGAGTGGTTTAAGTTTGAGGGTATAAGAGTTAGAGAATCTGAGCGTTATAGGGATTTTTGAGGGATAAAGTGAAACCTCTTAGGTTTTGGAAAGTTATGAGGTTTGAGTGGAGATGAATGGATGTAGTACGTGAATGATGGGGATTATCATATAGATGGGATATTGTTGAATCGTCTTCAAATAAACCACCTCGTCAAAAATTCTACGAATTTTTGACACTCCTCCTCTGGAGGAGAATTTTTATGAAGGTGGCACTCTTTTAAATAATATCGTGTTAATAGTGCGGAAGGACAACTTCCCTAGCCCCGATAGAAATGACATCCTTTTTTGTGGCGGGCGGAGCGAAGCGCAGACCGCAACAAAAAAGATATAATGGAGAGCGGGATAAAGCTACTGAAAAAAAGTCAGAGAGTGGGAGTGTTAGAGTGCTTGAGAGTTGGAGAATGTAAGGGTTGAAGGGTTTTGAGATTGCTTCGTTGCTACGCTCCTCGCAAGGACATATAAAAAAAGCAGAGATTAATTACTCTGCTTATCTTTTGTATATATCGTGCTTAAAAATTCTGCGTAGGATTTTTCGAGTCCGATGATGTCGCCACTTTTGAGGTTTAATCCTCCTACTCCGCTTTCGTCGGACTTTATTTTGGTGGAAGAAATCTGAAAATATTGATTTTGTTCTCCCGACTTAGGTTGTAACTTGATCGTAGAACCTAATAATTTCTTGGTCGAAATGGTATAAATTTCTCCGGGAACTGTTTTTAGCTTCAAATAAGTTCGTGGAGCTAAAGTATAATCTTTTTTATTGATGCTTATTTTCTGATCTTTATCTGCAGAAGCAAATAAATACAGATTTCCTGTTTGATCTTCCAATTTTTCCTTTGGCAAATAATATAAATTCAGTACATAATTTGCCGGATTGAATGTTACAGGTGAATCGTCTACGTTTTCAAAAGGTTTAAATGCAAAAGTATTTGCTCCGATTTCCTTTGCTTTCTTATAAATTAATGAAAAAATTTCCGCATCGTATTTAGAGAAACCTTGCACTTCGACTTCTCCCAAATATTCGGCATCTTTAATCTCTTCATTTATTTTGTATAAAAACTTATCTGTGTTGTCATGGGTTTTGGCAACTTTCGTCATGTACACATTTTGAGCATGAAAAAGCTGAGCAAAAACCGCAAAAACGATGATAATTAAATTTTTCATTCTTTATTTATTGTTTTGAAAGGATCTCAACACATTCTTCCAAGCTATTTTCCCAATGTTTTGGTTCTATTTTGTAGATTTCCTCGATTTTATCTAAAGACATCGTACTTCTTTTCGGTCTTTTTGCCGGAGTTGGATACTGCTCTGTTGTTAAAGCATTCAATTTAACTGAAGATTTTGAGAATTCAGCGATTTTTTTAGCAAAATCAAACCAAGTGGTTTCAGGATAGTTTGAAAAATGGAAAACACCAAACATTTTATTTTCAGATTTAATAATCTCCATGATCGCTTCAGCTAAATCGTTGGCATTTGTAGGCTGACCAAACTGATCGGCAACAATTCCTAACTCGTTTTTTTGCGAAAACAGATTCAGCATCGTCTTCACAAAGTTTTTGTTGAATTCAGAATACAGCCAAGACGTTCTTAAAATAATAGTTTTAGGATTGATTTCTAACGCCAGCTCTTCACCTTTTAGTTTTGATTCACCATAAACTCCTATTGGACTTGTGAAATCATCCTCAGAATAATCCAAATTAGTTTCACCATCGAAAACATAATCTGTTGAAACATGAATAAACGTTGTTTTATATTCCACACAGGCAGTTGCCAAATTAGCAACTCCATCTGCATTTACGGCAAAAGCTTTTTCTTTTTCGGTTTCGGCTAAATCTACTGCTGTGTACGCTGAAGCATTGATGCAAAAATCGGGTTTGTTGTCATAGAAAAATCCGTTAACCTGATCTTCGTTGGTAATATCTAAAGTTTGTGAATCTGTAAAAATGAACTCATAGTCTAATTCAAAATCGGGAGCAATTTTTCTGATGCAGTTTCCCAATTGACCATTACTTCCAATGACTAAAATTTTCTTCATTATGAATTTTTTGCGTTTTGAATTCTTAAAAATTTAACTCTTGACTGGAAATCTTTCTGTTCCAAATCTACATAAAACTTACCGAATGTTTCGATGATATCTTGCGGATGAACTTCCGATCTTCTGGTTTTAATATTAAAATAAATAACGGTAACCCATAAAACCGCATGAATTGTTTTTTCATCTAAACTTTTCATTAAGATTTCCACTTTCGCAGTTCTATCTCCCACTTCGATGGTTTTGCTGCTGATGACAACCTGGGTATTATATCTTACTTCTTTTAGATAAGCTATTTCGTTTTGAATCGCAATCCAAGTGCAACCCGTTTTTTTTGTATATTCTTCGTAGGTAAAGCCATAAAACGTTTCTACATGATCTTCTCTGGCATTGAACATATAATCCAGATATTTCACATTATTTAAATGACCTATCGGATCACAATCGCTGAAACGAACTTTTACCGTAGTTGAGACTTCTTTTTCCATAGTGCAAAAATAAAAAAACCACCTCGAAGGGAGATGGTTATTTTATAAATGTTTGTTAATTTCTAAAAATTATTGAACACCTAGTTCTTTTTTCACAGCTGCAGTAGCATCAGGACCTCCTTTGAATACGAAAGCAGAAGAGTTTGCATCCATGATATAGTCATATCCGTTAGCTTTAGCCACTTTAGAAACTGCATCGTTCAATTTCTTTTCGATTGGTTCGTAAGCTGCATCTTGCTTAGCAACGAAATCCTTCTGAGCTTTATCGTTCATTTGTTGGATTTCTTCCTGCATTTTAGCTAATTCACCTTCTCTAGCTTTGTTCTCATCAGCAGTTTTCTTAGGAGCTTCCTCAGAGTATTGCTTTAGTTTAGCTTGCCCAGCATCTGCTTTTTTCTTGATTTCAGCTTGTTTAGTATCTAAGAAAGTTTTTAAATCAGCATCTGCTTTCTTTTTCTCAGGCATAACATTTAGTACCCCTGCAACGTCTAAAGTAGCTACTTTTTGTGCTTTCGCCATACCTACAGATACAACCATCATTGCAGCTCCAAATAATACACTTAATTTTTTCATAATTGGTAAATAAATAATTTAATTTGTTTTTAGATTTTAAAATTAGGTAAAAGTTAATTACTTTTTCCCTTTTGTATTAGTTTTTTCCTTTTTCTCGTTTCCTTTTAGCAAAATATCTAATACTTTATCTGTATAATCGTATCTTTTCTGTAGGAAAATTACATTAGTGGTTGTTTTATCAATAACCATGCCCAATCCGTTTTTTTCAGACATCGTTTTGATAGCCTCCCAAATTTGATCCTGAAAAGGCTGAACTAAATTTGTTCTTAGCTTTTTGATCTCACCAGTGGCTCCGAAACGTAAGCTGGTAGTGGTTTTGATGTTTTTATCCAAATCCATCACCTCTTTTTCTCTTAGCTTAAGTTGCTCGCCAACCAATAAAACTCTTTCGTTTTCGAAAGCTGATCTTTTTTTATCATACTCCGCCTGCAGACTTTGCAATTCTGACTGCCAAGTATCGATTTGCGAATTTAATCTTGCTTCCGCCTCTTTGTACTGCGGAAGTTTATCCAAGATATATTCCGTATCTACAACGCCTACTTTCTGTGCGTTTCCGAAACCGAAAAGCAAAAGTAGTACAAATGTGAAAACTATTTTAAAATTCTTCATATAATGGATTATAATGATTGGTTCATTAAGAAGTGCGTCTTGTTTCCTGAAACCTGACCACTGATTGTTTTATCAAATCCGTAAGCAAAGTCAAATCCGATCAAACCAAACGCTCCCATATAAACCCTCACACCAACACCGATTGATCTTTTCAACTGGAATGGATTATAATTACCCCACGAGTTCCAAACGTTACCACCTTCAGCAAATGTTAATGCGTAGATTTTAGCTGTTTGGTTCAAAGAAATCGGGTATCTTAATTCTAATGTAAATCTGTTATAGATTGTACCCCCTCCTTTTTGAGTAATATCGTCTGCTTCACCACCATACGTAGAAGCATTTTCGTAACCTCTTAAAGGAATAAGTTCTCTACCATCGAATCTACCTCCGAATAAACCAGTACCCCCTACATAGAATCTTTCAAATGGCGGAGCTCCCAATTCTTTGTTGTATCCGTCCATAAAGCCCATTTCAGCAGAAGACCTTAGTACTAATTTACCAATGATCTCGTTATAAACGTCTGCTTTGAACTTCACTTTATAGAATTCCATCCACTTATACTTATCCGTAGCACTCATTGTAGAGTAATCTTTGTTACTAAACAATGAATATGGAGGCGTAAATTTAGCAGAAAGTTCAATATTTGAACCTGTTGTCGGGAAGATTGGATCTATACCCGCCGAGTTTCTGCTTAATCCTACATTCAAACTGAAGTTGTTTGCCGTACCGTAATATTCAGTCGTATTTCCGAATTCAAAAGGATAATTCTGGAAATCATACTTTTGATATTGAATACCTGTATATAATGAGAAATAATCATCCGGCCATTTCAATAATCTGTTTAGACCAACTGATGCCGAGAAGATATTTAATTTCTGAGAATTTCCGTAAACATCAGAATATTTTACTCTTGAGTTGTTCAAACTTACAGAAAGTGCCGTAGGTCTTGTTCCGAATAACCAAGGTTCTGTGAAAGACACCCCATAGTTTTGGAAATACTGACCAGCTTGCGCCTGAATCGATAATGTTTGACCATCACCTTGAGGAACTGGCTTGAAATCTTTAAACTTCAAGAAATTTCTTAACGAGAAGTTGTTGAACGTTAATCCCAAAGTACCGATGAAACTGTTACCACCGTAACCTGCCTGCAACTGAACCTGAGAAGAACCTTTCTCTACCAATTTCCAGTTGATATCTACCGTATTATCCTGCTGATTTGGCTGAATGTCCTGACCTACCTGTTGTGGATCGAAGAACTGCATACCTGCTAAATCAAAGTATGTTCTTTTAATATCACTTTTAGCAAAAAGACTTCCTGGCTTTGTTCTCAAAGCTCTAAGGATAACGTGGTCATGCGTAGTTACGTTACCTTGCCAAGTTACTTTGTTCCAAGTTGCTTTTTCACCTTCAGTAATACGGATCTCAAGATTAATTTTATCTCCGTCTACAGATTTTTCAACCGGCGTTACGTTTGAGAAAAGGTAACCGTTGTTCATGTAGATAGATTTGATATCAGAATCATCTTCTTTACCACCATCTTCACCAACTTTTTTGTTGAATCCTACTGCATCGTAAATATCACCTTTCTTATATCCTAAAAGTCTTTGTAAATATTCTGTAGAGAAAACAGTGTTACCTGTAAATGTTACATCACCAATGTAATATTGTTTTCCTTCTTTTAGTTTAACATTGATTTCATAATTGTTTCTCTTGTTTCTCCAAACAGAATCTGAAACAACAATCGCATCTCTGTAACCCAAAGAGTTATAGTAATTGATTAAGTTTTGCTTGTCTTCCTGATATTTATCTTCAATGAATTTTGAAGACTTCAGGATACCGCCAATACCGAATCTTTTTTGTTTAGTTTCTTTGAAAGCTTTGTTTCTAAGCTTTCTGTCTGTAACATTATCGTTACCTTCAAACTCGATATGATCGATTTTTACTCTTTTTCCTTTTTCTACGTTAATCGTCCAGTCTACCAAGTTAGGATCTCCTGCATTCACTTTATCCTGAATGGTGATCTTAGCATCTGCAAAACCTTTCTTTACGTAATCTTTAGGAATATTTGTTTTAAGGCTTGAAACTAAGTTTTGAGTAATTTTAGTTCCAGGCTTTAAATTATTATCTTTTGCAAGTTTTTCGTTTTTAGATTTACCGATACCTTTTCCGGTAAACTTCACTTCTCCAAGTTCTTTCAAATCCTGAAGATAGAATCTCAGCACGATCGTTTCGCCTTCAATACTTTGCACATACACCTCTACTTCCGAAAAAGACTGAGTATCCCAAAGTTTTTTTACAGCATTGCTGATTTTTTGCCCGGGAATATCTACACTTTCTCCTTTAGATAAACCTGTAAATCTTAAGATTTGCGCCGGTGTGTATTTTTTCACCCCATCTACAACAATGTCCTTAAGAACATAAGTTCCTGTTTGGCTATCTGCGTGTACAGCAGCATTATTTACTTTTGTGCTGTCTTGTGGCGTTGCCTGTCCATAGAAATGTGCAGAAGCAGCAAACATAACGATGGGTAATAGTCTAAACTTCATTTTATCGTAGTCTTTCTTTTCTTAAAATTATTGGATTTTTACTTGTTCACCGGTAAGGCCGTATCTTCTTTCTTTGTTTTGATAGTTTACAATACATTGGAAGAAAATATCCTTACTGAAATCCGGCCATAGAACATCTAAAAACTGCAGTTCAGCGTAAGCGATTTGCCAAAGTAGGAAATTGCTGATTCTAACTTCACCACTTGTTCTGATAAGTAGATCAACAGGAGGAAAATCTTTTGTATAAAGATAGCTTTCAAATAATTTTTCATCTATATTTTCTACATCCACCTTGCCTTCTTTCACATCAGAACTTATATTTTTTACGGCATTCAGTATCTCATTTTGTGAGCCATAGCTAATTGCTAACACCAAATTGCCTTTTGTGTTTTCTTTTGTAAGTTCTACCACGCGTAATAATTGTTCTCTTACCAGCGTAGGTAATTTTTCTAAGTTACCAATCACATGCATTCTTAGCCCTTTGCTGAAGATCTCCTCTGCTTCCAACAATAGTGTTTCCACCAGCAAACTCATTAGTGTGTTTACTTCTTCAGCAGGTCGACTCCAGTTTTCCGAAGAAAAGGTATAAAGAGTCAGATACGGAATATCAATTTCATTACAAGCATTAATGGCATTTCTTACTGCATTAATGGCATTCTTGTGACCGAAAGTTCTTTCTTCGCCACGAGACTTTGCCCATCTTCCGTTGCCATCCATAATGATGGCTACATGTTTTGGTAAATTCTCAGAATTTATTTTATCTTTAATCAACGACATATTTAATTAATCACAATAACACGGAGGTCTTCCGAAAGAATAAGTTAACCCTAAGCTAAGAGTATTTATCCAATCTTTGGAATTACTGTCTCCAACGTTTCTTCCATTTGTAAATTCAGCTTCTCTTTCTTTAGAAACAACGTAATAAGCACCCGACTGTAATAAAGATCCGTTGGTAGCAGGGTTTATAATATCTGCATTATAGTGAGACTTTACATCTTTAGAAAGTATCGTGCTATAATCTAACTGATCTGTAAGTGTATATCTAAATGTTGCTTCCGCAAAAATTCCCCAATTATGGTTAAACTTATATTTTAAACCTACTCCAAAAGGAATATGTACGGTTGTTTTTGTTCCTGTAGAATATTGTGCCGTAGTCACAAAATCTAATTCATTAATCGGAGCCTGTGCCACCCCGTCTGCATCTCTTCTAAAATCATGATTCAGCGTAGCTTTTGGGGCATCATATACCAAAGCACCAATACCTCCAAAAATATATGGGCTTACCATGCTCACCTGCTCATTATTTATCGGCAAGAAGTTGTATTCAAATACCAAACTTCCTTCGTACACATCATTCTTTCCATAAGAGTTTCTGTGTCTTCTATAATCTTCCTTAGCAACTTTATCGCTAAACTGAATCTGGTTATACCCAAGATCTAATCTTACAGTTTGATAGGGATTAAAATTAAATCGATATAATATACCTCCATAAAACGGCACCCCCCAATCTGATGCTCTCCCTAAATCCAATGGCTTTTGTAAAAGATAATTCGTTTTTCCTATATCCCCAACTAGGTTACTCATACCTAGACGAACCCCTAGTTCGTTTCTTTGAGCTTTAACACTTACCACAGTTCCTAATGCGGCAAGGAAGCTAAACAATAATTTTCTATTCATAAAAGAATATGGATTTATGGTTATTTTAAAATTTAATTTTTGCAAATATAAAACATTTTTATATTAATGATAATCTTAATGTTTAGTTAAAAATAAACAAAAAAACATAATTTGTTATAAAGTAAACGACAAAGTAGCAAAAATATTCTTTTTTTAATAGAAATCATATACTCTGTATAAAACAAACCCCCATTAAATGAGGGCTTGTGCTTTTTATTTTCTGCCTAAGAGCGTTTGTACTCTATTTCTGATTCTTATCAGGAATGGTTCTTTATAATTCTTATCTTCATCAAAATAGCCATAACCATAGCCATAACCGTAGCCATAACCATATCCGTAGCCATATCCCTGCTTCGTATTATAATCGTTGTAAACAAGCCCAAGATGCTCGATTTCGTTGTTATGATACTTTTCTGTAATCATTTTCAACATGTATTTTTCTGTGTATTCGTGACGAACAACGTAAATATTGGCATCCGAATATTTCATTAATTCATAAGAATCGGCAACCAAACCTACCGGCGGCGAGTCGATAATAATAAAATCATAGATCTCTTTAAGCTCTTCGATGAACTTAATATTTCTCTGGCTCATCAATAATTCTGATGGATTTGGAGGAATTGGCCCTGAAGTCGCCACATCCAAATTCGGAATATTGGTTTTGTTGATAATCTGGTCGATGCTTACTTCACCCGTCAGGTAATTCGAAATACCGTATTTATTATCAATTTTAAAATCTCCGAAAATCTTAGGTTTTCTAAGGTCCATCCCTAACAAAATGGTTCTTTTATCGCTCAAACCAAGTACTGAAGCCAAGTTGATAGAAACATAAGTCTTTCCTTCCCCACCAATGGAAGATGTCACCAAAATCACTTTACTCTTACCATTTTCATTTGAAAGGAACCTCACATTGGCTCGAACTCCCCTGAATGCTTCCGAAACTGAAGACTTCGGCTGCTCCAAAACAGTAAGCATATTTTCATTATTATTGTTACCAATAACTCCCAACAAAGGAATTCTCGTTGCGCTAAGCAATTCTTTAATGTTTCTGATTTTATTGTCTAGCAATTCTCCGACTAGGATAAATAGCAGCGGTAAACATAATAAACCTCCGTAGATCCCCATCTTAGTAGCCTTTACATTCGGTCCGATTGGGCCTTGTCCTACATTTTTAGCAGGGTCAATTACCGAAATATCAGACTGATTGGTAGCCATTCTCATCTGAGTTTCGTTTTGTCTGCTCAATAAACTATTGTAGGTAGCTTCAATCATATTATATCCTCTCTCAGCATCAAGATATTTTCTCTGCTTTTCAGGGTATGCAACTAAATCTGAATTAGCTTCTGAAACCTCTGTATTGATTTTATTAATCTCTTCGTAGAATTTCGCGTAATAATTTCTCAAAGAGCCGTTAGAAGCATATTTAGCATCATTTATCAATCTATCGATTTCCTTCATCGGCTCAGAGTTTGGCTTATAAATAGAAGCCATTTCCCTTCTTTTAAGGTACAAAGCTTTAAGCTCGGTAACAGACGCACTGAACAATCCGTCTTCGAAACCGGCAGCATTTGTACTGATCATATTATCAAAATTCTGCGTTTCAAGATTTCTTTTAATTTGATTTAAAGAAGCCAATTTGCTTTCAAGATCTGCTTTTTTAGCCTCAAGATCTTTAATTTTAGTTAAAGATTTTTCATCTCTATCTTTAATATCATATAATTTTTCGGATGTTTTCAAATAATTCAGCTCTGCAGCACTAGAATCAAGCTTTTTTCTGACATTATTTAGATTCCCCTGAAGATAATCTTCAGTATTCTTATCAACTGTATTTTTGTCAAGAAGTCTTTTCTTTTGAAGTTCATTTACCGATTTGTTCAGGAAATTCACCGTACCATTAAGATTAAAGCCTTTTTTGCTGATAATCATGATCGTTCCGATTTCCTTGTCAAATTCAATATTAATTGTAGAAACGATATCGTTTACCGTTTGGTTTACAGTACCTAACGTTACAATAATATTGTCTAGTTTCAGTTTTGGCGTCACCATATTCTGAACTAGTTTGAACCTTAAATTCGGAGAATTATACCATTCTCCTATTTTAATGATTTTATTAGCCGGTCTTGAAAAAGGATTTATGCTTTGATATCCCTCTGCTTCATAACTATATAAATTGGTTGACTGACCTTCTTCCGGCAAAACTACTTCGTATGTATTTTCGCTCTTAGGAATAAGCGTGATCGGATAATTTACCTGCTGAAGATGCTTCTTATCGATTTGTAAAAAAACCGGAGAATCATCTTTGTCCAGATAAGTAGATTTTATCACTCCTTTTGTAGAATAGTTTACAAAAAGATCAAGTTCTTTTACCAAAAATTCGTTGTGAGATCTTGATACCAACATTTTTTTCAGGAAAATACCATCCTGATTTCCATTTTGTCCCCAAATGAAGTTGATGGACTGGCTTGGCGTAAAATAACTCGCCGTATTGCTGGAAACACTTAAAGAAAGGTTGGATGAATATACATTCTGTGCATAGTATTTGCCATATACCCAAGATACAGCATAACCTATCAGCAACATGAATGCAAACCAATACCAGTTTTTAAGAATTCTTCTTATAAAATGTTCAATATCAAATAAAGCAAAAGAACCGTATTTTTCTTTGGCTTCCGTTTTTTCTACAGTAGCGTCTTTTCCTGGAATCATGATTAAAGCGTTTTAAATAGTAGATAAACAGTTGCCACCGCTGAAACTAAAGAAACTACTGTTGTTAAAGTTTGTGAAGGATCTTTTCCGAATCCGTTCAAGTTTTTAGCTCTGGTATTTAATAAAATTTCGTCTCCGTTTTGTACATAAAAATAAGGAGAGTTCATTACATCTTCACGGGTAAGATCAATTTGCGCAATTTTCACCCCTTCCGGCAATTTTCTGTGGATAACGATATTTTTTCTATCAACAGTTCTGTTCAAACCACCGTTAATGGCTAAAGCTTCAGTGATAGTAAGCGTATTTTTGTGGGCAACCTTTTCACCTGTAAGACCTGTTGTTTCAACGTCTCCTAAAATATAATAAGTAATACCGTCTGTATTTAATCTTACCTCAGATTTACCTTCCTGGAAGTTTTCATTAACTTTCTGCTGAATTTCCTGAGTAACATCTTCTATTGTTCTCCCTTCAGCTTTGATATATCCAATTCCAAAAACATTGATATCCCCTTTAGAATCAACTTTTAGCCCATTAAAGTAAAAATTAATATTTCCACCTCTAGAGCCTCCATTACCGCCACCAATTCCTCCACCAATTCCTCCGCCTCCTGCAGAACCTCCTGCGGCAGCATTATTATTACCCGGTGCTACACTACTTCCAGAAGTATTCAAAGAAGAATAAAACTGTGCAGCATCTCCTTTGGGAGTGGTAACAATATTAAGATTTAAAATATCATTTTTTGTAATTCTGTAAATAGGAACATTATAAGGAACAAGCCCTTCTTCATTAATAACGAGGGATTCATTAGGTTGCATATACCTCACATCTTTTGTTGTAACACAAGATGTTAATAGAAAAGGTGCTGCTAAAAATAAATACTTTAGGTTTTTCATCATATTTTTCAACGTTGTTTGCAAAAGTAAAAATTTAATTGGTTGTCTTCTTATTATTTTTGAAAAGATAAATAATATCAGGCAAATAAGCTCCCGCGAAGCCCAATAAAAGTATAATAAATAATAATAGATTTACATTTAAATGTCTGAAATAATACGCACTAGCGACTATAAAAAGATAATAACAAATAATATAAAAGCTAGATCGTCTATGCGTTAAATTCAGTTTTAATAATTTATGGTGAATGTGATTCTTATCTGCATCAAAAGGCGATTTTTTATTATACAATCTTATACAGATCACATTCAACGTATCTACAATAGGCAAAATTAAAATAGCAACCGCTACCGCCGGAGCAGATTGCAAGTGATATCTTGGGATATTTGGAAGTGCTTTATCTATAAAAATATCAATAAAACAAATAGATGTAAATGCCAATAAAAAACCTAATAACATAGATCCCGTATCGCCCATAAAGATCTTATTGGTTCTGTAATTTGACAAATTATAATATAAAAAGGCGAGCACAGCCCCAATAATAATCACGGAAAGAACTACCAACGGATAGTTATATTCCCCTAATCGATAATAGCTTATCCCAAAAAGAGCACTGCAAATAACAGAATAGCCACCGGCCAGCCCATCAATTCCATCAATCAAATTAAAAGCATTAATTAGGATAATAAACGTTACAATACTAAAGATAGCGCTGATCCAATACGCCATTTGATATATACCGAAAATCCCGAAAAGGTTTCTTATTCTGATATCCGAACCAATGACGATAATTGCAGAAACAACAATTTGTGCCACCAGCTTTTTGTAAGCCCTCATCACCACAATATCATCCATCACACCAATGTATAGAAGAATTACCAACGAGGCAAAAAGAAATTTATACAGATCAAAAAGTTCGTAAGCAAAAATAGAAGTACAGATTCCTATGGAATAAAATATGGCAATTCCGCCTAAATTAGGGATTTTTCTGATGTGAGAACTTCTGACACCAGGTTCATCCATCAGATTTTTTCTTCGGGAGATCTTTATAATTGTGGGAACCGAGAAAAAGGTAATTAGAAAAGATAATAAAAAGCCAAGCCCTATTTTCACATAGAAAATAGAAATACCTATCTCGCGCAAGAACAATTCAAAATTTTTCATTTTTTTTCTTATCAAGTACGTGTTTAAAATACCATAGATAATAAAATCTTCGTTGTTAAGATTCTAAAGAAACCGAAACAATAGTACTTACATTTGTGTTAAATTATTTTTTTTATCAATTTTTTCTGCCCTGCAAAAAACAATAGATAAAATATCTTTTTTTTCAGAGGCAAATATAATAGATAATTTTTATCAAAACGACTATACTTTAATATATCTTTAATTTTAATATCTCTTTGCTTTAGAAAATCATCCAATTTATCAGACATTTTGTAAAATAACTCCTCATCTTTCACAAAGGCCAGATAGGCTAAAAAGGAATAAACTCCTTCAAAAATCTGAAAATTTTTCAGCTCCGATTTTTTATTTGAATATTGAGAATCTTTAAAAGCAATTTCCACATCTTCAATGGCTTTTAAAATATCTAAACCTCTTTCTGTGTGAGTTTTTGTGATAGAATCGGTGCGCTCCAGATATTGATAATGAAAATTCTGCGTCTGCGCAATTACATCACATTCAAGCAAAAGCTGTGGAATTAACTGAATATCTTCAAAATGAGCTCCTTTTTTAAATCTTTTTTCTCTAAAAAGTTCTTTTTTGAATAATTTATTACACGCAAAATAACTTAGATCCGAGAAAACAGAAAAGTTTTTATTCAAATCAATTTTCTCCGGCATGTTCGGTATTTGCATCAGCTTTTGAGTTATATTTCCATTTTGATCAACCTTTTGGATGTTGCAGATCACCATTTTAGAATGATGTTTTTCAGCAAGATTCACCATTTCTTCAAACATCGTTGGTGTTACATAATCGTCGCTATCTACAAAACCAAGATAATCTCCGGTAGCTCTGTCAATTCCGAAATTTCGGGCATCGCTCAATCCACCATTTTCTTTATTGAATGGTTTGATTTTTTCAGGATACTTTTGAGCGTATTCTTGAATAATTTGCTCAGAATTATCTTTACTTCCGTCATTTACCACCAAAATCTCTATATTTTGATGTGTCTGATTTAGTAATGAATCAAGACATTTTGCCAAATAATTTTCGACATTATAAACGGGAACAATGATGGAAACTTTTGAGGGAACGTTTGTCATACATTAAATTTTCGTCAGTCGTGCGTTGAGCCAACCTTTTTTGGCTTCATCAAAATCTTTCCTCGAACAAGGAATGCAATTTTCTATATTTTCATCATCACCAAAATACCAAAGATTGCTGAACGTATCGCGTTTGAAGGCATACTGCCTTTCATCCACCAAAACATAAAAAATCTCGTAATGTCTTTCTTTCGGATGAGATTGCTGAATATTGATGCCTTCTATCAAATACCAGATCATTTGTGCTAAAAGCTGATGATTTAATTGATTTTCAGAATAAATATTATAATTAAAAATACCTACAGATTTTAAATTTTCGCTTAAGCCAATTTCTTTCATATAAGCGCAAACTTCTCTTCGGTTCAAGCCATTTACTTGTGGATTCATAGAAAAAGGCTCGCTGAAACTTTCAATGGCGTCACAATTTACCGTTACCAGATCTGCTTTTCGGAAGAAAGGCTCTGTTTTTTCGGTAGAATTCATCATTTCTGCCAAACGGATGATATCAAACTGGACTTCTTTAATCAATCTTACAGAATCAATTTCATTTAAATGCTTTTGATACCCTAAATGATGATAATTTTTGATGGCAAAACTTTTCGACCCAAACATTTTACTTAAAAAAGTGTGTTCGTTGATTGCTTCGCCTTGCTGAAGCGAAATAATATTGCTGATCTGAGTATAATTAATACTTTTCGTATGAAAATTTAACGCTGAAAAAAGCGAAAAAGCAAAATCATTAGAACCGCCAATCACCACCGGAATTGCTCTTTTGTAATGACAAGCCGACAACACTTCCTGCAAAATATAGTGAGAATCCTGAACAGATTTTCCCGAAACCAAATCTCCTAAATCCACAATAGGAATTTCAAAATCCAGCTGTGAAAGTTTGTAAAATTCTTTTCTGATGCCTGTAAAATCCTGCACTTCTGCATCGCCATTTGCCCCTCTGTAATCCGAAACAAAGAGAAGCACAATACTGTCTTCCTTTATATGTTTCGAAATTCTGCTACCAATCTGCCAGCTTTCAGTTTTGAAATTTCTTGGTGAAATGATAAAATCTTCAAAATCCATTCTCTTACTTTACAATTTTTATAGAAACATCGTTAGGTATTTGCTTAGAAAACTCGGTTAATTGAGCTCTAAGCTTGTCCGCATCCTGTTTTTTTATCGCATAAAAAGTAACAGTAGGACCTCCGCAAATATAGTTATTCTGAATAGAAAGCGTTCCTACTTTGGTAAAATCTTCCGGCATGTGCGCCCAATCTTCATAAACAATCGCCAACTCGAAATGATCGTTAATTGCCGTTTTTTTGATGTAATTTTCTAATGGCTGATTTTTAACAAATTTAGCATGATCGTTTTTGCGAAGTTTGGCCACTTCTATACTTCCCAAACCAAATGTATCTAACAAATGAATATTGTTGAAATAAGCAATGGCACCAATATCATTTGCCACCACTTTTGAATTTCTGTAATATTGATGAAGAAAATCTGCCAGCTGAATCTGCTGATCATAAATATTTTTAGAGGCAACTGTCTGATAATTCAACATTTTCACAAAACGAATGTAAAATGAGGTCGCAAACAGCAAAATGATCCCTGCGAAAACAATTTTCATCTGTTTTTTATTTTCGAAAACGGTTTCTAAAAACGCAGCAATCGCCAATAAAACCAAAACGACCAAATAAGCTTCATAACGAATCAGCCAACCAAAATTCGCAAATAATACATGAATGGAAAATCCGCCTAAAACAACCAATGCCATAGCATTTTTTTTAATTTTATCAAGGAAAGAATTTTCTTTTTTGGAAGTGATAAAAATTTGAACCAATAAAATTAAAACTAAAATTACCACAGATAATCCGCGATAGACATTTCCGGCAATTCTTAATAAAAATCCACCAAGTCCGCTGAAAGTGTTTCCTTTTAAAATCAATGAATTTGGTAAAAAGAATGAGCCCTGTTGCAGGGAAATCAAACCATAAATTATCACAGGCAATAAAGAGAAAAGCCCTAAGAGAATGCTTTTGACAAAATCTTTTTTAATAAAGAAAAGATAAGCGCATATAAAAATGATAAAAAATAAACTTTCGTATCTGAAACCTGTCGCCAAGATGGAAAATAAAATCAATGCCACGAAGCTTCTCATATTTCCTTTTTCCAGATATTCTCTGAAAAAAAGTAAGATGAACACCATCGTCAAAGTATGGAAAACGTGCTCCATTCCTGAGATAATCATCAAATGCAAAGGCATCAGAAAAACTACTCCTAGTAATACAACAGCATACGTTACTAAAGAATATCTTTTTAAATATTGATGCAAAACCAATAATAATGCAGTCCCGGCAACCATATTCGCCACCAACGGAATATATTCCCAGTCTCCGAATAATTTAATTAAAACTGATAATAAAAAAGTAAAAAAAGGAGACGAAGTGGTGGAAGAAAACTCGTGTTTTGTGATTCCCCAAACTCCCGATTCTGCAAAACTTTTTGCCATCGAAAGGTGGATGTAGCTGTCATCCAACGGATAAATAAATCTTCCTGCAAATCCTGTCACCGATTGTATGCTGTAAACAATCAAAATTCCCAGTACGAGAAATACTGCGAAAAGTAATACCTTTTTTTTCATCTTTTTCATTTATTGAAAAAAAAGAATGTTTTTATTTTCTGTGTTGAAAATTTTCGGTGAATTGATACAATCGCCAAACTCCATTCTTTCGTTTCCTCTTATGGGAATCAAAAATATTAAAATTAAATTACTTATCAAGCATAAAAGAGCGATTGTTAATGGCTTCGTTGTATTAACCTTGATTAACTTTGTCAAAGATTAAAACTTTGACAAAGTTGTGCTGTATCTAAGATTTCAAAATCTCAAAAACAAAAGTTGTAGAAGTATCATATTTTCCGCCCTGTGTGGCTCCGAATAAAAATCTTGGTGTTTCACCGTCTTTATCAAGCAAAATCATTGGTCGTTCTAATCTTCCGAATCGGTTTAAATTTTTCGGCGGAGTTGATTCATTAATATAACTTTTCATATTCAAATAAGCGATTTCTGGTTTCGACCACTGAAGTCCGTTTTTTGAAGTTAAGTGTAAACCATATTCATGATTAAAAAATCCCATATCGCGGGCAATCATGTGATATTTTCCTTTTTGTTTCCATACAAATGCATCTTCCAACTGTGCATTATTGGGTAATGATGAAAAATCAATCACAGGATTTTCTGAAACTTTTTCGTAAGGTCCAAACGGAGAAATGGATTTTGCCAAACCATATTTTCTATTTCCCCGAATTGGCCCTTTTTGAGTTTCATATTCATGCGTGTTCCATGATTTATAAAACAGCCAATATTTTCCGTCATTTCCTTTTACAAAAGCGGGATTCGTGGTACAATGATCGTCCCAAGCACCTTCTTTTCCAGGAAGAAGCAATGGCCCATCCGGTCTTTTCCATTCTCCATCCAAACTTTTCGAAGTTGCCAAACCAATTCTTTTCGTATTTGTTTTTCCGTTGGAAGTCCCCATGAAGAAAAGCAGATAATCTTTACCTACTTTTTTAATTAAAGGATTATGACAAGTTGTTGCATCCCAAAAACCTTCACCTCTCGGCGCAAGAACAACTTGTTTATGTTGAAATTCGTCAAAAGGAGAATCGGCTTCCGCACGACAAATTTCAGAACCGTTGAGCCAACCTCCCATTCCTTTTTCTTTTTTCCATCGGGAATAAAAAAGATGTACTTTCCCGTCTTCACCCCAAATCGGAGAACTGCACCAAATGTAATATCCTTCCACAGCCAATGACCTTCCGATTGGTTTTAAATTGAAATAAGGCTTTTCATCCGAAGACATCAAGCTTGTAAATGACGATCCTAAAAATACAGCAGCAATGCCTAAAGCTGAAGTTTGCAGAAATTCTTTGCGGGTGAAAGGTTTGTGATTACTCATCTTATTTGTTTGATGACTAATTTAGATGAAATGTATTCAAGCAGTGTCCTGCGCCATCAGGTTTAGTTTTTACTAATTATACTTTTCTTTTTAATTTCACACAGTTTGTCATCCTGGAAGGATCTAGGCTAAAATATTTTCTTGCTATCTTCTATACACCCTACGGGAATAACAAACACGGAGGATAATGGTAAAAAGAACTTTTCAAAAAAATGTAAAGTGTATATTAAAATTTATTATTTTTAATTTCTAAAATAAAAATTCACAAAACGATGAGCACAAAAAATCAAATCAGTGTAGAAATACCGCTGAACGTAATAGCAGAGGTAAACCAAAAATTACAGGATTGCAGAGCACTGCTTGCTCCTTATTTACAGGGATTAACCGTAGAAGACAGAAAATCTCTTTTTAAAATGGGCGACAAAACATTAGCCACTGTACAGAAAGTAAAAGGCTATATGGAAACCAATCCTGAATTCACGCCTAACTACATGAACCAAACAGAATTTCTAAAAGACGAAGCTATAGTGAGCGCACTTACACCACTCGGAAATCTGGCAACCCAGCTGGCTGCCGATATTGAAGATACCGTGATGCTTGCCGGAAGCGAAGCCCTTACAGCTGCCCTTTTCTATTACGGAACCACAAAAGAAGCTTCCGACAAAGGAATTGCCACTGCAAAACCTATTTACGAAGATCTTAGTCAGCGGTTTGTAAGAAAAGGAAACAGAACGATTCCTAAAAAAGAATAATTTTTGACTTATATTTTAAAAAACGACTCTTTTAGACTCATCAACCAGTATAAAAGAGTCGTTTTTCATAGTAAAAGATTCAACAACGAACCTAAAGACTCATCCACGAATCTCAAAGAGTGAACAACGAGGCAAAAAGACTGGTTATTCAGCCTAAAAGACTCGTTTTTGAGTATAAAAGATTGGGTGGTGAGTGTTTTTGGGTGGATGAGAATTATTATATACTTAATTATTTAATGAAAAGATTCGAGCTTAGATCCTTACAGGATGACAAATAGTGTGGATAAAAGTCGTCTTCGATTTCGCATACTCACAATCTTTAGCTACCTATAATAAAAACAAAAGCGCAGGTTAATAATCTGCGCTTTTCTTATAAAGTTTTATTTCTTCGCTGCCGGTTTCTTAGCCGCAGGCTTTTTCGCTGTTGTCGTAGCCTTTTTAGTCGTAGCCGCTTTCTTCGCCGCAGGTTTCTTTTTCTCTGCAAACGCTTTCGGATCTTGGTCGGTGATCCATTTTTTAACCTCATCAAGAGAAATTTCTTTCAGCTCTTCGCTTTCGTATTTGGTATCGTCTTTCTTCTTTGGAATTTTATAAATATTCTTTCCATGTTTTACGATAGGACCCCATCTTGCATTTTCAATTGAGATTTTTTCAGCTTCCCATTGTTGAATATAACGGTTGGCCTCTTTTTCCAACTTAGCTTCTACCAATTCGTTGATGTCGCTTTGAGAAAGATTTTCGAAGTTATATTTTTTCGGAACATTAATGAAAATACTTTGATACTTAATGAAAGGACCAAATCTTCCCGTTCCCTTTGTAATTGGCACACCTTTGTAAGAAGCAATGGGCGCGTCTGCCAATTTCTTTTCATTGATGATCTCTTCGGCACGTTTTTGATCTACAGAAAGCGGATCTTCACCTTTCGGAATACTGATGTACGTTTCGCCCCATTTCACATAAGGTCCGAATCTTCCGACACCTACAGAAACCGGCTGACCGTCTACTTCACTCAGGTCGAAAGGCAGTCTGAACAATTCCATCGCCTCATCAAAAGTAATCGTTGCAATGTTTTGTCCGGCCATTAATGATGCGAAAATTGGCTTTTCCTCATCATCCGTCTCACCAATCTGAATCATCGCTCCAAATCTTCCGATTCTTGCGTGAACGTTTTTACCAGTTTTAGGATCAACACCTAAAAGTCTGTCTCCCGTTGCTCTGTCTGCATTTTCTTCTACATCTTCAATTCTCGGATGGAATTTTGAGTAGAAATCCGTCATCATTTCTTTCCATTTTTGGTCACCGTTGGCAATTTCGTCAAAGCTTTCTTCAACTCTTGCCGTGAAACCGTAATCTAAGATTTCTTTAAAGTTATCTGTTAAGAAATCACTTACAACCTCACCCGTGTCCGTAGGAACGAATTTATTTTTATCCCCTCCGAATTTTTCGTCAAGAACTTCTTTTTTAATTTTATCTTTTGCTAAAGACATCTTCACCACTTCTCTTGTCTGCGGATCGATCTCTCTTTTATCAACATATTCACGGTTTTGGATTGTCTGAATGGTTGGTGCATAAGTCGATGGACGACCGATTCCCAATTCTTCCAACTTTCTTACCAAACCAGCTTCCGTATATCTAGCGCTTGGTCTTGTGAATTTTTCTGTAGCCGTAATTTTTTTATAGTCTAAAACTTCACCAACCGTTACTTTCGGAAGTAATTTATCGTTGTTTTCATCGTCATCATCTTCCGCTTTCACAATTCCGTACGCTTTTAAGAAACCATCAAAAATGATTACTTCCCCTTGCGCTTCAAAGTTCTGAGGAAGTTTTGCGTTTCCGATTTCGATTACTGTTTTCTCAATTTTAGCATTTGCCATCTGAGAAGCCAGTGTTCTTCTGTAAATTAACTGATACAATCTGTTTAATTGTGCATCACCTATGCTTTTCACAGCAAAATCAGTCGGACGAATTGCTTCGTGAGCTTCCTGCGCCGATGCAGATTTCGTAGTATAATTTCTTGGTGCAGAATATTCCGCGCCGTATTCTGAGGTGATTTGTTTTTTTGCCCCTTCGATAGCCTCTTGAGAAAGGTTTACCGAGTCGGTTCTCATATAAGTAATGTACCCTTCTTCGTACAATCTTTGTGCAAGACGCATCGTGTTGGTTACATTATATCCTAATCTTGAAGAAGCTTCCTGTTGTAATGTAGAAGTGGTAAACGGTGCAGAAGCAGAACGTGTTCCCGGTCTTGTTTCAACATTTAAAACTTTAAACTCAGTTGTTCTTGCTAATTCTAAGAATTTTTCTGCGTCTTCTTCTTTTTCGAAGTCTTTTTTAAGTTTAGCAGCAATTTCCTGCTCGGTTTTGTTTAAGAAAACACCATCTAATTTGAAACTTGCCTTTGGAGTAAACTCACGAATTTCTTTTTCTCTTTCAACGATTAATCTTACCGCAACCGACTGTACTCTACCTGCCGATAATCCCGGTTTTACTTTTTTCCAAAGTACCGGAGACATTTCGAAACCTACAATTCTGTCTAAAACTCTTCTTGCCTGTTGAGCATTTACCAAGTTTTGATCGATATCTCTAGGATTTTCAATAGATTTTAGAATGGCATTTTTAGTAATCTCATGGAAAACGATTCTTTTTCTGTTTTCCGGCTTCAATTTCAGTTCTTCCGCCAAGTGCCATGCAATAGCCTCTCCCTCGCGGTCTTCATCGGAAGCCAACCAAACCATTTCGGCTTTTTTCACAGCGGCTTTCAACTCAGTTACCAATTTCTTTTTGTCTGCAGAAACTTCATAATCCGGACTGAATGTAGACAAATCAATCCCCATTCCTTTTTTAGGTAAATCTCGGATATGCCCAAAACTGGATTTCACTTCGAAATCCTTACCTAAATATTTCTGAATAGTTTTTGCTTTTGCCGGTGACTCAACGATTACTAAATTTTTCGACATTCTAAAAATTTTTTGCAAAAGTAAAGCTTTTTTATTATATAGGTTTTGTAATCTGAGTTTAATTTAAAAATGAATATCATTTAATTAAGATCCATTAAAAAGAACGGAACCTCATCAAACCCTTTCATTAAAGCATTTTAGGCTAAAAAATAAAACACCTGAATTTGAAATTTAACCATTGATATAGAAATTTTCTTCAATGATGATAGACGGGGAAATTTCATTTACATAAAAAAGGATGAAATATTTTAAATATTCCATCCCTTTCACATTAATCAATTAATTAACTTATTGCTTGATGATCTTTACCATTGTATCGGAGTTTACCCTTACCAGATACACACCGGAAACCAATGTTGAAAGATCGGTCTTTCCGTTTTCAAACTCTCCGGATTTTACGATTTGTCCGGACATATTGTAAACCTGAAAAAAATATCCTCTTTCCTCAGGAGCTTTTATATAAAGTATATCTTTCACAGGATTTGGGAAAAGAGAGATTTTATTTTCTTTAACCTGATCTACGACCTCAACCGCTTTTAAAACAGCTGATGGTTTCGTTAGAGGCAATGAAGTAATTTGCAACTTAGGAATTGGGCCGCTTTCGCTTCCGTTTGCCTCGAATTTCATTTTCACACAACGACAGTTCATTCCAAAGTATGGATCATTGTTATCATTGTAAGCAATCATTCTGTTGGCCGTAGAAGCTGCATCAAACATAATATTAACCGGCCTTCCAAGGTAATTTGAATTTAAAGCATCCGTCCAGATTCCCGGATACTGGAAGTTGATCACATTATAAGTACCCTGTGCTGTTTGATTTCCGATAACACTTCGAATTCCTCTGGAACCTGAATTAGGATAACTTCCGACGCTGTAAGCAGGATCGTTATACATATACCCAATGGTTGTAGAGGTGCTGTTTCGCACGCGCACTCCGAGATAATCTGTAAGCACGCTCCACCAACTTGCTGCATTTTTGCCTTTTTTGTACCAAGGTGAATGACCAAAGTCTTGATTTGAAACTATAGAAACACTTGTAACATCAGGAATTCTCCAACCTTCCGGACACGGATCGAATGGCGATTTTGGTCCTCCTCTACCCCATCTGTCGGAAGCTAAATTAGGCTCCGTTGCCAACCAGTCGGTTCCGTTGGTATAAAGCGGCTGCGCTGAATTGTACGCAGCATAAGTACTCGGAATCATATACACTAAAGGATTTTTCACAGAATAAGACAATACTTTAGCTACTTTTTCTGAAGGCTTATCGGTTGTTAACACATTCGCGTTGGCTGCGTTGGAATATGTGTTATATGGAATGATATAGCTTCCCGCTAAATTATTATAAGTTGCATAATTCAATGTAGTGTAAGTAAGGCTTCCGCTCGCTCCCATATTACCTAAAAATATTGAATTCGAACTTCTGTTATCTGCGTTTTGTAAAATAGGAATCGGATCTTTTCTTCCCCATTGATAATGCAATCCTGCAGATGCTCTGATTTGCAATAATTCTGCACTTGTTGGCGTAAGAGGATTTGCCACTAAAGGGAAAGCATCAGTTGCTCCAAGGTTTCTATCCATAAATTCAGTTTGAAGCACAGAATATCCCTGAGTAACGTAATTTACATAGTTCGTAATATTCAAAGGCAGCTCCGTTACATAAGGTTTTGAGGCAATCGGAGTATCGGTTACCCAAATGTGCCAAGACCAATAGACAGGATTTGTGATGCTTCCGTTGTGAAGCGTAACAACAGCGTTTCCGCTTTGATTCGGATTAATAACCACTGAAATTTTTGAGTTGGCAAGTGCCGTTACTGAACTTGGCGCAGGATTCACAATAGATAAACCGCCAACCAATGCCGTATTCGTAGTCCAAAGAACATTAGCTTTTAAATTATTAAAACTTGAAGGATCTAAAATCGTTTGGTTATTTAATAATTGACTTTGAACCGAAAATGCTTTACTTACGGGAATTTCAATCGTTGTTGCCACCGTATTTTTTACCATCTGATACGAGTTTGGATTATTAATTCCTTCTCTATATTCTACCGGTGCTGTTAAATATTCTGTCGGGAAATTGTAATTATTTACAATATATAGCGGGTCTTTAATACATCTACACGCATTGGCATCGGAGGTTCCCCCTGTCATTAAAGGCATATAAAAAAATCTTCCTTTCGCATTCGGAATATTTGGATCCTGAATATCCGGCTGATCTTTATCCGGAATCATCCACAACATTCTGGCTCCAACTGCCGGAGAAGCATCAAAATGTCTTGGCATGGTAGCCGTCCAAAGTGCTGTATGATGCTCATCACTATACTGCCCTTCGTGAGCATTTCTAATCAACTGACCCGATCCCGGGAAAACGCCCATATTATTTCCGCCCACATTCGACATATCAAAACCGAAATTGGCATATACTCTAAAGCCCGTCATATATCCCGGAACTCCCGCATCGGTAGGTTTAATTAAATGATACTTATTAGCTTCAAAAGTATTCTTACCCAAGTTTGTCCTTACGCCAAAAGGGGAATAATCTATTCTAATATCATCAATATAAGACGTAGAACCCTGATTAGCTACTAAGACAGACGGAATACGCCAACCGTTCGGACAAGGATCAAAAGGAGACTTATCCCGATAAGGATTTGCATTCGCATCTGCATTATAATTGGTGGTAATAATTTTTCCCTGAGAATTATCTGACCATAAATTAAGCTCTCCCAATTGTGCATCTGCAATACCAGAAGCTTTACCAAACCAATTGACAGGCAAGTTTAAGTTGTTATTATAATATGCTTGCCCTGTATTGTCATCTTTGTTTACATAAATTAAACTCAACGGATTTTTTACCGCCAACTTCATATTATTTTCAACCAAAGCATTAGAAACTGTAACGTATTTTGTAAGATTATCTATCGTAGCGGCGTTGGTCATATTCTTCGCCTGTCGGTGGCGAATTCTACCTATCGTTCCGCTTACTTCGTAAAAATCATCAGATTTGGTTACCAAAGAAGGGATAGGGTCTTTTCTTCCCCATTGATAAAGCAATCCGCCCCCTCTGTTCCATTCCGAAGAAGTCATAGAATTGCTTATTGCGCCTAGGTTTCTATCCATCCATTTCCAATCAGAATCCGGAATAACTTCTATAACTCCGTTGCTTCTTTGTCGTGTAACTCCAGGATAACTTTTGTATGTAGAACCATTTGTAGGATCATCCGTTACCCAAATATGCCAGCTCCAATAAATTTCACCATTGATTCTTAATGCAACAACCGCATTCCCCTTTTTAGATTTATTCACGGGAACCCTAATTTTAGCATTTTCTGCAGAATCTGTGAGCTCCAAAGAATAACTTGCTCCGGTTTTTATCAGCCCATGAACATCTTCCCACAATACCTCAGCAACCATCTTCCCATCCGGAATTTTTACCCCCAGCCATTTATTATTCTGCCACATGGCATAGGCTTTGGCTACGGGAATTATGATTCCGCCATTATTCTGTGAAGGATCAAAAATGTAACTGTTGGGAGCTTTCGTCCAATCTAAAGGCTCCGCTTTTAGTCTTTCTTGTTGATTTTGATTAAATTGAGTAGAGTTTACAATACCATGCTGAGAATTTTCATTTTTAGTTAAAGACTCCGTGTTTTTCAAGCCAGAAATACTTGAATTACTAAATTTCGAAGGGCTATCATTCCATTCCTTATTTTGGGAATACATGAAAACCGAGACCAGGCAACAGGTTGCCGCTAAATGTTTTACTGACTTTTTCATATTCCTTGATTTTGTGCTCTTTGTCTAAATACAACATTTAAGCCTTTAATAAAAATCCATTATTAATTTTATAAATCATTTGATAATAAACGATTTATGGACACAAAAAATTATAATTATTAAATTATATATGCAGATACCACACTTTCCAACTTGAGCAATGCAAAAATACAGCAATATGGGTTGAATTTTTTATTATTAAAATCAATATAAATAAATATTAATAATCAAAAACTAATAAAACATTTACAATATTCAATTTCAAATAAAAAAACAGCACGTGAAATGCTGTCTTGAATATCTTTTAAAGAAATAAATCAATTTAAGGAAGTAAGAAATTCTGATAAAGATCAATGGTAAATCTACCCGCGATAATATTTCTGAAACTTGCAAAAACTAAGAAGTTAAAGATTACCATAAATATAATAAAGGCATATACCATGATTTTACTCTGTTTTGAAATCACATACATCGAGTTAGGAATAATCACAAGTCCTAAGCCCGTAAAAGCACCTACCAATCTCGACGAGAAAACCGGATTATTTCTAAAAATAAAGAAGAAACAAATCCCGACAAGCGCATAATTTCTATGATATTCATAATATGGATATTTTTCTTTGAGCTTCGTGTCATACACAAAAAGGAAAAAGGTAAGGATAGCAGTCATTAATTCGGGAATCCCAATTCCTCCATTAAGCCTTTCTACACTTTCTTCCATATAAGCATTAAAACCACCGACAACCGTACTATCTGATGCAATACTATCTAAGAAACTACCAAAAACTCGATATACTTCGAATGGCGACATGATGATAGACGCAATAATTGATCCAAGCATAATACCTTTATTCACCGGAATACGTGCCACCCAATACATCGGAAGAAACGCATAACAAATATTATGAATACCTCCCGCAAGATAAATACAGAGCAAAAAATAAAATAACTTCCTCTCTTTAATAAATCTAATAGCAAAATACCCAATGGCAACCCCTAAATTCTGTCTAATCTGCCCACTTTCCCCAATAAAAAAACCAGGAATAAACATAAACAAAAGAAAAGTAAAAGGATAAAACGTATTATCTTCCACATACTGAAGCTTAAAGAAAACCGCTAAGGCAGCGATTACCAGCGTCAGCATATAATAAGGGGAATCAAAAACATTTAAGAGAATCTTATTGATAAGCACATACAACCACTCCACATCCACAGATTGGGAAGGGGTGAGGTGCAACCCTTTGACAATAATACTGCTGTAATCTATCGTATCTGAGTAAATGTAAATCCCACGATAACTCCCGTAGTCTGGGCCTACATTATTTCTCAATCCCGCAACAAGTACCATAAAAACACCTAGAAGATACAGATACTTTCTATCTACCTTACCTCTAAAAACTTCTTGGAAGCTAAATATCAATAAGAAAAAGATTATGATCAGGAAATACGGGTGTAATAAACTCATTATTTTTTATTATGAATCTTTAATAAATATTTTTTCATCAAAAGGAACTTCTGCAAAAGTAGATTATTTTTTATTTCGCCTAAAATATTTTATTGATTTTCAGACAAACTTATTGTTAAAACATTTTGAACTACTCCTGAAAAAATTAAATTTGCAAACTTGATTTTCATAATGCAATGCATCGTTTTTTTATATTTTTATACTATCTGATCGCCAAAAACAAGCTTCTATCTGTATTTTTTGCAGTTGGAATCGCCGTTTTGTGCGGATTTTTTGCTTCAAAAATTAATTTTGAGGAAGATATTAATCAGATTATTCCTAAAAATGAAAAGTCGGATCTTACGGCAAAAGTTCTGAAGCAGCTCAACTTTTCCGACAAAATCATCGTTATTATTGAAAACAAATCCAAAGAAGAAAGTTTTCAGCTTTCGGAAACTGCTGATACTTTTTTAATCAAAATTGAGCCTTTACAAAAGTACATCGGTTCGGTTCAGGGAAAGGTGAATGATAATGAAATTTCGGAAACCTTCGATTTCGTGAATCAAAATCTCCCTTTGTTCTTAAATGAAACCGATTACAAAGAAATTGAAAGAAAACTCCAGAAAGACAGCATCGCCAAACAGGTTGAAAATAATTATGTTTCGTTAGTTTCGCCGACGAGTTTAGTCACAAAAGAATTCATCAAAAAAGATCCATTAGGAATTACTTTTCTCGGTATTAAAAAACTGAATGCTTTAAACATCAGCAAAGATTTCAAGCTGGAAGACAACTACATCGTTACCAAAGACGGAAAAAATCTTCTGCTTTTCATCGATCCGAAAAATAAAAGCAACGATACAAAAGCCAACGAATCATTTGTCAATCAATTAAACGAAATAAAAGACAATCTCAACAAACAATTCAAAGGAAAAACGGAAATCAGCTATTTTGGTTCACCTGTAATTGCGGTTGCGAATGCTCAACAAATCAAAAAAGATATTCAGAACACTGTTATTATTTCGATGACAGTACTTTTATTATTGTTGATTTATTACTTCAGAAATATCTTCACGCCGATTATTGTTTTTCTTCCAACAGTATTCTCCGTTTTACTCGCTTTGTTGATTTTATACTTCATTAAAGATAAAATTTCCGCCATTTCATTAAGCGTCGGAGCCATTTTGATCGGAATTACGATTGATTACGCCTTGCATATTCTCACGCACTACAAACACAACAACAATATTGAAGAGCTTTACAAAGAAATTACCAAACCAATTGTCTTAAGTAGCGCAACAACGGCAGTTTCATTTCTATGCTTGGTTTTTGTTCGTTCTGAAGCATTGAAAGATTTGGGGCTTTTTGCAGCTATTACAGTGATTTTATCATCAATTACCGCTTTGATTATTGTTCCGCAATTATACAAACCTAAGGCGAAAGAAAAGGCAGTCAACACCAATTTTATTGATAAAATTGGGTCTTATCCTTACGAAAAGAATAAACCTTTAATTATCATCTGTTCAGTCATTATTATCGCTTGTCTATTTGGTTTCAGACATGTTGGTTTTAATGAAGACATTGGTGATTTAAATTATATTCCGAAAGATTTAAAGATAAGTGAAGCAAAACTGGAAAAACTTTCAGACATCACTTCAAAATCCATTTACACGATTTCTTATGGAGATTCTGAAGAACAAGCTTTGGCGAGAAACTCTCAATTGAGCCAATTTTTAGAAAAAGAAAAGAAAGACGGAAAAATTTTAAGTTACAATTCGCTCGGAAATGTTGTTTTATCCGAAAAAGATCAACAAAAAAGAATTGAAGAGTGGAAAAAATTCTGGGATGTGAATAAGAAAAATCAAACGATTTCTGAATTAATTAAAAACGGAAATCAATTTGGGTTCAACAGTTCTGCATTTGATCAGTTTAATGAAAATTTAAATAAAGATTATTCTACATTAAGTTTAAAAGATTACGAAAAAGTAAAAGCCCTACAGATTTCAGAATTTTTAAGTCAGGAAAATGGTTTTTATACGGTTTCGAATGTTGTAAAAGTTGATGAAAAGAAAAGAGATGCCTTCATAAAAGATGTTGAAAAGAATCATGAAGCTTTGGCAATCGACCGCCAACAAATGAATGAAAACTTTTTAGGTTTATTGAAAAATGATTTTAATACATTAATCAATTATTCTCTTTTAGCAATTGTTTTAACGATTATTGTTTTCTTCAGAAATTTTGAATTGACTGTCTTAACGATGTTCCCAATTGTTTTAACGGGAGTTGTTACAGCAGGAATTCTCTATTTCTTAGGATTAGAATTGAATATTTTCAGCACTGTTGTTTGTACTTTAGTTTTCGGAGTTGGAGACGATTTCAGTATTTTCCTGACACAAGCAATGCAGAAAGAGCATACAAATGGTAAAAACGAACTTCCAACATACAGAACTTCTATTATTTTGGCGGTTTTCACAACGATTTTATCGATAGGTTCTTTGATTTTCGCGAAACATCCGGCTTTACATTCATTAGCATTAGTCGCTTTGATCGGAATGTTTTCGGTAATCATTATCACATCAACATTATATCCTTTTTGGTTTAGATTATTAATTACAAACAGAGCAAAAAGAGGCCTCTCGCCAATCACTTTCAGAATGTTATTAAATTCTGTTTTATCATTCTTATATTACGGATTGGGAGGGTTGATATTTTCTGCCATTGGAAGCATTTTTGTTAAAAATTCCAAAGGAAAAACTTTAGACATTATAAAATTAATTTTGGCTAAATTTTTAACTTCTGTCTTATATACGAATCCATTTGTAAAGAAGAAGCTCATTAAAAATCCAAATGAAGATCTGAGTAAGCCTGCAGTTATTATAGCCAACCATACTTCATTTCTAGATACATTGGCTTTGGCGATGACGACTCATAAAATTATTTATTTGGTGAATGATTGGGTGTACAATTCTCCTGTTTTCGGAAAATTGGTGAGAGCTTTAGGTTTTTATCCCGTTTCACAGGGAATCGAAAACGGGATGGATCAATTGAAGGAAAAAGTGAAACAGGGATATTCACTGGTTGTTTTTCCGGAAGCTGAACGTTCTTACATAAATGATGTGAAAAGATTCCACAAAGGAGCTTTTTATATTGCGGAAGAATTTGGACTGGATATTGTTCCGATCTACATTCACGGAAATTCTGAAGTGCAACCCAAGGGTGATTTTGTAATTTACGACGGAAAGATTACTGTAAAAGTTGGCGACAGGATTCATAAAGACGACGTAAGTTTTGGTAAAAATTATTCTGAAAGGACGAAAAAAATCAACGCTTATTTCCGTGAAGAATTCGCCAAAATGAGAGAAGAGTTTGAAGATGAAAATTATTTTAAGAAAAAATTACTCTTAAGTTATTTATATAAGGATAATGAAGTGGTACAGGAAGTGAAAAATGATTTCAATCAAAACAAATCGGTTTATTTTGAACTCAATAAGCACATTCCAAATGATGCCAATATTTTGCATTTTGCGAATGATTATGGGCAGAAAGATGTTTTGTTAACCCTTCAGCAGGCAAGCCGAAGAATGTTTACCTTAATAACTAACGATGAAAGAAGAGAAACAGCAGAACAAACGTATTTGGTAAAAAGAAGAAAAATTAGTTATATAAAAAACACCACAGAAATCACTAAAAAGATCGATGTGCTTCTGGTTTCAGACGAAAATTTTGATCTTAATACCGTTACAGAACTTCCTGAAACTATCATTTTTGTAAATGTTAACTCAGATTCATTCAAGACTGATAATTTTACACTAAAGTTTAGTTCTGAATCATTAAAAGTATTTAGTCATAAATAATAAATATGAAAAGCATATTTTTGTAAACCCTTAATAAAAACTAATGCAGAAAAATATACTCGTTATATATTACACACAAACCGGACAGCTGGAAGACATTGTACGGAATGTAGCTCAGCCTTTTGAAGCCAAAAAGGATGAATATAACGTAACTTATTATAACATCAGAATGAAGGAAGACTTTCCGTTTCCCTGGCCAAATGATGTATTTTTCAATACCTTTCCGGAATCTTATTTGCAAATCCCCAGTGAGATCGTTTCGCCATCGGAAGATATCCTGAACAAAAAATATGATCTTATTATTTTCGGATATCAAGTTTGGTATTTAACGCCTTCAATTCCGATTATTTCATTTTTAAAAAGCGGATATGCTGAGAAAATTTTGAAAGATACTCCCGTTGTTACGATTTCCGGAACACGGAATATGTGGATGCTTTCTCAGGAAAAACTGAAGGTATATTTAAGAGATTACAAAGCTAAATTAGTCGGAAATATCGCATTGGTAGACCGACATGATAATTATACCAGTGTTTTAACTGTCATTCGCTGGATGATTGGAGGCCAAAAAGAAAAATCGGGAATTTTACCTGCCGCCGGAGTTTCTGATGAAGAAATTAACGGTTCTGTAAAATATGGCAGAATTATTGAAACACATTTCCGCAACAATGATATGGATACCCTACAGACCGACCTGGTAAAAAACGGCGCTGTAGAAATCCGGGCATTTTTGGTAAGAGTAGAAAAAGTAGGAAACAAAATTTTCACCGTTTGGTCTAATCTTATTATCAACAAAAAAGAAAAACGACCGTTGCTTATCAAATTCTTTAAGGTATATTTGATGACTGCGATATGGGTTATTTCACCTATAGTATTGGTCTTACACTTATTAACAACACCTATCTTTTGGTTTAAAAGAAAGAAACAAAGAGAATATTTACAAGGAATTAATTTAAAATAGAATGAACGACGTATTTATAACAAAAGCATTTACATACTTACCCAATGAGCCGGTTTCTAATGACGAAATGGAAACGTATCTTGGTTATATAAACGACGCACCTTCCAAAGCAAAAGCCCTTATTTTAAGAAACAATAAAATCAAAACAAGATATTACGCTTTAGATAAAGAAGGTAATCCTACTCATACCAATGCGCAGATTGCCGCAAAAGCTGTAGAAGGACTTTTTGATGATCAATTCAAAAAAGAAGATATGGAATTGCTTTCTGTAGGAACTTCTTCACCCGATCAGATTCAGCCTTCACATGCATCCATGGTACATGGCGAACTGAGCGTGAACAAATCGTTAGCCATCAACACGGCATCAGGTCTTTGTAATTCCGGGATGAATGCACTTAACTACGGATTCCTTTCTGTAAAAGCCGGGGTTCACAAAAATGCAGTCTGTGTAGGTTCCGAAAGAATGTCTGCATGGATGACTGCGGATAAATTTAATCATGAAGCCGAAAATTTAATTCTTTTAGAAGAAAGACCGATCATTGCTTTCAAAAGAGAGTTTTTGAGATGGATGCTTTCTGACGGAGCAGGTGCTTTCTTATTGGAAGGACAGCCGAGAGAAAACGAAGTTTCTTTAAAAATTGAATTCATTGATTTTTATTCTTATGCTCACGAGATCGAAGCATGTATGTATGCCGGAACAGAAAAACAGGAAGACGGAAGCTTAAAATCATGGGCAGATTATCCATCAGACGAATGGTTAAAACAATCAATTTTTGCATTGAAGCAGGACACAAAAATTCTAGATAAATATATTCTTGTAAAAGGCGCTGAAAGTTTAAGAACATCATTCGATAAACATCAGCTTGATCCTGAATCTGTTGACCACGTTTTGGCTCACATTTCGTCAGGATACTTTAAAGAAGGCTTAAAAGACGAATTTGCAAAGGTAGGATTGGATTTTCCTTGGGAAAAATGGTTCTATAATCTTTCTGAAGTTGGAAATATCGGGGCAGGTTCTATTTTCATCGCTTTAGAGCAATTAATGAATTCAGGAAAGCTGAAAAAAGGAGAAAAAGTACTTCTTTGTGTTCCGGAAAGCGGAAGATTTGCTTATTCTTGTGCTTTATTAACGGTTTGCTAATGGAAAACAAATTACCCACAACTGATCAGAATTTTGTGGAAAGTCTAATTCCGCAACGATTTCCTTTTGTTATGGTAAACAGCATTGCAGAATATTCTGAGTCTTATCTGGTTTCAGGATTTGAAGTAAAAGAGGGAAATATTTTTGTTCAGGACGGAATTTTTCAGGCTTCCGGCTTGGTAGAGCATCAGGCTCAGAGCGTGGCTTTACACACCGGTTACAAATATTATTTGTTAGGAAAAGAAGCTCCGACAGGTTATATTGGTGCTATTAAAACTTTTGAAGCCATAAAGTTGCCGAAATTGGGAGAAAAACTAACTTCAGAAGTGTCTATCATTAATGAAATGATGGGGGTAACTTTAGTCGATATCGTAACGAAAATCAACGATGAGGTGATTGCAAAATCGCAGATGAAAACGGTTGTAATGTAATATTTAAATATTTGAATTAAAAGCTTTGCGATCTTGGCTAAGTGAAACGCCTTTGGGAACTTAAAAACGCTTAGCCGTCAAAAAAACTTTGCGAACTTTGCGAACTTTGCGTTAAAATTTAATTCAAAATAATATATAATTGAATGGAAATCAAGGAAGAAAATATCATCAATATCCACAACTTTTTGCCACATCGCGAACCGATGTTAATGGCAGATTACATTCTGGAATTGACTAAAGAGAAAGTGATTACTTCCTTTGAAATAAAAGAAGACAATATTTTTGTTCACAACAACGAATTTGTTGAAGCAGGTTTAATTGAAAATTTAGCACAAACCTGTTCATCAATTCTCGGACAAAGTTTCTTCGAAAATCCAGCAACAGATACGAAAGTTATTGGTTTCATTACCAATATCAAGAAAATTGAAGTTTTTGCATTGCCGAAAGTTGGTGATATAATCATTTCAAAAGCATCATTGATTTCTCAGTTTGAAAATATCTGTCAGATTTCTTGTGAGACTTTTGTTGATGATAAATTACTGATAAAAGGAGAAATTAATTTGTTTATTCAAGAAGTAAAACAATAACCGATGAAAAAGCAGGATCTTCCTCAAGACGAGAGCAATCTGAAATCAGCCAACATGACTGAAGTTTTATATGTTACGGATGAAAACAATAACTATACAACAGCAAACAGTATCGGTTGGGATGCTAAAAAAGCAGCTTTGGATGAATCTTTAGCATTAATTAACGAAAGAATTGAAGAAGCAAAACAAGATGTTGCCAATAATAAGGTAAGTCCGATTATTTATTTCATGGAACTGAATAAAATGGATCTACAGGTTCTTGCAGCCTACGTCGGAATATGGCAGTGGCGAGTGAAAAGGCATACAAAACCGAAAATTTTTAAAACACTAAGCGAGTCCGTACTGAAAAAATATGCCGATACTTTCGGTATTTCAGTGGATGAATTAAAAAACTTTAACGGTAAATAGAAACCTTCAAGGTTTTGAAAACCTTGAAGGTTTGGTAAAATCAAGCTACGAATGAAACTTAATTTTGAACACCATCAAACCGCGCATTGCGAAAACGGTGTTGCGTCTAATTTATTATTAAACAAGGGGTTAAAGCTCAGCGAACCCATGATTTTCGGAATAGGTTCCGGATTGTTCTTTGTGTATTTACCTTTTTTGAAAGTAAATTTCGCTCCGGGATTTAGTTATCGTCCGATGCCGGGTGCTATTTTCAGCAAGGCGGCAAAAAGACTGGGAATTAAAATTAAAAGAGAAAAATTTTCAAATCCTGCCGATGCACAAAAAGCATTGGAAAGAAATTTGAATCAAAATATACCTACAGGATTACAGGTGGGGGTTTTCAACCTTACCTATTTTCCTGAAGAATATAAATTCCATTTCAATGCCCACAATTTAGTGGTTTATGGAAAAGAAAACGGCAGATTTTTAATCAGCGATCCGGTGATGGATTATGTTACTACCCTTTCCGAAGCCGAACTGGAAAAAGTAAGATATGCAAAAGGCGCTCTTCCGCCGAAAGGTCATATGTACTATCCTACTTACATCCCCGAACAGGTAAATCTGGAAGAAGCCATCAAAAAAGGAATTAAAGATACCTGTAAAAATATGTTGGCTCCCGTTCCGATTATCGGTGTAAAAGCGATGAGATGGGTTGCGAAAAGCATTCCGAAATGGGCGGATAAAAAAGGGACGAAAGTTACCAATCATTATTTGGGACAGTTGATCAGAATGCAGGAAGAAATTGGAACGGGCGGCGGCGGTTTCAGATTTATTTACGGAGCATTTTTACAGGAAGCTGCGGTGATTCTTAAAAACGATCAATTAAAGGAATTATCTAAGGAAATTACAGCGATTGGTGATCTTTGGAGAGATTTCGCGGTGGATATTGCGAGAGTTTATAAAAATAGAAATTCGAAAAGTGATATTTACAATCAGCTTTCGAAAACAATGCTTCATATTGCAGATCGGGAAGAAGCCTTCTATAAAAAACTGAGAAAAGCGATCTAAATGGAGAACCTAATTGAGATTAAAAATTTATATAAAAAATATAAAAATGCAGAAGAATTTTCTGTAAATGATATCTCGTTGACTATTGAAAAAGACGAAATCTACGGAATTCTCGGCCCAAACGGAGCAGGAAAAACAACGTTGATTTCCATGCTTTCTGGTTTGGTAAAACCAACTTCGGGAAGTTTTAAAATCAATGGATTATCGCCTCAAAAAGATGGTTTTAAATTAAGACAAATCATAGGAATTGTTCCTCAGGAATATGCTTTATACCCAACTTTGACAGCCAAAGAAAACTTAATGTATTTCGGAAGTCTGTACGGTTTAAGCCATAAAAAATTAAGAAATGCCATTGATGAATCTCTGGAAATTATGGGATTATCAAAATTTGCAGATAAAAAAGTAGAACAGTTTTCAGGAGGGATGAAGCGTCGCTGCAATCTGATCGCGGGAACGCTGCATAATCCTAAAGTTTTATTTCTTGACGAACCAACCGTTGGTGTTGATGTTCAGTCAAAAAAAGCAATTATTGACCATCTTTTGGATTTAAATAAAAAAGGAACTTGTATCATTTACACATCGCATCACCTTTCGGAAGCGGAGGAATTTTGCACTAAAATTGCCATCATCGACCACGGAAAAATCCATGCAGTCGGAACGCCTGAAGAATTGGTGAGCAAAGTGGCAAGTGCCGAAAATTTAGAAGATGTTTTCATTTCATTAACCGGAAAAGAATTAAGAGATGTTGTTGTATAAATTGTGGAGAAGTTTCGTTAAAGAAGTCCTTTTACTGAAAAGAGATATCGGAGGAATTGTCATTATTTTCGTGATGCCATTATTGTTGATTATCACGATCACTTTAATTCAGGATTCCACTTTTAAAAATCTGGAAGGCTCAAAAATTCCAATCATTTTTATTGATAATGATAAATCTGAGGTTTCAAAAAATATAAAACAGGAACTCGAGCGCAGTAAAAGCTTTGAACTTTTAACCAATTTCACCGAAAAGTCTGCACAAGATGCTGTTTTTGGCGGAGATTACCAAATGGCTATTGTGATTCCCGAAAATTTAACGAAAGATATCAATTCAAATATTGATTCTAAGGTTCAGACCATCGTGAGTTCATTTGGTTTGGAAACAGATTCTTCCGCCGTAAAGAAAACGGTTTCAAAAGCGAAAGATATTCATCTGTATTTTGATCCGGCAACCAATATCGGCTTCAAAAACAATGTGATGAATGCCGTGAACAAAATGGTTTTTGAGATCGAAAATAAAAAAATTTACAAAGCTTTCCAAGATCAGCTTGGAACGACAGAAAATTTGGAAGAAAATAAAAATTTGATCAGCTTTAAAGAAATCACGCCTAAAAAAGGAGCAATGGAAGTTATTCCGAATTCCGTTCAGCATAACGTTCCGGCTTGGGCTTTGTTTGCTATTTTCTTTATTGTTGTGCCTTTGTCTATTAATTTAGTTAAAGAAAAAAGTCAGGGAACGAGCGTTAGAGCGAGAATCAGTCCGACACCTTATTTCATCCATATTTTAGGAAAAACATTTACTTACCTTATCATCTGTGTTATTCAATTTTTATTGATGGTTGCAGTAGGAATTTACCTTTTCCCATACATGGATTTACCGCAATTTGATGTTACAGGAAAAATGTTCCAATTAATTGTTGTTACCTTATTTTCAGGTTTGGCAGCGATTGGATTCGGAGTTTTATTAGGAACAGTTGCCGATACTCAGGAACAATCTGCCCCATTTGGAGCGACTTCGGTTGTTGTTTTGGCAGCCATCGGAGGAATTTGGGTTCCAGTATTTTTAATGCCTGAATTTATGCAGTCGGTGGCGAAATTCTCACCAATGAATTGGGGCTTAAACGCTTATTACGACATTATTTTAAGAAACAGCGGAATCGGCGGAATTGCAAAAGAATTGATTTTCTTATTTTTATTCTATCTTGCAATGGTCGGAATATCATTAATTTACGAAAGAAAACAAAATGCAGTCTAAAGATTTAACTTGTACAGAAGTCGTTCGAGTAAGGTTCAACGAAACAGATCCGTTGGGAATTGTTTGGCATGGGCATTACATCGTGTATTTCGAAGACGGGAGAGAAGCTTTCGGAAGACAGCACGGTTTAACGTATCTTGATATTCAGAAAGCGGGTTACGTTACACCAATTGTAAAAAGCACCTGCGAACATTTTCTACCATTAAAATATGGCGAAACATTCAAGATTGTGACCACTTTCGTTAACTCAACTTCAGCGAAATTAATTTACAAATATGAGCTTTTTAACGAAGAAAATAAACTGGTCTGTTCAGGAGAAACGATTCAGGTCTTCTTGGACTCTGACAATAATTTATGTTTATATAATCCTGAATTTTTTCAGGCTTGGAAAGATAAAATGGGATTATAATGAAGAAGGAAATTTACATTACAGATTACAACTGCGTCACACCTTTAGGTTTTGATGTTTCTTCTAATTGGAATGCTCTTTTGGAAGGAAAATCAGGCGTAGCTTTACATAAAATTATAGAAAATCAGGAGCCTTTTTACGCTTCAATGATTAATTCTGAAAAACTTGAAGTTGAATTTAATAAATTCTTCGACGAAACTCAGAATGACAATGTTGAATTCACAATACTTGAAAAAATGTTTTTGTTGAGTTTAAAACCATTAGTTGAAAAACATCAGATTTCAGACGAAACAGCTTTTATTTTATCAACAACAAAAGGAAATATCAGCTTATTAAAAAATCAAGAGACTTTACCCGAAGGTGTTTTTCTTTCGAATTTAGCTCAAAAAATTGCTGATTTTTTCGGGTTTAAAACAAAACCGATTGTTGTTTCTAATGCCTGTGTTTCCGGAGTGATGGCGATTTCTGTTGCGAAAAATATGATTCAGACAGGAAAATATAAAGATGCTTTTGTCATTGCCGGAGACGAAATTTCAGAATTTGTGATTTCAGGATTCAACTCTTTTCAGGCCATCGGGACAGAAATCTGTAAACCTTACGACAAAAACCGTAATGGAATCAACATCGGCGAAGCAACTGCAGCGGTTTATATCACAGGTCATTGCGAGGAACGAAGTGATGAAGCAATCTCAAACGAAAAATTTAGTTTTAAAGTTTTAGGAGATTCAGCAATTAATGATGCAAACCATATTTCGGGACCTTCAAGAACAGGTGACGGATTGTTTGCAAGCATCAAAAATGCAATGACAGAAGCCCAAGTTTCGACAGAACAAATCGATTTTATTTCTGCACACGGAACGGCAACAATATATAACGACGAAATGGAAGCCATCGCTTTCAATAGAATGGAATTACAAAATGTTCCTTTAAACAGCATGAAAGGCTATTACGGACATTGTTTGGGTGCATCAGGATTGTTGGAAAGTATCATTTCAATGGAATCTGCGTTGAATAATACACTAATTCCATCAAAAAATTTCGAAAAAACGGGAACTTCCCAGCCTTTGAATATTATTAAAGAAAACCAACCTGCGGAAATCAAATATATTTTGAAGACAGCTTCAGGTTTTGGAGGGTGTAATGCAGCAATTGTTTTGGAAAAATGTTAAAATGAAAACCATGAAGAAAACAGACATTTGCACCATAGAAAATTCAAAAATCATTATCAACAACGAGGTTATTTTTGAAACCCAAACCGAAAGTTTTTCAGATTTTGCGAAAGAAGCTTATAAAAATTTAGAATTAAATTATCCTAAATTTCATAAAATGGATAACTTAAGCAAATTGGCTTTTCTTGCTTCTGAAATGATTTTAAAAGACAGAGATCACAGCAGAACAGCTTTGGTTTTTGCCAATAAATCGTCAAGTTTAGACACAGATTTTAAATATCAGGAAAGCATCAATTCTCAGGAAAATTATTTCCCGAGTCCTGCGGTTTTTGTGTATACTTTACCGAATATTTGCGTTGGTGAAATCAGTATTAAACATAAAATGCAAACAGAGAATGCTTTTTTCGTTTTGGACGAATTTGATGAAAAATTTTTAAACGATTACTCAGAACAGATTTTACACTCAGGAAAGGCTGATAAAGTATTGTGTGGCTGGGTAGAACTCTATCAGGAAAGTTATAATGCTTTCGTATATTTGCTAACTACGTAATATAACAATATAAAAATGTACCCGTTTACCAATTTTTAAATAATGCTAATTACTAATTGTTACATTGTAAATTTATACATTGGTACATTATAAATGAAATTTATTTATGGAAAACTTAAGAGAAGAATTAAAGCACAAAATCATCGAAGTACTTAATCTTGAAGACGTTGCAGTAGAAGAAATTAAAGATACAGATCCGTTATTCGGTGGAGGTCTTGGATTGGATTCTATAGACGCTTTGGAGTTAATCGTTCTTCTTGACAAAGAATACGGAATAAAATTAGCCGATCCTAAAAAAGGAAAGGAAATTTTTTCATCGATCGATACAATGGCTAAGTTCATTGAGGAAAATAGAACGAAATAATTCAATCTAACAATGTATCAATTTAACAGTTTACCAATATTGTTACATTATTAAATTGATACATTGTTACATTATAAAATAAGATGGGTCAAAAAATTGCCATAACAGGAATGGGCATCATTTCCGCCATTGGAAACAATGTGGAGGAAAATTTTATTTCGTTAAAAACCGGAAAACACGGAATTTCAGACATCCAATTGTTTGAAAGTCGTCATGTCGGAAATATCAAAACGGGCGAAATAAAATTGTCTAATGAAGAACTTGTTAAAAAACTTCAGTTAAATGAAGATAACAACGCAACAAGAACCTCTTTATTAGGAATGGTTGCTGCAAAAGAAGCTGTAGAAAATGCCGGAATTTCCGACATTAATGAATATAAAACTGGGCTGATTTCTTCAACCAGCGTTGGCGGAATGGACGTTACCGAAAAATATTTCTACACTTATGAAGACTTTCCTGAAAAGCAAAAATATATTGACGCTCACGATGCGGGAAATTCATCATTATTGATTGCAGATTATTTAGGTCTAAAAGGCATGGTTTCAACGATCAGTACAGCCTGTTCGTCTGCCGCGAATGCGATTATGATGGGTGCAAAACTTATTAAAAATGGCATTTTGGATCGTGTGATTGTCGGCGGAACAGATTCTCTTTCAAAATTTACTTTGAATGGTTTCAATACGCTGATGATTTTAACTGATTCTTACAACACGCCTTTCGACAACGACAGAAAAGGTCTGAATCTGGGCGAAGCAGCCGCTTTCATTGTTTTGGAATCTGATGAAATCGTAAAAAAGGAAAATAAAAAAGTCTTAGGCTATCTTTCGGGCTACGGAAATGCGAACGATGCGCATCACCAAACCGCTTCTTCGGAAAACGGACAAGGTGCTTATTTAGCCATGGAAAAAGCATTGAAAGTTTCAGGTTTAGATAAAGAAAACATTGATTATATCAACGTTCACGGAACCGCAACTCCAAATAATGATTTGTCTGAAGGAATTGCAATGATTCGAATTTTTGGAGAAAATAATGTTCCGGAATTCAGCTCTACGAAAGCGTTTACAGGTCATACTTTGGCAGCAGCAGCGGGAATTGAAGCCGTTTATTCTTTATTAGCGATTCAGAACAATATCATTTTTCCGAATTTGAATTTTAAAACTAAAATGGAAGAATTTGATTTGACTCCTGTAACTGAGCTTAAAGAGAAAAATATTAACCATGTTCTTTCCAATTCGTTTGGCTTTGGAGGAAATTGTTCAACATTAATTTTCTCAAAATCATGAGTGTAGTTTACATCAACAGTGCAGCCTGTATCTCAGTTCAGGACACTTTAAATAAAATTTTTTTTCAAAACTTACAGCCTGTAAATTCGCCTCAGGTTTTAAAAGCGATCGAACCCAATTACAAAGAATTCATTCCGCCTGCAGCAAGCAGAAGAATGTCTAAAACGGTAAAAATGAGTTCTGTAGCATCAAAATATGCTTTACAGGAAGCAGGAATTGAAAATCCTGACGCGATTATCGTTGGAACCGGAATGGGCTGTTCTCAGGATTCCGAAAAATTTCTGAAAAATGTATTGGATAACAATGAAGAGTTTCTGACTCCTACGTTTTTTATTCAATCCACACATAATACGGTTGCGGGACAAATAGCGTTAGGTCTGCAATGTCACGCGTACAATTTCACGTACGTAAACACATCTTCGTCACTGGAATTTTCGTTTTTGGATGCAAAATTGCAGATTAATGACGATGAAGCGGAAAACGTTTTGGTAGGTTCAACAGACGAACAAACCGACCGGACAATGGAATTGTACAGATTAAACAAAACCATTAAAAAAGAAGAAAATCTTCCCGTTGATTATCTGAACTCAACAACAGATGGTGTCATTTGGGGAGAAGGGGCAAGTTTTTTTGTTTTAGGAAAGGATAAAACAGAAAATTCTTATGCTCAATTAAAAGATATTCAAATCAGCAGCAGATTAGATTTAGAAAAAACTCAACAATTTGTTGAAGATTTTTTAGCTAAAAATAATTTGGAAAATGATGAAATTGATGCTGTAATTTTAGGTTTTAGCGGAGATTCAAAATCCGATGTTTATTATACAAAAGCAATGGATTTACTTAAAAATTCTGCGTTATTATATTACAAGCATTTAAGTGGAGAATTCAATACAGCAAGTGGTTTTTCGACATTTATGGCTTGTCAAATTTTGAAAAATCAGGAGATTCCAGAAGTGATGATGATTAATGATTTGAAAAAAGCGGAAATTAAAAATGTTCTGCTTTATAATCATTTGGGAGGAAAAGATCACAGCTTGGTTTTATTAGCAAAAGCTTAGTTTTTAACGCAAGTTTGTCATTCTGACGAAGGAAGAATCTCTATATTATATTTTAGATTCTTCATTTCACTTTGCTCCATTCAGAATGACATTGCGCATATAAAATTGTAGATATTTTAACCAAAATTCAAAAACAATAAAGATGAAACATTACCCTTTTATCCTATTTTATCTTTTTTGCAACGTTTTTATTTATGCGTTTCATGGTACTTTCTGGGTGTATGTCTTTTGTTTTCTTGGATTTACAGCAGTTTTAGCTTGGGGTTCTTTCGATATAATGCTTGGATATTTTGTCAACAGTATTACTCATAAAAGAACAAAGATCAAAGAAGTTGCTCTGACTTTTGATGATGGTCCGACAGAGTTTACACCAAAATTTCTGGATATTTTAAAAGAAAACAATGTAAAAGCTACCTTTTTCTGCATTGGAAAACAGATTGAAAAATATCCTGAAATTTTTCAAAGAATTATTGCAGAAGGTCATACCGTTGGAAATCACACCCTGTCGCATTCGAATAACACAGGTTTTTTATCCACATCCAAAATGGTTGACGAAATTGAAAAATGTGATGAAGTGATGCTGAAAGTCGGGAATTTAAAAACTAGCTTGTATCGACCGCCATTTGGAGTTACGAATCCGAGTATTGCAAAAGCAATTAAAAGAACTCACAATAAAAGTATCGGCTGGAATGTTCGTTCACTAGATACGATTACAGAAGATGAGAAGAAAATTTACCAAAAAGTAACGAAAGGATTAAAAAAAGGAAGTATCATTTTACTTCACGACACTTCGGAAAAAACATATAATGTCTTGGTGGATTTATTAGTATTTTTGAAGAATAAAAATTACTCAACTTTTACGGTTGATTCAATGATAAAAAATCAAAAAAATGATTAAAAATATTGCTGTCCTCGCCTATTTATTGTTTTCCAGCCTCATTTTTGCACAAAATACGGCAATGTCGGGAGCGGAAGCAAAAGCATTTGTAACCAAAGTTTCATCAGAAACCAAAGAAATAAAATCTTTACAAGCCGATTTTACCCAAACCAAAAAGATGGATTTTTTGGACAAAAGCATCGTTACTTACGGAAAAATGTCTTTAAAAACGCCAAATATGCTAAGCTGGAAGTATACAAAACCTTATCAATACAGCATTGTTTTTAAGGATAATAAAATTTTCATCAACGATCAGGGGAAAAAATCTTCGGTTGACGCAAAAAGCAAAACTTTTGAAAAAATCAATAAATTGATTGTTGGAAGTTCAAACGGACAAATGTTCAACGATCCGGAATTTTCGGTGACTTATCTGAAAAATGCGAATTTCAACATTGCAAAATTTACTCCGAAATCGGCTCAATTGCTGAAATATATCAAGCAAATTGAATTGAGTTTTCCGAAAGGTCAATCAACAGTTTCGCAGGTAAATATGACGGAAGCATCGGGAGATACAACAAATATTGTTTTCAAAAACACAAAGATCAATGCGCCGATTGCTGCTTCAGAATTCAGTTTATAGTCTGATCTTCTTATTGTTGGTTTCCTGTAAAACGTATAAGCTTACGGACGTAAAATCTGTTTCCAATTCTGAAAAAACGGTTGAAAATTTATACTTTTCTTCCAATGAAGATTATGTTTATAAATGCCAGATGGATATTTATAAAAACCATGTAAGCGGAATTTTAATTATCAAAAAAATCAACGAAACAACGCACCGTATTGCAATGACTTCTGATTTTGGAAATAAATTAATTGATTTTGAAATTTCAGAGAATGATTTTAAACTCAATTATGTTCTTCCAGATTTAGATAAAAAAATTGTTATTAATTTTTTAAAGAACGATTTTCAACAACTTTTAAAGCAAAAATATCCTGTAAATGAAAGTTTTGAAAATGAAAATTCTAAAATCTATCTTTCAAAAATTGATAAAAAATCTTACTATTTATTCTTCAACAAAGAAAATGGTTTACTGAAACAAATCATTTATACGAAAAATAATAAGGAAAAAATCGATTTTACTTTTGATGCAAAAAAACATATCTTCGCGGATAGTTTGAATCTTCAACATAAAGATTTTAAAATCAACATAAAACTATTTCAAATAACCGAAACGGAATAACTAAACCATGAAAAAACTATCATTATTACTTGTATTATTGATTTCGAGCATATCTTTTGCACAAGTTACCTTTAATCCGGGAATCAGAGCAGGCGCTAATTTTTCACATTTTACAAATGATGAAAGTTACAGTTATTATTGGGGTGATAATTATTATGATACCAACACTGTAAACATGAATTTTAAGACAAAAACCGACTTTTATATCGGATTGTTTGGTAATATTCGGTTCGCTAAATTTTATGCTTTGCAGCCGGAGATTAATTATTCAAGACAAGGAACAAAACTAGATACCAACATAAATAATTGGAACGGACAAACCCTTACCGCAACGTATGTTGGAGTGCAATTGGTGAATAAATTTTACTTCAATAAATTCAATATTCATTTCGGGCCGACATTAGATTTTTTAGTTGAAAATAAAAATTTTGATGCTGAAAATGAAATAGACCTTGGTTTAACAGCCGGTCTAGGTTTTGATATTACTAAAAACTTTGGCGTAGAAGCAAGAGTGAAAAAAGGTTTTATCCCTGTATATTACTTTAATAACAACCATTCTAATGTTACTTTCCAAGCCGGAGTTTATTATACATTTAACATGAAAAAATAATTTTAATGCAGACAATTCTTACAGATTTTTACACTTTACAATCATACGAGCAGGCAGAAAACGGAAGTTTTGTGGCTAATATCAGGTTAAATCAAAATCATGAAATTTTCAAAGGGCATTTTCCAGGAAATCCGGTGACGCCCGGAGTTTGTATGATGCAGATTGTAAAAGAACTTTCTGAAGAATTCACAGGGTTAAAATTATTCTTAAAAACCGCTACAAATGTGAAATTTATGGCAATCATTAATCCGTTTGAAACACCTGATTTAAAATTACAATTAGATATTACGCAAAACGAAGAAGAAGTGAAAGTAAAAAATACAACTTCTTTTGGCGAGACTATTGCATTAAAAATGTCAGTAAACTATAAAAAATTGACAACATGAAACTTATCTTTTCATTCTTAACTGCAATTATTCTATTTTTTCAATCTGGTCTTGAATCTTTGAGAGACAGCTATGCAAAAGCCAATTCTTCGGAAGCCAATACAGAAGCTTTTATTAATATTGCCGAAAAACAATCTGGATCTGATGCTGTAACAACAGGTTATAAAGCCGCAGCAAAGATCATGGAAGCAAAAATTGCGAAAACCAATAGAAAGGCTTTGGTAAAAGCTGGTGCAACAAATCTTGAAGCGATTATAAAAAGTAATCCAAACAACGCGGAATTAAGAGTAATCCGAATGAGCGTTCAGGAAAATATTCCGAAAATTGTAGGATATAGAGGAAGCCTTAAAGATGATAAAGCATTTTTATTAAGTAATTACACAAAGCAAAATACTGCTTTGAAGAATTATATTAAAAGATTTGCCGCTCAGTCCAAAACAATGACCGACGCTGAAAAAGCCACTTTAAAATAAAATAATGACCCTGCCTGAAGTACAAAACGCAATTTCAGAAAAGAAAATCTGCGTTTTAATACCTACTTACAATAACGAAAAAACTCTGAAAAGAGTGATTAACGGTGTTTTGAATTACACTGAAAATATTATTGTGGTCAATGACGGCTCTACCGATTCAACAAAGGAAATTTTAAGCCAATATTCTCAAATTGATGTAATTAATTTACCTGAGAATAAAGGTAAAGGTAATGGCTTGAAGATAGGCTTCAGAAAGGCAAAAGAATTAGGGTATAATTACGCAATAACCATTGATTCAGATGGACAACATTATCCCGATGATCTCCCTGTTTTCGTAGAAGCTTTGCTTAATGAAAATGAAGAGGTTTTGCTGATTGGTAACCGAAATATGTCTCAGGACGGGATTCCCAAGAAAAGTAGTTTCGGAAACCGCTTCTCTAATTTTTGGTTTTGGTTTGAAACCGGAATCAAATTAGAAGACACCCAATCCGGCTATCGTTTATATCCCTTACATAAAATTCCAAAAAAATATTTTACACCAAAATTCGAGTTTGAGATTGAAATTATTGTAAGAACAGCTTGGCGCCACATTCCCGTAAAGAATGTTCCCATAAAAGTTCTATATGATCCTGCAGAAAGGGTTTCTCATTTCAGACCGTTCAAAGATTTTACAAGAATAAGTATTTTGAATACCATTTTGGTGACGATTACTTTACTTTACATTATTCCGCGAAATTTCGTGAATAATTTCAAAAAAAAAAGCTTTAAAAGATTCATTCAGGAAGACGTTTTGGAAAGTGACGGAACCAATCGTACCAAAGCATTTTCCATTGCATTGGGTGTTTTCATAGGGCTTTCTCCCTTTTGGGGATTCCATACCCTTCTGGTGATTTCTCTGGCAGTACTTTTCAAGCTCAATAAAGTTCTTGCTTTTGTGGCTTCCAATGTCAGTTTACCGCCATTTATCCCATTTGTGATCGCGGCTTCGCTATTTTTAGGCGCTCCATTTGTTTCGGGTGACAGCAATATTTTAAGTCAGGATCTTAATTTTGAACTGGTGAAAAACAATCTTCTTCAATACGTGATTGGCAGCGCCATTTTAGCAAGCACATTATCGCTGATTTCAGGAGTTGCCACTTTTTTGTTTTTAAATAAAGTAAGTCCAGAAAATAATTGATTTTATTAGGAGCTTAATCCTGCTTTCGCTACTCGCTCTTTTCTAGGTTTGGCTCGGCGGCTTCGCCGCCGAGCCAAACCTAGAAAAGAGCTCAAACATGCCGCTCAATCAGGGCTAGACCTTTGTCACAAAAACAAATTATCTCAGTTTTTTCAACGTTTTTTTCAGGTAATCTTCAACATTTTCATGATCCGGAACTGTTGTAATCTCTTTAGTCAAAGCCTTTTCAAATTCTGTTTTAGCCCTTTGATAATCTTTAATTTTGTAATAATATTTTCCTACCAAATAATAACCTAACCAAAAGTCAGGATTTAAAGATTGATATTCGTTCGTAAAATCTTCGCTTAACAAAACATTATCTTTCTCAATCGCTTCAATGATTTCTGATTGCATCAATTTATAAATCTCATAATTTTCAAACTCCTGAGAATCCACAAAAGGATCTTTGGCGATATTCAAATTTGACTTCGCCAATTCACCGTTTTTCAATCGTTTATTGGAAAAAATTTCATTCAAATCATAACAGACAAATTCCCCTAACTGATAAGGATTTGAAGAAACCCAAACCAGCTTTTTTTGAGGCGAAAAAATCACCGCATGATGTGCCAACAACTGATTGATTGCCTTTTCATTTCCAAACCCGATCTTCTCGCCTTTCAAACCCGATTTATCTCTTAAAATTGAAGCCATTTTCTCAGGATTCAGTTTTTTATTTTCCTGTAAAAGCTCCTGCAATTTCTCGTAACGATACTTAGAATGGCTTTCTGCAATCTGTTTTTGATTTCTTTTATCATCCTGATAAGCTTCAGATTGGAAATGATTGGTACAAAAAACACGACTTGTATTTTCTACATTATAAACTCCAAAATTATCAGGTGATACTTCAATAATAATCGCATTTTTATCATTCGCACTACTCACCAGAATCGATTCAGAAACGAAAACTTTTCTCTTTTTTGCAATCTCAATTGCTTCATCTATATTCTTTGCATATTGAAGAATTTCCCTTGTCACCAAAGAAATCGGAGTTTTTGCTGTCAAAGGAATTTTGGATTTCCCAGCATTTATGGTCACTGTAATTCCTTCTTTATTCATTCCTGAAACTACGCCAATCATTCCCGGCCAACTTACAGACAGATAAGGAATTCCATTTTCAGGTTCTACAAATTCGACAAGTTTATTTTTAGCAAAATCATCACCAACGTAAAAATCAAAATTTCTTCCGATCAGCAAATCTCCGTCATCCGTATTTTCGTTCCAAACTGCGAGAGAAGTACAGCCAACTACCATCAAATCCTGCATTGCATGACCAATATCGTGCGCTCCGTGCAAATACATGCTTCTCAAAAATTTTGGCGCAATAAAATCATATTTATCCGATGAATATTGGGATAAACCATACAATTCGGCTTGATAATCTTCACGAACATTCAGATACATTTTTCGGTTATACCATTTTAGAAAACCATGCAATAAGTTTTGCTTAAACTTCGACGGAACAAAACCTTCCACTTTTGAAAAGAAAATTTCTTCCTGTTTTTGCATTAGATTTTGCGTCAAAGCTCCGTTGTTATAACCCAATTGCAAAGGATTTCCTTTAATATACAGTTCCCAAAGCTGTTGCCTATTTTTCGTTAAATAATTTTCATTAAAACTAAAAGTTGAATCGTTGATTTTATTAACTTTTGGGATTTCAAGAGAATATTGTTTTACATCAGGAATATGTTTGATAGATTTTCGTATGCCACATGATGTGAGACTAAGAATGAAAAAAAAGAAAAATATAACTTTTATTTTGTGCTGCCTGTCATTCTGACGATAAGAAGAATCTTTACAAATTAATTTAGATTCTTCATTTCGCTTCGCTTCATTCAGAATGACAAAAGACTGCATATTATTTTCCTTCTTCACCTTTATTTTTATTTATCATTTGTGTTAATCTTTCATCAATCAATTCTTTTCCAAGAATTTCCGCACAAGTATTGAACGCTCCGATCGTACAGCCCAAAATCCCATGCATATTCACCGATTGCCCTGTCAGAAAAAGATTATTAATCTTAGTTCTTGGAGAGACCATTGTTTTCAGAGGGTTTTCAGAACTTTTAATGTAACCATACATATTTCCATCGAAACTTCCGATATAATCGCGATAAGATAACGGAGACGATGTGTAAATTTTACTGGTAATCTGTCTTAAATTAGGAATCTTTTTCTCCAAAGCATCCATCATCTTTTCTGCTTTTTCCATCTTGAATTTCTCGTATAATTCCCCCCTTTCATGTTCGTCTGCAATCGTATTGAACGTCCTTTCCCATTCTTTAACTTCCTCAAAATCCATGTAAGAAATTGCTGTTAAACTTTCTGCAAATCTCGGATAATGTTTTGATTGTGTTGAGGAAAGCATATACGTTTCCGGCCAAGAATTTCTATCGTAACGATAAGCATTCCAAACCAATTCTTCATTGGAGTAATGGTAAATATTATAATTAAAATTCGGAAGAATTTGAGGTTTTAAAACAAAATAAACACTGAAACACGAATGAACAGGTTCCCAACTCATGATTCTGTTTAAAAAGGATTTTTTCAGCCTTTCTTCGCCAATCAATTTAATGGTTGAACGAATTTCTATGTTTGAAATAAATTGTTTCGCAAAATATTCTTTTCCTGATTGAGTTTTTACACCCGCTAAAACATTATTTTCCTTAAATAAAAATTCAGAAACTTCAGAATGTTTATGAACTTCCGCTCCATATTCACGAAGCCTGCGAATTAATAATTTTGAGATTTGACTTCCGCCTTTTATGCATTTATAAGCACTTTGGATATAAGAGTTCACCGTCAACGCATGAACGTAAAACGGAACATTTTCAGAATCTCCTGCGTATAAAAAATTTGAACCTAATAAAACAGATTGTAGTTTTTTATTCTGAGTAATAGATTCAATAAATCTTTTGGTATTTAAATGCAGAATCTCTTCATTGTAACTATCTTTTCCAACCAAATTATATCTTGGAAACTGACTGCAAACACGCTGTATTTCTTCGCAATAATCTTCTAAATTTTCTCTTTCTTGCGGAAAATATTTAGCTAATTGTTCAACAAAATTTTCGTAGCCTTGCGCGTGAGGGTATTCAAATTCATCATCTCCGAATGTGATTTTATCGTAACCATCTTCATCCATTTTTTCAAGCAGAAGCTCATCCATAATTCCCAAATATGAAAAATATTGATGAAGATTTTGCCCTTCTGAAAGTCCGCCCAAATAATGAACTCCGGTATCGAAAATAAGTTTGTCGCGGGAAAAAGTCTGCAAATTTCCTCCGTATTGGTTGTTTTTCTCCAGAACACAGACTTTCATACCTTCCATCGCCAAAACAAGCGCCGAAACGAGGCCCCCCAATCCGCTGCCGATTACAAGTATGTCAAATTCTTTTGTCAAAGGAGAAAAGCTGTGTTTTTAATAATTTTAAATTTTAAAACGCAAAGTCCGCAAAGATTTTTTTAACTACTAAATGTTTTTAAGTTCGCAAAGGCGTTAACACTTAGCAAAGACAAAAAGTGGACTTATTACTTACATTTTAAATTCCTCAATTATTAATGTTTGAGTTTAAATATTAGTTTTTTCAGGAGTAAAAGTAGGAAATTTAATCAATATCATCCCAAAAATCGAAGTAATTGAACCATTGAAGGGGATATTTTTTAATCATCGACTCCAAATTTTGAGTATAAGAATTCAAAAGTCCTTGTGCATCGCGTTTTTTGACGTTTTGAGCCACTCTTGCATACAAATGATAATGAAGATTTTTTTCTTTCATTACATACACATAAACGACCGGAACGCCCAATCTTGAAGCAATAAGGAAAGGTCCGGCAGGAAATTTCGCTGATTTTCCGAGTAAATCACCTTCCAAGAATTTAGAACCTTCGAAATAACGGTCGCCTGTAAAACAAATCAGTTCGTTTTTTGACAACGCTTCGTTAATCTCGAAAATATGCGACATATCGTCTTTAACATAAATAAATTTGATGCTGCTTGCTTTTACAGAAACACTTTCCAGATATTCTTTAATGACGGTAACTTCCTGATCTGTAGTCACTAAATTAATCTGACAATCGAAGTCGATATCGGCAAAAAAATGTTCAGCTATCTCAAAATTTCCGATGTGAGCGCTGATTAAAACGCCGCCTTTTTTTTCGGCTAAAAGATTTCTGAGGTTTTCAATTCCGTCGAATTCGTAAGTATATTTTTCTCTTAAGCCAGCAGAAATAGCCGTTTTATCAATTAAAACAGTTCCGAAAGTGAAATAACTTTTAAATAATGAAATTTTTGTTTTCCAATAGCCGTAATTGAGTCTTTTCTGGAAATAATATTGGTAATATTTGTTGCTGTTTTTTTCGAATAAAAAGTAATACAGGGCAACAAAATAAAGGACAAAATATGAACTTCGGATTCCGATATTTCTAATACACCAGACGAAAATTCTGTAGCCCAGAATCGTGCCTTTAGATTTACCTTTCCACTTGTTCATAGTATTAATTTAGCAATGTATCAGTCTAGCAATGTAACAATATTTAAAAATTGATAAACTGCTAGATTGTTCTATTGTTACATTTTTAAGAGTAGATTTTTAATCGATAGTTATGCGTTTTTTTCAGTGATTTTGTTCTCGATTGTCGAATAAAAGTCATCGAATGTGACCATTTTCTTGAAGTCTGCTTCGCCTAATTTCACACCAAAATTAGATTCGATAATGACCACCAAATCAATATAATCCAGGCTGTCTAAGCCCAGTGTTTTTTTCAAGTTAGCTTCATTGCTGATTTCATCGCCATCTACTTCAAATTCATTCACTAGAAAGTCGTTGACGATCGCAACAATTTTTTCCCTGTCCATGTTTTTAATCAAATTTTTTAACAATTAATGCTGAATTTGTTCCCCCAAATCCAAAAGAATTCGACAAAAATACATCAATTTTTTGACTTTTTGTTTCTGCTACCAAATTTATCTTTTTAGCCTCATCATCAGGGTTTTCCAGATTGATATTCGGAGCAATAAAATCGTTCTGCATCATCAGAATCGAATAAATTACCTCACTTGCACCCGCCATCCAGCATTCGTGACCCGTCATGGATTTTGTAGAACTTACAGGAATTTCACTTCCGAAAATTTCATAGATCGCCTTAGCTTCATTCGCATCACCAAGCGGCGTGGAAGTCGCATGAGCATTAATATAATCGATATCTTTCGCCGTTAAACCAGATTGTTTCAAGGCTCTGTCCATTGCTAAAGCGGGCCCGTCAACATTTGGTGTAGAAATATGTCCACCGTTTGAAGAAAATCCATAGCCAACAATTTCAGCAATTATATTTGCACCTCTTTTTTGAGCTGATTCTAAACTTTCAACAATTAAAGAAGCCGCTCCACCACTAGGAATTAAGCCGTCTCTGTCTTTATCAAAAGGTCTTGATGCCTTTGTCGGCTCGTCTTCTCTTACCGAAAAAACGCCCAATCCGTCAAAACTCGCCATCGAATATTTGTTGGTTTCCTGAGCTCCTCCACAAACAATCATGTTCTGAAAACCGTTTTTAATCATCATATAAGCCAATCCCAAAGAATGAGAACCGCTTGCACAAGCTGCACTGATGGTTAAATTAATTCCTCTTAATTTAAAAATCGTAGAAAGATTCATCGTAACTGTTGAGTTCATCGATTTGAAAATCGCTCCTGAACCCATTAAAGTTGTATCTTTTTTTTCTCTTGCAATGTCGATAGATTCCACAACTGCCTGAGAAACACTGTCGTTTCCGTATAAAATTCCGACTTCGTTTTGGTCTAAAAAGTCTTGGTCGATATTTGCCTGTTTTAAAGCATCTAAAGTTGCGATATAAGCGTATTCGCTTTCTTCGCCCATGCTTACACGCTGTCTGCGGTTCAAAAGATTTTTAAGATCCGGTTTCGGAACAACGCCCGTTAATCCCGATCTGAAACCAAATTCTTTTCTTTCGTCCACCAAAACAATTCCGGATTTCCCCTGAAATAAAGATTCTTTCACCTCTTCCAAAGAAGTTCCGATGCAGGAATAAATTCCCATTCCGGTAATTACAACCCTATTTTCCATGTAATGTTCAAGGTTTTAGGTTGCAGATTTTAGGTTGCAGCTAATACCTGCTATCTTATATCTGCTACCTGATTTTATGAATAGATTCCTCCGTTAATATTGATTACTTCACCTGTAATGTATGATGACTTTTTAGAAGCTAAAAATGCTACCAAATCTGCCACTTCTTCTGCTTCACCAAATCGGTTTGCTGGAATCATTGCTTTTAATTCATCTTCATTAAATTCCTGAGTCATATCTGTTCTGATGAATCCCGGGGCAACTGCATTTACAGTAATATTTCTTTTCGCGACTTCCTGAGCCAAAGCTTTTGTCGCTCCAACAACTGCGCCTTTTGCTGCAGAATAATTGGTTTGTCCTGCCGTACCTTTTACTCCGGAAACAGAAACCATATTGATAATTCTGCCGTATTTGTTACGCAACAATTTTTGAATAAAGAAATTCGTTACGTTGAAAAAACCATTTAAACTCGTGTTAATCACAGCGTTCCAATCTTCACTTGGCATCCACATGAATAATCCGTCTCTTGTGATTCCAGCATTATTTACGATAACCTCAACTATAGATTGTGGATTATTTTCCTGCCATTCCGTTAAAACTTTTTGAGTTTCTTCAGCATTTCCTACATCGAATTTCAGAATTTCTCCGGTAGAACCCAATTCTTCCACTTTAGCTAAAGTTTCCTTTGCTGCAGCTTCGTTTGAAGTATAGTTGATTAAAATATGATAATTTTTCTCTTCTGCCAGTTTGATACAGATTGCTCTTCCAATTCCTCTTGAGCCGCCTGTGATGATTGCACATTTCATGTGTTACTTATGTTAGTTTTAGTTTTTTCAAGTATATTTTTCTCCCCCTTAGTTTAAACAATTAATTACCGAAAGTAATTACATTGCTTTTAAATATTTTTTTACTTCCTCCAGATACGGATACATCACCATATCATTTGAGAACGCAGGAATGATCTTTCTTATTTCATCGTACAATTCTTTTGTTGACGTTGAAACCTTATCTTTAAAATCAAGATATTCGATTGCCTGAACGATGGTGATCGCTTCAATTGCCAAAACTTCGAAAGCATTTTCGATTACTTTTCTGCAAATTACCGCAGCGTTTGTACCCATGCTTACAATATCCTGATTATCATTATTATTCGGAATACTGTGAACGTACATCGGATTCGACAACATCTGACTTTCCGCCGTTGTAGAAGTCGCTGTAAACTGAACGCCCTGCATCCCGAAATTGAACCCTAATTTACCTAAATTTACAAAAGGAGGCAAGATTTCGTTGATTTTAGCATTTAAAAGATAATTTAATTGTCTTTCTGCCAACATTGTCAATTTAGTAACAACGATTTTCAACTTGTCCATTTCCAAAGAAATATAATCTCCGTGGAAATTTCCTCCGTGGTAAACATGCTGATCTTCAACATTGATGATCGGATTATCATTTGCTGAATTGATTTCGTTTTCCAAAACCTTTTCAGTGTATTCCAAAGTATCCAAAACAGGTCCCAAAATCTGCGGAACACATCTTAACGAGTAATATTCCTGAACTTTTTCTTTGAAAACTTTTTCCTGCTCTTCAAAGTGAGTATATAAATGGTCGGCTCTTTTTCTGATCAATTTGCTATCAGATAAATGAGCACGCATTTTTGCTGCAATTTTCTGTTGTCCTGCATGAAGCTTTGTTCCATTTAATGCCTCTGATAAATGATCGTCGTAAGCTTGAACAATTTCATTGATTGCACAAGATAATTTAATGGAAATTTCCGTTAACTGATTTGCCTTATGCGCATTTACAACGCCGATTCCCGACATTACCGAAGTTCCATTCATTAAGCCCAACCCTTCACGGATTTCAACCTTAATGGGTTGTAAATTTTCAATCTCAAAAACATCTTTTGTAGATTTTCTTTCTCCTTTATAGAAAACTTCGCCTTCACCGATTAAAACCAAAGCTAAGTGCGCCAATTGAACCAAATCTCCACTCGCCCCAACACCTCCGTGTTCCAAAATCAATGGTGTAATATCTCTGTTAATTAATTCCTTAAGCAAATAAATAACCGACTGATGAACTCCTGAATTTCCAAGAGATAATGTATTCAGTCTTGCCAACATACAAGCCTTAACCTCATCGGCAGGAAGCGGATTTCCGATACCCGAAGAGTGACTTCTGATTAAATTATACTGAAGCTGATGTGTATCTTCATCACTGATTTTAAACTGTGCCATCGGGCCAAAACCCGTATTGACACCATATATTACTTTGTTCTTTGAAAATTCTTTTAAAAACTGAAAACTTTTATCCACTCTGGCAATAAGTGTTTCATCCAGTTCTATATTTTCATTCTCAATAATGATTTTTTTGAAGTCGTTCAGTTTTAAAAAGTTATTTATTTTCATTAATTAAAAAGTAATAAAATATAATTTTGTAAATATTAATTAATTGTCATTAATTTTGCGGCAAAGATAGAAGTTATTATTAAAATAAAAAATCAAAGATGAGCAAAGAATTTGTTGACGTTCTCGTAATCGGTGCTGGACCCTCCGGATGCGTATCTTCTTCATACTTAAAGAAGAACAACGTTAACGTAAAAGTTGTAGAAAAGACAAAATTTCCAAGATTGGTTGTGGGCGAAAGCTTAATCCCGAGAGTAATGGATCATTTTGACGAGGCCGGACTATTTCCTGCTTTGGATAAAATGGGCTTTGAAAAGAAATTGGGAGCTCGTTTTCTTCGAGGAGATCAGGTCTGCATTTTTGATTTTAGTAATAAATTCGGTGAAGGCTGGGACTGGACGTGGCAAGTTCCGAGAGCTGACTTTGACAATGTTTTGGCTCAGGAAGTTATCAATAAAGGTATTGATCTTGAGTTTGAGACCGAAGTAATCGGCATCGAGTTCAATGGAACAGATTCTATCACAACGGTAAAAAATAAAGACGGTGAAACGAAAGAAATTCATGCAAAATTCGTAATTGACTCAAGTGGTTACGGAAGAGTTTTACCGAGACTTTTAGATTTAGAAAAACCTTCAAAATTGTCTCCTCATTCTGCAATTTTCTCTCATGTAGAAGACATTAACAGAGAAGAAGGGACGGAAGGAACTTTGATTTCTTTTGATATTATTGAAACGGAAGTTTGGCTTTGGGTAATTCCTTTTTCGAACGGAAATACGAGCGTTGGAATTGTTGGGCCGACTGAATATATTGAAAAACTATCCGAAAACGGAGATACAGCTGAAGCGTTGAGAAAAGCGATTTCTCTTTCCGATTATTATGTAAAACGTTTTGGAGATGTAGAATTCCTTTTTGAACCGAGACATTTAAAGGATTATTCTTGTTCAGTAAAAAAATTGTACGGAGACGGATTTGCTTTGACAGGAAATGCATCTGAATTCTTGGATCCTGTTTTCTCTTCAGGAATGGCTTTTGCAACCGAAGGCGGAATGACTGCAGCAAAATTAGCTTTAAGACAATTGAACGGTGAAAAAGTCGATTGGCAAACAGAATTCGCAGATTATATTTTATATGGTGTTGATGTTTTCACAACCTACGTGAAAGAATGGTACACTGGAAATCTTCAGGAATTATTTTTCCACCAACCGGAAAATCCTGATGTTAAAAGAAAAATCTGTGCGGTTTTGGCGGGATATGTCTGGAACAAAAAAAATACATTCGTAAGAATACACGACACTGCGATAAAAAATCTTGCGGAATTCATTAAAACTGAAAAGCAAGAACAAAAGTAATCATAAAAAAACGGTCTGAGATTTTCAGACCGTTTTTATTTTATTTTGAAACTTATAAATATAGAATTATCTTAAATCTGTAAATGTAATCGGTTTTCTGCTGTTTGGGTTAAAAACTGCTTTAGACAAAATATCAAATTCAATGATTTCAATTTTCGGACTTACCCTCAGTTTTGCACGGAAATGATCTCTCACTTCACTCACAAAATTTTCAGAATCACTGTCTGTGCTTATTTTAATGATAATTTCATCCAGCCCGATTTCATTCGACTGAATAACGATCTGATAACACAAAATATTGTTGAAATCATTTAAAATATCGTTCATTGCAGGTGGATACAAAGTTGTTCCTTTGTATTTTATCATCTGCTGTTTTCGCCCAATTACCGGACCCAACCTCATCGTATTTCTTCCACACTGGCAAGGTTCGTAATGTGCTTTTACAATATCTCCTGTTTTGAATCTTAAAAGAGGAATAGCTTCAACACCTAAAGTTGTAATTGTTAATTCTCCGCTTTCGCCTTCTTTAACGAGATTTCCTTCGTCGTCAAGAATTTCGGTAATAATTAATTCCGGATGTTGATGCCCACCGATTTGCGCTTCACATTCGGTGAAAGCCGTGCTCATTTCTGTGGAAGCATAGGTTGAGAATAATTTAATATTCCACTTTTCTTTAATTTTTTGAGACAAAATATTATCCGTAAAATCCTGATTTTTGATGCTTTCTCCGATACAAACCGCTCCATAAACGCTGGACTTTTTATAATCAATTCCATGTTTTTCGGCATAGTCGATCATTTTTAATAAAAACGACGGAACGGTAATTAAATATTTTGGTTTATATCTAAAAATCGAATCCCATTGCAATTCGGGAATTCCCGGTCCCATTCTCACAACGCTTGCTCCCATTTTTCTTAATCCTAAAAAATAAGCAAGTCCGGCCATGAATCTTTTATCAATCGTTGTAATCATCTGTACAACATCCCCTTTTTGGATTCCTGCGCAAGCGAAAGAAATTGCTTCGTTGTAAGCCAATCTTTCAAGGTCGTTGTCGGACAATCCAAAAGTTACAGGATCACCTAACGTTCCTGAAGTCGTGCTGTAATCCACAATTTTATCGGGCGTGATACAGAAGAAATCATCGTTATTCTGTTGAATATCATTTTTCGTCGTTGTCGGGATTTTCTGCAAATCTTCCAACGTCTGAATATCCGAAATATTGATATTATTTTCTTTGAATAATCTTTGATAAAAGGGTGAATGAGTTTCAAGATAAGCCAATAATTCCTGAAGTTTTTGCTCCTGAAACTTTTTTATTTCGTGACGATCTGATTTTTCGATTGATGGATAGAATTCCAATGGTTTTTATTTTTAGAAGACAAATTTATTAGTTTATTTTTTATTCTCGCTGATTTTGCAGATTACGCTGATTTATTTTGCCACGAATTCACTAATTTTTATGGATGTTTGCATTTTTATTTTGTGCTTATTCGTGAATTCGTGGCAAGACAGTTTATCGTTGAAAAGTAAAAGTCTGAGTATTGATATTTCCTGCCGTATTAATTGTTGTCACTTTTAATGTATGAGAACCAGAACCTTTCGGGCATTTTTCATCAAAAACATAGACAAAATCATCTTTTACTCTTGCAAAACAAAGCCATTTTCCGTTCAATTCTGCTCGGAAAGATTCGATATCACCTATTTTGGTTGTTCCTTTTAATCGTAATGAATTTATAGTTATCATTGCGCCTTCTTTCCAGCTTGGAGAAACTGCAGGCAAAGAATTATCTATTAATAATCTTGCCGTTCCAAGTCTGTTGAATTGTCCTTCTGCCCAATCACCATTCCATTTTGCTTTGATGATATTTTTATCGCTTCCGTAATTGAGCTCGATAAATGTTTTATCTTTTTCTTCACTGGATAATTTTCTATTGGGCTTAATTTTTAAACTATAAAAATCATGAATCGGAATGTAAGGATTATTTAAAACAATAGCATTTGAAACCGCTTCCGCATCTGGCTTTTCATACATATTAAAGTTAACAGCATCGTAAACTGCATTTTTGCTTAAATTAATTACTGCATTTTCCGTTTTAATTATTTTTGATTCATTTGGAGAAACCGTTTTATTGCTTGATGAAATTTTCTCAGAAGAATTACTCAACTGAATTTTTGTCGTCAATCGACTTGTATTTCCATTGACATCTTTTAAAATAATTTCAATATTGTGAACTTCATTATCTGAAAGATTGATAACTCCGTCCGAACCCGAACTATAATTCGGCAATTTCATTCCCGGTAAGTTTGATAAATGTTGAATGCTCATTTTGTCACGAACAAATTTTGTAAAATCTACACAACCGTTGATGTAACGTGTATCATTGTAATGAATTCTATCAATTTTAAAACTGTAAACTGATTTTCCATCTATTAATAATTCGGCATCGTAAATTCCTAAGTTGAAACCATGATTGGCTTTGTCGACAGCTTTTATACCAAAACTTATCTGAGGAGAATTCACCTGAATTACGTTTGAAGTATAAATATTTCCTGTTTTTTTCACAGCAATTCCATTCGCTCCGGGTTCGTATGTGCTGAAACGACGGTCATACCAATACAATCCACTGATAATCGGAGCAATTCCATCAGGAATATTAAATCCGAAAAGCAAAGGATTGATACATTCTTCTGTTTTTGTATCCCTGATTTCAAAATGCAAATGCGGTCCCGCCGAACCTCCTGTATTTCCACTTAATGCAATTAATTGTCCTTTTGTTACAGGAAACTGATTCGGTGAAAAACTGATATCCTGTTCCCATTTTTCATCTTTATATTGTTGATTTTTTACGTACTCATCGAGCTTGTCGAAATATTTATTTAAATGTGCATACACTGTTGTATAACCATTTGGATGAGTGACATAAACAGCATTTCCGAAACCGTAACGCTCTACTTTTATTCGGCTTACATAACCATCTGCTGCGGCAACTACAGATAAGTTTTCCTGACTGTTGGTTCGAATATCCAATCCCATGTGAAAATGATTGGAACGAACTGCCCCGAAATTGGCAGCGAGATTTATGGAAATATTTAAAGGATTTCTGAAATAACCTTGTGGATAATTTTGAGCAAATATTGTAATGCTATTGATAAGACAAATAAGAATTATCAATCTGGAAAAACTTTTCATACAAATGGTTTTAAGTGTTATTTTAAAATTACGAAATTTTTATTGATGATAATTATTTTCTCTCGCAGATTTTACGGATGACGCAGATGATGATGGACATTTTTATTGCCACGAATTCACGAACGAGGCTGCTGATATTTGTTTACACGTTTTGAGATCTTATATAAGTGGAACAGCTCTGTGAAACTTAAAAAAGCTTTACCGTAAAAACTTAAGGGGTTTTGTGTTCATGACATTTATGGAAATATTAGTACCATTTATGTTTAAAATTCAATTCAAAAAAGACAAATTTCACAATTCACAATTCACAAAAAATGAATCCTAACATTTATATTTCTGAAACAGAACTTTTTAATAGGAAATATCAAAATAAAACATATATTATAAACCGACAAATTTTAGTAAATTTGCCAACTTAATTAATCAACGATATTGAGATATTACAATGAGCCAATTTAAAGAATACAAAAACCTCAACCTTATTGACGTAGCAGAGAATGTAGCGGAATTCTGGAAACAGAATAAAACTTTCAATAAGAGTGTTGAGATTCGTGAGGGGCAACCTGAGTTTGTTTTTTATGAAGGTCCGCCCTCAGCAAACGGTATGCCCGGAATTCACCACGTAATGGCCAGAGCGTTGAAGGATATTTTCTGTCGTTATCAGACCCAGAACGGGAAGCAGGTTTTCCGTAAAGCGGGTTGGGATACACACGGACTTCCGGTAGAGCTTGGCGTGGAAAAGGAATTAGGAATCACTAAAGAAGATATTGGCAAAAAAATTTCTATTGAAGATTATAACAAAGCGTGTCGTGAAGCGGTAATGCGTTATACAGACGTTTGGAACAACCTTACTGAAAAAATCGGTTACTGGGTTGATCTTGACGATCCATATATCACGTATAAGTCAAAATACATGGAGACCGTTTGGTGGTTGTTAAAGCAGTTGTACGATAAAGGATTATTGTACAAAGGCTATACAATTCAGCCTTATTCTCCGAAAGCAGGAACCGGACTTTCTTCACACGAAGTAAACCAACCTGGAGCTTATCGTGATGTTTCTGATACGACAGTTGTTGCTCAGTTTAAAACATTACCGGAAACATTACCTTCATTCTTACAAGGTTTTGGAGATGTACATTTCTTAGCCTGGACGACAACTCCTTGGACGTTGCCTTCAAACACCGCTTTGACAGTAGGTCCAAAAATCGATTATGTTTTAGTTGAAACATATAATCAATATACTTTTGAAAAAACGTTGGTCGTTTTAGCAAAGGCTTTAGTTGGAAAACAATTTGGAAAGAAATTTGAGTCTTATGACAAAGATGCTGATGATTTGCTTTTTTCATTTAACGCAGCAAATATGTCACAAGGAGATAAAATTCCATATAGAATTTTAGCAGAATTCAAAGGGGCTGATTTGGTTGGAATTAAATATGAGCAATTATTACAATATGCTCTTCCTTACCAAAATCCTGAAAATGCGTTCAGAATAATTTCAGGAGATTTCGTAACGACTGAAGACGGAACAGGTATCGTTCATACAGCTCCAACTTTTGGTGCTGATGACGCGAAGGTAGCAAAAGAAGCTACTCCTGAAGTTCCGCCAATGTTGGTGTTAGATGAAAATGAAAATCCAATCCCGTTAGTGGATTTACAGGGAAGATTTTTATCTATTGTAAATGATGAAATCTATGGTTTTGCCAATGAATATGTAAAAGGAGAATACCTTAGCGAAGACGAAAAAAATACGGAATTAAATATTCAGAAAGAAAATTTAAAGTCAATCATTGCAGATTTGAAGGCTTATCTTTCTGTAGATGAAAGAATTGCTTTAAAATTAAGAAAAGAAAATAAGGCTTTTAAAGTTGAAAAATATGTTCACAGTTATCCGCACAGCTGGAGAACAGATGAGCCGTTGTTATATTATCCGTTGGATTCCTGGTTTGTGAAAATGACTTCATTGAGAAGCCGTTTGGTAGAACTGAATGAAACAATTAACTGGAAGCCAAAAGCAACAGGAGAAGGACGTTTCGCAAACTGGTTGGAAAACGTAAACGACTGGAATCTTTCCCGTTCAAGATATTGGGGAATTCCGTTGCCGATCTGGAGAACAGACGATTTGAAGGAAGAAAAAATCATTGGTTCTGTAGAAGAAATATACAACGAAATTGAAAAGTCGATCGCAGCAGGATTCATGAAAGAAAATCCTTTCAAAGATTTTGTAATCGGAGATATGTCTGAAGAAAATTATGCTTTAGTTGATCTTCATAAAAATATTGTTGACCAGGTAATTTTGGTTTCAGATTCAGGAAAAGCGATGAAGCGTGAGAGCGACTTGATCGACGTTTGGTTCGATTCAGGTTCTATGCCTTATGCGCAGTTGCATTATCCTTTTGAGAATAAAGAATTAATCGATAATCATAAAGCATTCCCTGCAGATTTCATTGCGGAAGGAGTTGACCAGACTCGTGGTTGGTTCTACACACTTCACGCGATCGGAACAGCGGTTTTTGATTCTGTTGCTTATAAAAATGTAATGAGTAACGGACTTGTTTTGGATAAAAACGGCGTGAAAATGTCGAAATCCAAAGGAAATGGAATTGATCCTTTCGAAACATTAGCCATTTACGGACCAGATGCTACGCGTTGGTACATGGTTTCGAATGCAAATCCTTGGGAAAACTTAAAATTCGATATTGAAGGTATTGATGAAACAAGAAGAAAATTCTTCGGAACGTTGTACAATACCTATTCATTCTTTGCTTTGTATGCAAATGTTGACGGATTCATTTATTCTGAAAAAGAAGTTGAGAACAGACCGGAAATCGATAGATGGATCTTGTCTGAATTAAACTTATTAATTAAAGAAGTTAAGGCATTCTATGAAGATTACGAACCAACAAGAGTGGCAAGAGCGATCAACACTTTTGTGAATGACAATTTATCAAACTGGTACGTAAGATTGTGTAGAAGACGTTTCTGGAAAGGAGATTATTCAGATGATAAAATTTCAGCTTACCAGACTTTATATACTTGTCTGGAAACTGTGGCTAAATTATCTGCGCCAATTGCCCCATTCTTCATGGATCAATTGTATCAGGATTTAAATAAAGTAACAGGAAAAGAAACTGCGGAATCTATTCACTTAACGGACTTCCCTGTTGCTGATGAAAGTTTGATCGATCAGGATTTGGTTGAAAAAACGCATTTAGCACAAAACATTACAAGTATGGTTTTCTCTTTGAGAAAAAAAGAAAACGTAAAAGTTCGTCAGCCATTACAGAAAGTATTAATTCCTGTTTTAGATAAAAAAACAGAGGCGCAAATTGCTGCGGTTTCTGAATTAATTAAACAAGAGGTAAATGTTAAAGAAATTCAATTGATCAATGCTGAAGAAGCTGCTGATTTAATTGTAAAACAGATAAAACCAAATTTCAAGGCGCTTGGTCCTAAATTAGGCAAAGACATGAAAGTGGTTGGAGGAGAGATCGCCAACTTTAGTGCAGAGCAGATTTCCACCTTAGAAAAAGAAGGAAAATTAGACGTTCAGGGATACGAAATTACACTAGAGGATGTGGAAATTTCTACAAAAGATATCCCAGGATGGACTGTAACTTCTGATGGAAAAACAACTGTGGCATTAGATTTGACGTTAACAGACGAATTAAAATCTGAAGGTATCGCAAGAGAATTCATCAACAGAGTTCAAAACCTGCGAAAAGATAAAGAATTTGACCTGACAGACAGAATTTCCATCACATTGGAAGAAAATTCTCCGTTCTTGAATGATATCAAGAAAAATGAAGAATATATTTCGGCTGAAGTCTTGTCAAATAAAATAGAAATTGTATCTTCACTTTCAAATTTTAACGAAATCGAAATAGATGAGGTTAATTTTAAGATAAATGTTGAAAAAAATTAACATATAGTTATTGTTTTTCAAATTCCATTTCATAATTTTATTAAAAAAGAGAAACGAACATGTCAGACGAAAGAGTAAGATACAGTGATGCTGATTTACAAGAGTTTAAAGCAGTGATCAAGGAAAAAATAGAGAAAGCAGAAAACGATTTAAAACTAATCAGAGAGAGTTTTATCAACGACCAGAATAATGGCACGGATGATACTTCTCCGACCTTTAAAGCGTTTGAAGAAGGTGCTGAAACTTTAAGCAAAGAGCAGAACTCTATTTTAGCCGGAAGACAGGAGAAATTCGTACGTGATTTGAAGAATGCTTTGATAAGAATTGAAAACAAAACTTATGGCGTTTGCAGAGTAACAGGCAAGTTGATTCCTAAAGAAAGACTATTGGCTGTTCCGCACGCTACGTTAAGCATTGAAGCGAAAAACATGCAGAAATAACCGCAAGGTTAGTTAAAATAATTTTTGGTTTATATCGTATTTCATGAAATACTTTATAAACCAAATTTTTAATATATACCCATGAGCGAATTATTAATTTTAATCATTATTATTGTTGTCGTTTTAGGATTTTTCAACAGAGAAAAGATCAAAAACAGATTTTTTCCCGACGAAAAAAGAAATTACACCATTGATGACCAATTTAATTCTGATAAACGCGAAAGGGAGAAAGAAATCGACAGGCTTTTAAGCAAAATGGGCAAAAACGGAGTGAATGATTTGTCTGCAAAAGACAGAAAAAGACTCGATGAATTGTCCAAAAAATAAAAATTAATTAAATAAAAATGGAGGCACTAATTGTACACCCAAAAAACCAAATGGAGCTGAATGCACTGAAAAGTGTGATGAAAGATATGGGAATTCGTTACGAAAAATTTCATACGCGAGGCTCAAAAACTCAAACTTTCGAGCCAAGAACTCCTGCCAAAAAAGAAAATACCAAGAAAAACTTTAAAGACAAACCAAAGACGAACCTGTAATGAAAAAGATATTATTTGTAACCTTTCTTATTTTATTAATTGATCAGGCTTCAAAAATTTATGTAAAAACACATTTTAATCTGGACGACAGCATTTCTGTATTGCCAGGTTTCAAGTTTACATTTGTGGAAAATCCGGGAATGGCTTACGGACTTCATTTTGGCGGAGTTATTGGAAAATATTTCCTGGTAATTGTAAGAGTTATTTTGATTGGCGGAATGATCTACTTATTCAAAAAGTGGCTGCAACGTGGTGAATCTAATTATCTTTTGATTCCTATGGCCATGATTTTTGCCGGAGCCATTGGGAATTTGATTGACGGAATGTTTTATGGATTGATTTTCGACAGCGGAACAGTTTACGACCCAAGCATTGATCGTTGGATTGGTTACGGTGGAATCTCTAAAGTAGTAGGCTTCGGAAACGGATATTCTACTTTTATGAGAGGTTGCGTGGTTGACATGCTTCATTTTCCGTTGGTAGATTGGAATGTTCCTGAAAGCTGGCCTATTATTGGAGGAAAACATATTGAATTTTTTAAATATATCTTCAATGTAGCAGATTCAGCAATTACAGTAGGGGCAGTTTTATTATTAATTTTCAGAAAAAAAGCTTTCCCCAACGGATTGGAATTTTAAAAATACATAACACTAAATGAAAAAAATTATTAAAAATATTTTTAAATTCTTCCTGCTTCTTATTGTTGCAGGAATTATTTTTATTGCTTGGGCGAATTACAGCATCAAGAAAAACAGTGATGCGTACGTTTCTTACAACATCGCTGATATTCCCGAAACGAAAACAGCTTTACTTCTCGGAACCAGCAAAAACTTGAACAGCGGTCTTCCGAATGCTTATTTCTACAACAGAATTCAGGCAACGGTAGATCTGTATAAAAGCGGAAAAATAAAGTATATCATCGTAAGCGGCGACAATAGCACCAAAGACTATAATGAGCCCGAAGATATGCTGTTAACTTTAATGCGCTATGGCATTCCTGAGAATAAAATTTTCTTAGATCATGCAGGATTCAGAACGCTAGATTCTGTGGTAAGAGCTAAAGAAATTTTTGGACAGACAAAACTGGTGATTATTTCACAAAAGTTTCATAACGAAAGGGCGGTATTTTTAGCCAAAGAAAACGGAATTGATGCTTTCGGCTACAACGCTAAAGATGTGAATAAATACGCAGGTTTTAAAACCAATATGAGAGAATATCTGGCGAAAGCGAAAGCTTATTATGATTTACTTCTAGGTATTGAACCTAAATTTGGAGGAGAAAAAATTTTGATTCCATAATTTTCTTTTCTCGCTGATTTTGCTGATTAAGCAGATTTAAAATCATATTAAAAAGATCTGCGTTATCTGCTCAATCCGTGAGAGAATTAATTAAATTTGCAATTCATTAATTTTTAAATATAAATTTTAAACAAATGTCAAGAATTCTTACCGGCATTCAAGCCACCGGAACACCGCACCTTGGTAACTTGTTGGGTGCTATTATTCCTGCAATTGAGCTATCAAAACAGGAAGGAAACGAATCATTTTTATTTATCGCGAATCTGCATTCTCTTACGCAGATAAAAGACGCGAGAGAACTGAAACAGAATACCTACGAGATTGCTGCGGCTTGGCTTGCTTGTGGATTAGATACCGAAAAAACATTTTTTTACAGACAGAGCGACATCCCTGAAACCTGTGAACTTTCTTGGCATTTATCATGTTTTTTTCCTTATCAGAGATTAACACTGGCACATTCATTTAAAGATAAAGCAGACCGTTTGCAGGATGTAAATGCTGGCTTGTTTACTTATCCTATTTTGATGGCCGCCGATATTTTATTGTATGATGCTGAAATCGTTCCTGTGGGGAAAGATCAGCTTCAGCATTTGGAGATTGCTCGAGATGTGGCTTCAAGATTTAATAATCAAATGGGTGAAGTTTTTGTTTTGCCACAATCTGAACTTCAGGAAGACACCAAATATGTTCCCGGAGTTGATGGACACAAAATGTCAAAATCCAGAGGAAATATCATCAATATTTTCTTACCTGAAAAAGAACTAAAAAAGCAGGTGATGAGCATTGAATCTGATTCAAAATCTTTGGAAGAACCAAAAGATCCCGAAACAGATAAAACATTTGCAATCTATCAACTGATCGCAACTCCAGAACAAACAGAGGAGTTAAGAGCAAAATATTTAGCTGGAAACTTCGGTTATGGTCATGCGAAAAAAGAACTTTTGGATTTGATCTTGGCTAGATTTGAAAAAGAAAGAGAATTGTTCTCTTATTACATGAACAATCTTGACGAATTGGAAGCAAAACTTCAGGAAGGAGCTACAAAAACGAGAGTAATCGCTACGGAAACCATTAAAAGAGTGAGAGAAAGTTTAGGAATTTAATTTTCTATATCTTTTATGAATAAATATTAAGTTTCGGCGGCACCTTCGGTGCCGCCGAAACTCTTTAAAACAACCTAATCCCCTCAATTGGAAAGACTTTTATTATTTTTAGTAATGATAAAATAATGCATTCCCTCCTCAAATTCATAGGAAATATCCCAATTCGGATATTGTTTGATGATGGACATAATAATCGAAAGTCCAAGTCCTGTCGAAGTATGATCCGAACTCTGCTTATAAAAACGGTTGAAAACTTTCGCTTTATCCAATGACTTTTTAGAACCGCTATTTTGGAAAATAATCTGATCTTTATCGATAATGATGTTGATATTTCCCTTTTCATTATTGTATTTAATTGCATTTTTAAGCAAATTAGACAATAAAATATTCGCCAGATCAGGATTAAAATCACTTACGAAGTTCTCCTTTTCCAAAACATTCACATCAATATGCTTAAACTCAATAAAGTCTTCATATTCCTTCAGTAAATCATTGATCATTTCACTGAAATTAACGATCTGAACTTTATTAAACTGGCTATTATCAATCTTAGAAAGCATCAGCAAAGATTTATTAATCGCAACCATCCTTCGCAAATCGTTCTTTACTTCAACAAAAGAATTCAGGCTTTTCTCTTCCAAGTCTTCATTCTGAATCAATAAATCAATTTTATTAATAACAATCGCTAAAGGTGTCTGCAACTCATGGGAAGCATTTTCTATAAATTGTTTCTGTTGATGAAAAGCCAGTTCATTTCGCTCAATCATTTCATCAATTTCTACATTTAATTCTTCAAACTCGGAAATTTTATACGTTTCTGCAATCGGTGGAGAAGTCACTCCAAACTGATATTTTTTCAGTTTGTCTAAAATCTTATAAAACGGTCGCATCGCCTTATTCAGCAAAAATCCATTAATAAAAAGAATGCTAACTACCAAAAAGAAATACAGTACGACCAAAGCAATACTCAGGTCATAAATCAGTTCATCCTCCTCTACCGTTGATGTTCTGATCGTCAATTTCCGATAACCTCCAAATTGATCTTTAAAACCTGTCTCCAACACTCTATACGGTTCATCATCATCATCGTATTCCATATAATACGTTCTGTTGTAGAATTTGTTTCGGTTGTTGTAATCCGCTTCTGAAACGGGAACTATTTTAAATTCATTAAAAGCAAAATCCGTATTTTCCAACAACTTTTCATCCTGATAAGCCGCTTTGATTAATTGGATCTTTCTGTTTTTCAATCCATCATCCACATTATCATAGACTTCATCTAAAATAAAAGCATAAAATAATGCTGCCCAAACCGCAATAATTAGCAACAGGACAACAATAAGATATTTTATCGTATAATATTTTAACGAACTTTTCATCAGATTAATTTGTAACCAATTCCGTAAACCGCCTGAAAATCAGCTTCAGATTCTACATTTTTTAGTTTTTTACGAAGATTTTTAATTTGAGAATAAATAAAATCCAGACTATCCGCCTGATCGATATAATCCCCCCAAATAGCTTCTGCCAACGTTGTTTTCTGTAACGTTTTTTGGGGCTGAATCATAAAATAATATAGCAAATCATATTCTTTACGATTCAGAATCAACTCATCTCCGTTAATCAAAACTTTTCTGCTTTCAGGATGAATATTGATATTTTTATACGAAATAATATTCTCGCCGTCCTGCTTTTTTCTTCGGATTACAGATTTTATTCTTGCCAATAATTCAGCCAGATGAAAAGGTTTTGCTAAATAATCGTCCGCGCCAATTTCCAATCCTGCCACTTTATCATCCACAGAATCTTTTGCAGAGAGAATAATCACAGGATCTTTTTTGTGCATGGCTTTTATTTCTTTCAGCAAGTCGATACCGTTTCCATCGGGAAGCATGATGTCTAAAAGAATACAGTCATATTCGTAAGAAATAATTTTTTCAAGTCCGGAACTGTAATCTTCGGCATATTCTACAATAAATTGTTCCGCTTCAAGAAAATTCTGAACGATATTTTTCAGCTCAGGTTCATCTTCTATAATTAAAATTTTCATGCTTTTTAAATATGAAGTTCTATCAAAGATATAAAATTAAAACCTCCTTTTCTGGGAGGCTGTGATTAATCATCAATTTTGGTAAAATTTCCTTCTCTGTCAAATTCCAATTCAATTCCGTTAGAAAGTTCAGCCTGATAAGACCATCTTTCTTTCTCCATCTTAATGATATAAGTGTTGGGAAAGCTTTTAGCAACATAGTTTCTAATCTTTGTGGGAATAAAACCATATGGTAATTTCTGATGTTTTCCGTCTACTTCTTTCCAGTTTCCACGGCTGTCAAATTCAATTTTTGTTCCATTAGCTAAGTAAACTTTGTATTCATCAACTCCATAGATTTCTCTGTCCTCAATGGCAGAACCAACTTTGATTCCTTTGAAATTCGTAAAAAGAAAAGTTTTTGCGGTTTTAGGTAACTGATTTGGGCCGATCGCTCTGTCTTGTCCGTAAACGCATCCGGTGATTAAAATAAGGACTACGGCCAATATAATGGTAATTTTTGATCTTGTTTCCATAATTTTTACTGTTTGTTAATTATTATGGAACAAAGGTCTATATCAAATTGGGAAAGAATTAGGAATTGAATTTTAAAGGATAGGAATTTTTAGATTTTAACGTAAAGTTTTTATTTGCATTATTTTAAATTTTAAGGAGCAAAGATTTGCCATAAATCGCTGATGAAGCGTAAACATTATCCGCAAAGCTTCATCAAATCAACTTTGTTGATTTGATGAAGCTTTGCTCACTAAAAATATTCTCAAAAGAAAATAAATCTTTGCGTTAAAAAAGAATTTACAAGAAATCTTTAATCTGCAAAAGATGCTTAATAGATTTCAAACCTTCCTGTTGCGGATTTTCATTTAAAACATCAAAGAAAATAACGTCCATTCCGAAGTTTTGAGAACCAACAACATCAGCAATCCAGTCGTCACCAATTAAAATACTGTTTTCTTTTGTGGCATCAGAAAGACTTAATGAATATTCAAAAATTTCGGGACGAGGTTTCCTTACACCAACTGTATCTGCGCTGGTAATGGTTTGAAAATATGTATCAATTCCGGACAAAATACATTTTCTTTCCGTCACTTCTTTGAATCCGTTGGAAATAATATGCAAAGTATAATTTTTAGCTTTAAGATATTCTAAAATATATTCTGCGCCTTCTACCAGTTCATTATGATTGAGAATTTTATCAAGAAAATGCTCTTCAAAATACATCGATAATTCCAGATCATCTACATTAAAACGTTTGAATGTATCGTAAAAACGGTGCTTTCTCAGATATTCTTTATCGATAATTCCGTCGCGGATATCTTCCCATAGTTTTTCATTGATTTCATGATAAACAGAATGAAACTCATCGAAATTTATATTATATTTTAAGCCAATTTCTTCTTTTTCAAAAAGGTCTTTTATCGTTAAATAGGCATTTCTACGATGATCCCAAAGTGTATTATCAAGATCAAAAAAAATGTGCTGAATTTTCATACAGCACAAAATTAATCATTTTAATTTTTGGAGACAGGATAATTTTTATCCTTGATTTTTAATACGTCCAAACTTTTTGAATAGCTTAGCAAAAAATCAATTGTTTGTTTTTTCGGTTTCAAAGTTTTCACTTTTAAGGAGTCATTTTTTTTCATAGGCGAAAGATGTTTTTCCTTAAAACGAAACTTTTTGCAATTTATTATCTATCTGGTAAGTACAATATTATTTTCTTCCATGATTTTTCTCAGGTTAATCAATGCATAACGTACACGACCTAATGTAGTATTGATACTCATGTCGGTATGATCTGCAATTTCTTTGAAACTTAGCCCATCAAAAAATCTTAATTTAATCACTTCCTGCTGATTTTGAGGCAGAAACTGAAGCATTCTCAAAAGATCTTCCTGAATCTGATTGGTCACCAACTGATCTTCAATATTTTCAGAAGGCTCTCGTATAAGGTCGAAAATGGAATATTCATCAGTTTCGAAAGTAGTTTCCGACACTTTGATATTCTTTGCTTTTAGTCTGAAATGGTCTATGATAAGGTTGTGAGCAATTCTTTTTGCCCAAAGAATGAACTTTCCTTCTTCGTTATAGCGCCCTTCTTTTAGCATCACAATGATTTTCATGAAAGTATCCTGAAAAACATCATTTGCTAAGTCTTCATCATTAATTTTGTAAAAAATGAATGTAAACAGTTCTCTCTGATGACGATGTATAAGCGATGATAATGCCGCTTCGTCTCCTTTTTGGTAAAGGGAAATTAGTAAACTATCCGATTTTGATTTCATAACTTTCTTCTCAATAATATATTTGTAGACAAATCATCTTCCAGATATTATATCTGGCTCAAATTGTAAATACAAAACAATTCTTTAGAGTAAAGTAAAATCTATAGGCTGGTACACTTTAATAATGTGTAAATATAATAATTTTTTAATAACTGTTAACCTATTATTAAAATTTTACAAGAAAAATTTAAAAAAAATCACTTAAACATGTCATGTATAAACACAGTAGGGATATTTAATGTAAAATTAACATTTACACCCTTCATTTCTTTACCGTTTAATCTTGCGTCACCTATCGGAAAAGCATACCCTGCTGTTAAATCTAACATTCCGAAAAGAGAAACCCCAATTTTTGGAGCCACATATTTGTTGGTTCCTTCAGCTCCGGCAAGGAAATAATACGAATGGTAAAAGTCTACATCTTTCTGAAAATTTAACAAAACATCTGCTGAAAGTTTAGGCATAATAGCGAATTTGGAATTTGCAGATCCCATCATCGCCGTTCCGCCCAAGCGGTAAATCACATCATCATTTTTCAAGAAAAGCAACTTTCCTCCTACTTCTCCAAAGCTTTGGTTTTGATAGGTATATCCTACCGTAATCATTTTATGCATGGTGTATTGCGCTTTGGCAAATGTGCTCAGAAAAAATACCGAAAGGATTGTCATTGCGAATCTAGCGTTCATCATCTTCTATTTATTTGAATGTAAAATTAAAAAAAACTGCCTTATCGGAAAGATAAAGCAGTTATTTATTCTGTAAGTTTAAAAATTAAATACCGAAAGCGGCTTTAATTTCGTCTACTTTGTCTAGTTTTTCCCAAGTAAAAAACTCTAAGCCAGTTAATGTAAGCTCGTTTTTATGTCCTTTATTGAAAGTTTTATCAGCTACATAAGGCTCTCTTCCCATGTGTCCGTAAGAAGCTGTATTCTGATAAATAGGGTTTCTTAATTTTAAGTTTTGCTCGATTGCATAAGGTCTCAAATCGAAAATTGTAGACACTTTTTTAGCAATTTCACCATCATTTAAACCAACTTTAGAAGTTCCGTAGGTGTTGATGTATAAACCACAAGGTTCAGCAACACCGATAGCATAAGAAACCTGTACCAAAACTTCGTCAGCAACACCTGCAGCTACTAAGTTTTTAGCGATGTGTCTTGTTGCATAAGCAGCACTTCTATCTACTTTTGAAGGATCTTTTCCAGAAAAAGCACCCCCACCGTGAGCTCCTTTTCCACCGTAAGTATCTACGATGATTTTTCTTCCTGTAAGGCCTGTATCTCCGTGAGGACCACCGATTACGAACTTCCCAGTTGGGTTGATATGATATTTAATCTGATCATTAAATAAAGCCTTGATCTCTTCAGTTTGCAAAGCAACAACTCTGGGGATCAAAATATTTTTAATGTCTTCTCTGATTTTGTTAAGCATTTCCTCTTCCGCTCCGAAATCATCGTGCTGAGTAGAAACTACGATAGAATCAATTCTTACAGGCTTGTGATCATCAGAATACTCGATAGTAACCTGAGATTTTGCATCTGGACGAAGATATTTAATTTCAGAATCTTCTCTTCTGATCGCAGAAAGCTCTTTAAGAATAGTATGTGCTAAATCTAAAGCCAAAGGCATATAGTTAGCCGTTTCGTTGGTTGCATAACCAAACATCATCCCTTGGTCACCAGCACCCTGAGCGTTTGCTTTAGCCTCAAAAGATTCGTCTGTTACTGCTCTGTCAACCCCTTGGTTAATGTCCGGAGACTGCTCGTGAATGGCTGAAATAACTCCACAAGAATCACCGTTGAACATGTATTCTCCCTTTGTGTAGCCAATTCCGTTGATAACATCTCTTGCGATCGTCTGCACATCAAGATAAGCATCAGACTTTACTTCACCAGCCAAAACCACCTGTCCTGTCGTTACAAGAGTTTCACAAGCTACTTTTGAAGTTTTGTCATAAGCCAAAAAGTGATCGATTAATGCATCGGAAATTTGGTCTGCAATTTTATCCGGATGTCCTTCTGAAACAGATTCAGACGTAAATAAATAAGACATATTATTCTTTGTTTTTTTAGATTAAAAAATTGGACGAAGAAAAATAAGAATAAATTGCCAAAAAGCTAAAAAGAGAATACTGTTTTAGCATTTTTTTATAGAGGTTGCAATCAGGTCAAATTTTTCCTCGTTCGTAAACGTCTGCAAATTTAAGTACTATTTTTTTAATACTCAAAAATTTTGTTTACTAATTATAAATTTCTTGAAATTAATGATTTATCTGCAATTTCACAATAAAAACTATTGTGGTTTTATGCTTACAAATTCTTTCGGACTTTCATTATAATTGAGCTTTTTCTCTAATGAAGACTTGATAGAATGTGATAATTCGTCAATAATTTTTTGCTTAAATGTTGGTTTGTAGTAAATAATACTGATCTCTCTGTACGGGAAAGGCTTCTTGAATCTGAAAACATTTTCCTTCTGTACTTCTGAAAGCTGACTTAATGCCAATTCTGGTAAAATACTGATTCCTCCTACTTTATCCACCATGTGAACCAACGTCTGAATATTAGAAGCCAAGAAATCTAAATTCTTAGGTTTCAACGTATTCTCCTTTAAATGACAGATATTTTCAAACTGATTTCTCAGACAGTTTCCTTCCTCAAGTAACCAAACTTTTTCAACGTTTAATTCCTCAGGAACCACGTAAGAATTCTTTTTGTTAGCTTCAGTATTAGAACTATAAATCATTAATTCTTCATTAAACAAAAAGTCCTGATAGAATTCATCTGCCGTATCGTAAGGCGTTGAAATAATTCCTGCATCAAGTTCCCCAGCTTTTAAAGCTTTAATGATACTGTCCGTCGTCATTTCCTTTACATTCATCTGAATTTTAGGATTTTGCTCCAAAAATCCAAATATTTCTGTAGGTAAAATAAATGAAGAAACAGTAGGAATGATTCCCAGATTAATGGTTCCTCCCAGAATATTATTTAAAAGATTCGCTTTGTTCTTTAATTCATTGACAGATTCTATGATTACCTTTGCCTGATCAATGATCTGAAGTCCCACATCTGTGGTACGAATCGGGTGCGTCGTTCTATCGAAAACTTTTACATCCAGTTCATCCTCAAATTTCTGTATCATTGCACTAAGCGTAGGTTGTGTAATGAAGCATGCTTGGGCAGCTTTACCAAAATGTTTGTACTTATCTACAGCGATAAGGTATTCCAATTGCTGAATGTTCATCTGATTAATATTATCTATTACAAAGATATAATGTTTTTGTAATTGACAATTAAAAATTCAAGTAAATTTGATATTTAGTACCTTTACATATTACAATCTAAATAAGAAATCAATCATACAAATCATAAGTTTATGGATTCTAAAAAATTAACGTTAAGCAACGGTGCTCCTTACTACGAACATCAGGACTCACAGACGGTTGGTCCTAGAGGTCCGGTTCTACTTCAGGATTTCATTCTTCAGGAAAATCTGGCGCATTTCGTAAGAGAAAGAATTCCGGAAAGAATCGTTCATGCAAAAGGAAGTGGCGCGTATGGAAAATTCACGGTTACACACGATATATCAAAATATACAAAAGCAAAATTATTTTCTCAGGTAGGTAATTCTTGTAAAATGTTTGCTCGTTTTTCCACTGTTGGAGGTGAAAAAGGAAGTGCAGATACCGCAAGAGATCCAAGAGGTTTTGCTTTAAAATTTTATACAGAAGACGGAAATTGGGATCTTGTAGGAAACAATACACCTGTTTTCTTCATTAAAGATGCTAAAAAGTTTCCGGATTTTATTCACACTCAAAAAAGAGTTCCGAAAACGAATCTGAAAAGTGCAACAATGATGTGGGATTTCTGGAGTTTGAATCCTGAATCTCTTCATCAGGTCTTAATTTTAATGTCCGACAGAGGAACTCCTCATGGCTACAGACACATGCACGGGTTTGGTTCTCATACCTTCTCGATGATTAATGCTCAAAATGAAAGAGTTTGGGTGAAATTTCACTTTAAAACAAAACAAGGCATAAAAAACTTCACTAATGACGACGCGGTAAAAACGGCGGGAGAAAATCCTGATTTTGCGCAGGAAGATCTTTGCAAAGCGATTGAAAATGGTGATTTCCCGAAATGGACCATGTACATCCAAGTAATGACGGAAGAGCAGGCAAGAGATTTCCGATGGAATCCTTTTGATATCACGAAAGTTTGGTTCCATGATGATTTCCCATTGATTGAAGTAGGAGAAATGGAACTGAATGACGTTCCGGTAAATTATTTTGCACACGTAGAGCAATCTACTTTTTCACCAAGCAATTTGATCAACGGAATCAGCTTTTCACCAGATAAAATGCTTCAGGGAAGATTATTTTCTTATCCCGATGCTCACCGATACAGAGTGGGTGTAAATGCGCATCATTTGGAAGTTAACAGATGCCCGTTTGAAGTTAATAATTATCAAAGAGACGGTTTTATGGCAGATTCAAGCCAATATCAGGATAAGCCGAATTATCATCCAAACAGTTTTGATGATATTAAAGCAGATTCTTCGTACAAAAACTTTGAATATGAGTTAGATAGTGCCCACGTTGCAAGTTATAATCGCAATGAAAATGATGATGATCATTACACTCAGCCGGGATTGTTATATTCAAAAGCAATGAATGCGGAAGAGAGAGAAAATTTGATCAAGAATATCATCGGAAGTATGAAAGGAATCGATGGACCGAAGAAAGGTGAGATCATAAATCGTCAATTATGCCACTTTTTCAGGGCTAATATTGAGCTTGGCATGAAAGTAGCTTCTCAACTGAATGTGAATATTGATGCCAATATGATGAATCATTCAAAATAAGTATATTTGATAATATTTATGATATAAAGGAAAAAAAAATAATATTTTTCCTTTTTTTTTGTAAAAAATTTATAATTTGCGGAAGATAATATTTTAAAGTGGAAAATGAGTTACGAAAATATATTATTAAATAAAGAAGATAAAATATCTATTATTACAATAAACAGACCTGAAAGCCTGAATGCACTTAATGCACAGACTATCAAGGAGCTGAGCACTGCCATTGACGAACTGAATAATGACACAACTTGCCGAGCCGTTATTATTACAGGAAGTGGCGAAAAATCTTTCGTTGCAGGTGCTGATATTAAAGAATTTACAGATTTGGGACAGAAAGAGGCAGAAGAACTTGCAAGAAACGGTCACAATTCACTTTTTAATAAAATTGAAAATATGAATAAGCCTGTCATTGCAGCCGTAAACGGTTTCGCATTGGGAGGTGGTTTAGAGCTTGCTATGGCATGCCACATCAGATATGCATCGGAAAATGCCAAGTTGGGATTACCAGAAGTTACGTTGGGGTTAATCCCTGGGTACGGAGGAACTCAAAGGCTGCCGAAGCTTGTAGGAAAAGGCATTGCCAACGAAATGATCTTCTCGGCCAAAATGATTACTGCGCAAAAAGCAAAAGAAATCGGCTTGGTGAATGAAGTATACTCTATTGAAGAACTTTTAACCAAAACAAAAGAATTAGCATCTTTAATTGCTAGAAATTCACCTATGGCGATTGCGAAAGCAATACATGCCGTAAATTTATCGGATACGGAAAAAGGCTTCGACGCTGAGATTAAAGCTTTCGGAGAAGTTTTTGAACTAGACGATAAAAAAGAAGGAGTAACCGCTTTCATTGAAAAAAGAAAGCCAAACTTCTAGACATTTCCACCCTTAATACAAATTATTTCGAAACAAAACAATGCCGCGGTATGAATAAGTTTGACAAAGCTTATCTAAAAATGGCTCAGGAATGGGCACAACTATCCTACTGTAAAAGAAAACAGGTAGGAGCTCTTATCGTAAAAGATAGGATGATTATTTCAGATGGTTACAACGGGACTCCTTCGGGATTCGAAAACTGTTGCGAAAATGAAGAAGGCAAAACACACTGGTATGTACTTCATGCAGAAGCCAATGCAATATTGAAATTGGCAGCTTCCACACAATCTGCAAAAGGTGCTACGTTGTATTTAACGTTATCTCCGTGCAAAGAATGCAGTAAACTGATTCTTCAGGCGGGAATTACCAGACTGGTGTATATTAATGAATATTCAGACGATGACGGAATATCGTTCCTTAGAAACCATAACATTGAAATAGAACAAATATCAGACTGTGAACTAAAAAAATAACACAACATGACTTGGGATGAAAAGATTAAGGATTTTGAAATTTTTCTACGATTCGAAAGAAATTTTTCAGAAAACACACTCGACGCCTACGTACGAGACATCAAAAAATTAAAAGAATACGCTGTTGAAGACCTTGAAAATATAGGTCCGGACTCTATTGATTATGAAAATCTGCAGGAGTACATCTTCAACCTTTCTAAACAGAAATTCAGCGAAAGATCACAAGCGAGGTGGATCTCTTCCATAAAGGCTTTCTTTAAGTTTTTACTTGAAGATGAGTACCGTGAAGACAATCCGGCGGCTTTGCTTGAAGGTCCAAAATTGGGATTATACCTTCCGGATACACTTAGTTTGCCAGATATCAACAAAATTATCGGCGCAATCGAAGTAGATTCGGATTTGGGTAAAAGAAACCAATGCATCGTTGAAGTACTTTACGGTTGTGGACTCCGGGTTTCGGAACTTATCGATTTAAAAATTTCAAACATTAATTTCAACGAAAACTACATCAAAGTAAACGGGAAAGGTAATAAAACCAGATTCGTTCCTTTGGCAGATTATACCGCGGAATTGCTGAGAACTTATATCGATGAAGTACGTACCAGAAACAAGATCAACAAAAAGTACGAAGATACTTTATTCCTGAACAGCAGAGGAACATCTATGTCGCGAGTAATCGTATTCTTAATTATAAAAGAATTGACCGATAAAGCGGGAGTAAGCAAAAAAATATCTCCACATACATTCAGACATTCTTTTGCTACACATCTTCTGCAAAATGGAGCAGATCTTCGTTATATTCAGGAAATGCTTGGTCATTCGAGCATTACCACAACGGAAATCTATACGCATCTTAAGACAGAAGAACTTCGCGATGTGATATTGAGTTATCACCCGAGAAACATTAATATTGCTTAATGAAAATATTGAAATATTGCCCAAGTTGCGGCGAAGAAACCTTACACTGGGACGGCGAAAAAAAATGGAGCTGCCCGAATTGTAATTTCAGCCTTTATAACAACGTGGCAGGTGCTGTAGCGATTGTCATAAGATGTGGTGACGAAATTTATCTTACCAGAAGAAATCGCGATCCTAAAAAGGGAAAACTAGATCTTGCCGGAGGTTTTGTAGATCCGAAAGAAAGTGCTGAAGAAACGTGCAAACGCGAGCTTTTTGAAGAATTACAATTGGATATCGATATTTCAAATTTAAAGTATTTAACAAGCCTTCCCAATATTTATCAATACAAAGAAATCGATTACAATACGATTGATTTGTTTTATGAATACAATGTTTCAGAGAAGTTTGAGGTAAATCTTGAGCTTTCGGAAATTTCCGAAGCGATCTGGATTCCTTTAAAAGAATTAGATCTTGAGGATCTTGCTTTTGATTCTCAGAAGAAATTTTTTGGAACGTATTTGAAGAATATTTAAATCTACTAAAAATATAACTCTCGCAGATTTTGCAGATCAACAAGATATTGTAATCTTTGTTTTTCTGTAAAATCTGCGAGAGTTTTTTATTTAAATCTTAATAATTTAATACGTCTTGGAAGTCAGCATTTGCTCAAAATACTTACTCAGCAATGTTCTTTCTGCTTCGGTTAAGTTAGCTTCCTTATGATAGACAATATAGCCCGGCATCGGCATTGTTTTATGATGAAGTGCCTCCATGGCATTATCCAGCATGTTTTCCTTTAATTCTTTATTATAAGTGCCCCAAATTGAGAAATTCAAACGTGCTCTTCCATCATTCACATGACTTTTCACAGACCATGAAATAGGCGCGATATAGGCATATTTAGGGTAAACCGTTTCGTTGGAATGGCAATCGTAACAGGCAGATTTCAATAATCCTGCAATTTTAGGCGGCGTATTTTTAATTTCAACAAAATTTACCTTATGATCGATCGGTTGATTCGTTCTGTCAATAGGAACAAACTGAATCAACGCAAATGCAACCAACGTCCAAAATACAATCTTCTTTGCCGTCTTCATTTCAGATTACTTATATTATTTTACAGGCGTTACCACTGCTGTATTCGATTTAAGCGGTGTCGTGTTAGAATCTTTTAAAACCGGTTTACTTTCTGGTTCTTCATCATTTTTTGTATCCGCAGGAGTTGGAGGAGCCGGAGTTGGAGCTACTGTTCCTTTAGGATTATCCAAAGTTCGCGTATCTTTCAAATCCCAGGTTTCTACAGAGTCCCAAAGCTGCTTTACAATGGCTGTTTTATAATACACAAAAGAGTCTTCCGCAAAAATATCATGTTCGAAATCAGCTTCGTCCCAGTATTTATTTCCGTTATTATCAACTAAAATCCTTACGACATATTCCGCAGGTTTCAGAATATCAAATTTAACTTCATCTGCATTTACATACTTTTGATACAGTACTTTTTCCGAAGAATCTAATAACTGAATCCAATAGCTTGCATCAGGTCTGTTTTGAAGTTTGAAGGTTAAGCTTCCGTAATTTTCCACTTTATCGGCTTCAAAATCGAAACGATAAGGATCTGCGGTCCTGTCATAAAACGAAGAAACTGTTTTGCTTGGAACCGTTAACTGATATTTTTTTCCAACCTCAAAATCTGATTGAATTAAAACCTGATAAGGGTTTGTTTCTGAAATTTTAGCCGTGAAAGTTTGAGTCGTTAAACTGTCACTTTTCAACGTCCATTTTTCAGGTTCAATTTTATTGATAATATAGTTTGAAGTAATTTTAAAATTTGTTTTAGGAGGAAGAAGATTTCCATCGTTGTTAGACAACGTCATTTTGTTTTTAGCATTGTATTTATAGAAAACAGAAACTGTATCCTGCTTTTTATCAACATCATAGCTAAATTTCAAATTTTCCGTAGTCTCCTGCCCTACTTTATCTTTAACTGCATCAAACCAAATCTTTATAGAATCTGATTTTGGCGTATGTGTTACTTTATAATCCTGAATTTTATCATTTAAAGAAAGAACTTTAACATCATTCGGATGACCTTCAAAAGTCATGAGAATTCCGCCTGGAACTTCTTTCATTTCACCATATTTCAAAGGCTTTTTCGAAGGATAAACTTTCAATTTCAATCTTGAAACCGATTTATCTGTAATCTCAATAGGATCTTTCTGGAAGCCTACCTTTTCTTTTCCCGGATCATACACCGAATTACTGTTTTCGTCTTCAAAGGCAATAATCTTATATTTTCCCGGCGAGAGATAGTTTAATTCATAGTAACCATCCGTATCAACTTTAGTAATATAATATGGTTTTTGCTTATAATTGATAGTATCTTTTACCTGATACAAACCTACAACCAGTTTATTCTCAGTCGTTGCTGTCTGTTTTTTTGTATTTAAAGCATCCTTAACTTCACCGCTGATGTACAAATCATCCAACTTATCTCCCGTAGAAAATGCAAAATTGAAATAAGGCAATACATTCGCTTCATTATTATCTGAAATTGAATTTCCAAAGTTGAAGTTATACGTTGTATTTGCCTGCAATGTATCTTCCCACTGAATCAGAACGTATTTATTTGCAATTCCTGAAGGTAAAATACGTTTGATTTTCTGAATCGGAGGTGAAATAATTAAGTTTTTATTAATATCTTTAAGTGTCACATATTCGTCAAAATCCAGGCGAAGCTCACGAATATTTCGCGAAACATTAATTCTGGTGGTGTCGATATTTGAACTTAAAAATTTCGGAGCAATAGAATCTTTAGGCCCACCGACAGGCGAACCTACTCTTGCACAAGACTGCACAAGAAAAGCCAATATGATAAATAAAAGAAATCTCTTCATGAATATGTTTAAGCAAAAATAAACATTATTCTCCATAAACTTCATGTTGGTTGCTCAAAGTATCTTTATTATCGTTCATTACGCTGTGAAGCTTATCTTTCTGAACCGGAAAATCTTCAAACAATCCTGACAAAGCAAGCGCCGTATACACTCTGTTGGAATATTTGTTTCCGATGGCAACGATGGTAACTTTCGACTTTAGCAAATGGGCAAACACAGAATTTGTCCCGTGCCACCAACCATTGTGGTAAGTCAGTTTTTCACCATTATCAAAAATTTTCATTCTGAAACCTAAACCATAATTGTTCATTCCCGCTTTTTCGTTGCTGTAAGGTTCAAAAACCATTTGCATCAATTCAGGTTTTAAGAAATCTTTCGAGAACATGGCTTTAGAAAAATTAAACAAATCTCTCGGCGTTGTATATACATTTTTATCACCGTAGATTAAATCAAGTCTATCCAAAGGATATAATTTTCCTCTTCCATAATAGAAAGACTGAGAAGCCGTCGGAATATCTTTTTCCTGGAAAATATAAGAATGATTCATTTTCAGCGGTTCGAAAACCATCTCTTTCATCGCCTGAGGAAAAGGCATTTTGGTTACTTTTTCGACCAACAAAGCCAATAACGCAAAATTAGTATTACAATACATAAATCCTGTATTGGTTTCTCTTGCTAATTCAGGCTTATATTTTATGATCATGTTTAAAACATCCTCATTCGTGATAAACTGCTTTGAAAGTTCTGCCGGAGCGGGTTTAATATTCGTAATAAAATGCTCGTATTTCGGAAGACCGCTTCTTTGTGACAACAAACTCTGAACCGTTACATTAGGATAAGGAAATCCAGGGAAAAACTGTGTTAGATGATCTGTTAGTTTTATTTTTCCGGCTTCGATCAATTTCATCATTGTCATTGCCGTCATTGTTTTTGAAACTGAAGCCACATGTAAAGGCGTATTTTTATCAATCGGCATTTGGTTTCCTTCTCTTCCGAAACCTCTGTAATTTTCATACAACACATCATCGCCTTTTGCCACCAGAATTCCGCCGCTCAAGTCGCTTCCTTCCCATACTTTTTTGTAATACTGATCGATATATCGAACCATGGAAGCTTTATCCGAAAGCACATCATCTTGTTTTGTAAAAACCTTATCCAAATCTACATTTCCGTAATTAGGAAGTGAAGTCTTATTTTCAGTGATATTTTCTTTAGTTTCCGATTTATTTTTGCAGGAAAAAATGACAAAAAAAGCAGATAAAGCAAGTACAAAATTACGCATCCTCATGAATTTCAAAATGAGCGGCAATTTAATAAAACTCAAAATAAATATTTAGTATTGAATGTATATTATGAATTATTTAACATAAAATAAATAAAACGATAAAAAACAAAATATAGATTGCTTTAATTACGTGAACTGTGCCACAATCTTATCAACAATTACCTGCGCCAGTTTTTCTTTACTTTGAACCGTCCAACCTGCAATATGTGGAGTAACAATTGCTTTTTCGGATGCTAAAAGATACTTCAAATCTTCGTTTTCTATTTCTAAATTTTCAAAAGACGATTTTTCGTACTCCAAAACATCTAAACAAGCACCTCTTACTTTTCCTGATTGTAAGGCTTCAACTAAACTTTTGGTTTCAACATTTTTTCCTCTTGCGGTATTTACAAAATAGAAATCATTTTCCATTTCCGCAATAAATGTTGAATCTACCAAATAACGAGTTTCTTCCGTCATCGGAATGTGTAAACTTAGAACCTCAGCCTTTTCTTTTAACTCTTCCAAAGAAACCTGCGTTGCAAATTCATCCGAAAGATCAGGCAAAATATCATGGAAAATCACTTTACAGCCAAAACCCGAAAGTCTTTTTGCGGTTGCTTTTCCCATGTTTCCATAACCTATTAACCCAACAGTTTTACCTAGAAGTTCGTCGCCTCTGTTTTCTTCACGAAGCCAAATGCCGTTTTTTACTTCCTGAGACGCGATAAATAATCGGTTCATTAAAATCAGCAGCATTCCGACAACGTGTTCTGCCACAGAATCTCTGTTTCCTTCCGGAGAATTAATGAGTTGAATTCCCAATTTTTCAGCTACAGGAATATCAATATTTTCCATTCCTGCTCCTACTCTGGCTATAAATTTTAGATTTTTAGCTTGTTCTAAAAAGTTTTTATCCAAAGGGATTCTGCTTCGGATGATAATTCCGTCATAGTTTTCAATTTTAGCACAAACCTCATCATAAGAAGACGTAAAATCTTCTTCCAAAATAAAGTTTTTCGCTAAAAGCTGCTCGGTAATTAAAGGATGGTTTTTATCTAAAAGGAGGATTTTCATTTTATTTATAATTAAAAGATTCGAATTTAGATCCTTAACAGGATGACAAACTTTGTGATATTTTCTAATATTTCAATAAAAGTCTGAAATTCTAGCCCCGATCGCAGCATTTGTTTGAGCTCATTTTTTGTAGGTTTCGGCTCGGCGGCTTCGCCGCCGAGCCGAAACCTACAAAAAATAGCGAGTGCGAAGAGCGGGAAAAAGCTTCAAAAAAAATTAAATCATATCATTAATTAAAAAATGCTTTTAATCCCGTAAATATGATTGATATTCAGCAAAGATTAAAAGCATTCATCTATGTTTTTGTAAAACTTTATTTTTCTTTTTTCTCAGATTCTTTTGGCTCTTGGAATAATTTTTTCAATTCCACAGATTCCAAAGGCTTCATTCTTCCGGAAAGAATTAATGACAATTCTTTTCTTCTTAATGCAGCTGCGAATCTCTCTTTTTCTTCATCCGTTTCCGGCTCCATAGATGGAATAGGAATCGGTCTGTTGAACTCATCCACCGCTACAAAAGTGTAAATTCCCGAGTTAGTATGCGTTTTTTTCTGATTGATCGGATCATCCAACCAAACATCTACATACACTTCCATTGAAGTTGAAAATGCTCTGGAAACTTTAGATTCCATTACTACAATTCCCCCTTCAGGAATCGGATGGTCAAATGAAACGTGATTTACAGATGCGGTTACCACTCTTCTTTCGCAATGTCTTGTTGCCGAAATAGAAGCGCATCTGTCCATTCTTGCCAATAATTCTCCACCAAAAAGGTTTCTTAACTGGTTGGTATCATTGGGAAGTACAATATTCGTCATTACCGTTAAAGATTCTGACGCTTTTTTTATTTTTGCCATGTCTTAGTGTTGTTGTTTTGGAGTTATCGCAGCTTTAGCCGTTGGAGCAGCTTTTACAGGTTGAGCAGCCGGTTTTACAATAGAATCTTTTTTCAGAGAATCTGAAACTTTTATCAATGTAGAATCTGTTGGCATTTTCACTGTATCTTTTGCGATAACTTCAGGCTTATTTTGCAATGCTTTTATAGAATCTTTTTCCTGTTTGAAAGATTGGTTTCCGAACAGCAGTTCTTGGTTTGTAATCGCCAAATAGGCAATAACAGCAACCGGAATCGCGATCAGAAAAATCCAAAGCAATGATTTTCCTACTTTGTATTCTTTTCCTGTACTTTCAACTGCTTTTGGCTTCTGATTATTTTTAATATCTGAAAGTTTTATTTCTTCCAAACCATAAAAATCGGGATGTGCAGACTCCACTCTTTTTCCTTTAAAATGAATTTTAGAATCTTCCTCGATGGTAATAGTTCCCAAACCGGAAATTTCTAAAATATTTTCTGACTGCAGTTTTTTCTTCCAAAAATCGGTCTGGATCTTCAAATCACTTTTTGAAGCTTCCAAAGTCATCTGTTTTTGCTCGCTGATAAAAGCCGCCAAATCATCCGACTGCGCTTCGTAATCACACACAAAAGCAATCTGACTTGCCGGTGGCAAAATGCTCCCGTTCTCAGAGTTGATCACCGCCTTGGAATTTTCCAGAGAAAACACACCAAAACCGGGAACTGTAGCAGTCCCAAACTGTTTCAGATATTCTAAAATGTAAGCTGAAATATTCATTTGGTGGCAAATTTATAACTTTTTCATGACTTTTTTGAACATTTGTTTTCATAAAAAACAGCAAAAATCATCGAATTTCAAATTATATTTTTCAAGATTTGACACTTTAATTCTGATTTTCGTTTTAGTTATTTAGTTTTCAAAACTAAAAAACATTTTAATAATGATAAAACATCACCTTTAGTAAATTCTTTTCTTTTTATGTTTTTCATAATTTTTATCATGATTTTTAAACAATAATTTAATTTAAAAATAAAAAAGACCGCCGAAGCAGTCTTATAAAAATTTAGTCTAACATTTTACTATATCAAATTGTAAAATATCCATAATGAATGTTATTGAATTTTCCAGCTGATTCCAAACATAAAGTTGGTTCCCGCCTGAGAAAAATAGTATGGATCTCCATCATACACCGCTCCATTATTCACATATTTTTTATTGAAAAGATTGTTTACCAATAATTTCAGTGCGATATCATTATTTTTAATCTTAAACTGATACTGAGCATTAAAATCTGTAAGGAAATAATCTTTTAACTGTAAATTTTTATCTTCTGTATTATCCAGATGTTGTCTTCCGACATATTGATTTGATAATCCAAACTGGAAATCTTTATTAGGATTAAATCTGATGCCTAAATTTGCAATCACGTCCGGAGAAAAAGAAATCTGCGTATTTCCAAGATCTTTAGTCAGCTTTACATTTTCAATTTTGAAATCTAAATTTCTATTTTGGCTGAACGTTACATTCCCTGTAAGTTCCCATTGTTTTGAAAGCTTAGCTAATGCTCCGATCTCAACTCCTCTTCTATAGCTTTTCCCGGAATTTGTTCTGATGAAAGCTCCCACATTATTCATTTCACCATTCAAAACCAATTGATTAACATAATACATATAGTACAAGTTTGCCGTAAATGAAACGACCCCAAACTGTTTTTCAATTCCCGCCTCAAAATCATGAAGCTTTTCTGCTTTCACATTATTATCAGCCATCAAATCATCACGATTCGGTTCTCGTTGAGCGTGCGCATACGAAAGGAAAACTTTTCCGCTGCCAATTCTGTAATTAATTCCTGCTTTCGGATTAAAAAACAACCAGTTTTTCTTCAAATTTCCACCTTCATCATCGCCTGCCTGAAGAATTTTTGTATCGTAATCAATATGTCTCAACTGAAGATCTCCGAAGAATTCAAAATCATCAACTTTCACCAAAGCTTTTGCAAAACCGGCCACTTCATTTTTCACTGAACGATTTCTGTAATATTCATGTTCATCAATCTGCGGAAGGAAAACGCCTGTTACATTTCCAAAATGCCTTCCGTAATATTGGTTGGCAACGGCACCGAAATTCAGATCTAGATTTTCAAATTTTCCGTATAATGTGGAAACAATTCCGTAGAAATCATTATCCAGCCATTTTTTTCTGATGAAATCTGTCTTCGTTAATGTTTGTGAACCATCCACAAAATCGGGAAGATTATATTTTGAAAATTTACCGTCCTGCTTATAGTTTTCGTAATATCCTTTACCTTTCGTGTAATGCAAAGTGGTTTCTAAATTCCATTTTTCATTAAACTTCTGCTCCCAAAGCAATTGATAATGATTTTGTCTGTAATTATCTGTTTCATTATCATAAAAGCTGGAAATATTACCGTCTGCATCATAAATCGATCCGGAATAATTAAATTTTGGATTGGTTTCCCAGGTTTTTCTGTCGATTCCGTTCCAAGCCTGATAGGTTTTTTCTTTTCCACCAAAAGCCATCAAACGGATTTTCGTATTTTTCTCTTCAAACCAAGCCGTAAAATTATAGGAATGCAGGTTGGAAGATGCTCTGTCGATATATCCATCAGAATTGATGTGCGTATATCTTCCCATCACAGAAAGTCGGTTCCCCCAAAACTTCCCCGAACCAACCTCCGCAGAATATTTGTAAGTATTGAACGAACCATAACTGTCATCTGTTTTAAAGTAAAACTTATCATCAGGCTCTTTGGAGATTACATTGATGCTTGCTCCAAACGCAGAAACTCCGTTATTGGAAGTTCCGACACCTCTTTGGATAACGATTTGCGAAGCAGAGCTCGTAAGATCAGGTACATTTACAAAAAATGTCCCCTGACTTTCAGAATCATTATACGGAACACCATTCATCATCACATTAATTCCTCTTCCGGCAACTCCACGAATTCTGAAACCTGTGTATCCAACGCCATTTCCGGCATCCGAAGTTGAAATAATTGATGTTTGATTTTTAAGTAAAATAGGAAGATCCTGCCCAAGATTTTTATTATCTAAATCTTTCTGAACATTGATGATTTCTTTCGCAACAGGAAGCCTTTTGGTAAAGTTAACGGCTTCAATTTCCTTTATTTTCAAGGAATCAGTATTTTGTGCTTGTAAAAAAGCAAAAGAGCCAACGGTAAGCCCTAAAAAAAATAAACCTTTCATTCTATAAATCTTTAAAATTTAATGAATAAAAGGGGCGGATTATGATGAGTAATTAGTAATCGGTAATAAGTAATATTTGAGATTGCTCATTAATAATTACCTATTGCTCATATTTAATTTCCCTAAACGGCATTACCCGTTCCAGGTTCATTGGGTATAATCTCAGCTTGTTACAGCACCCCTTAATTCAGGCGCAAAATTACGAAAAATATATCATCAGTACAATTTAATAGGTTTTATTGTGAGAATCAATATAATAATATGTTTTTCCGTCTTTTGAAACTTCAAACATTTTCCCCAACATCCAGCTGAAATTTCGTTTAATATCATCATATTCAAATGGAATGATGATTTTGTTATTCACATCAATCACCCCAAAACGATCATTTTTTGAGGCAATAATCATCGGGTTTGAAACATCTTCACTTTCAGCAATATATAAATATTCGTACTGCGGATAAATTTGATAATCTCTGTAATCTTCAGCATTAATGAACTTCGATTTTTCAATAATTCCGTAAAAACCATTCTTAACGTATGCCTGAAACGGCTGATATTTAAACTCTTTAGGACATTTTCCTAAATCTGAATCTTTAAATTGATACACTCTTTTGCCTTTCTGATCAATTCGATAAGAAATCATATCTTTTTCTACCGTTGCATACTCTTTGGTTCCGAACTTTCTTATTTTTTCGTTGGGTGAATTCAGTAGATTGCAATCTTCATAAAAAAATACAGCAATATGATATTCAGGCTGAATGATAAATTTGCCTTTTTGACTAACATATCCGAATTTCCCATCTTTCTTTTTCGGAATTAAAACAGGAATTCCTTCATTCAAAACCACCAAATCAGGATTCGGCTGAGCTACCACATCTGTCTTTTTAACAACAGTTTTTGCAACCTTTTTTACAGGAAGCTTCTTGGCCACCTTGGTTTGGCAAAAAACAGATATCGAAATAAAAAGACATAAAAAATGAACCGTAATTTTCATAATCATCATTTGGCAGCAAAAATAAGATTAAAAATAGAAAATATAAAATTCATATTTATAAAGAATCTAAATAATATCCCTCGCATAAAATACTAAAAATTCGTAATTTTGGGAACATTTTTAATTGTTTGATAATCTAAAGCGTTTTTAGAGATACAACTTTTGATATGGATATGATCAAAAAATTTTACAAACGTTACTCAAAGAGTGCTTTGGCGGCTTTAGAAATTATACATGAGCCCCTTACACTTTCAAAAAAGTCCTTTACTTTCATCTTTGGGACAAAGCATTATCTTACTTATTTAAGAAAAAGTGCAAAATATAGTACCGGCTTTACTTTCTTCCGTTTTGTAAGTCGATATACCAATTCGGGAAATTGCCATATGCACTATAATTTTATTAATTTACCTTAAAAATTTGAAAGACTTCTATTATGAATATTTATAAGGATTACATCAACGAAATTGAAGAAAGAAAAACCCAGGGGCTACATCCAAAGCCAATTGACGGTGCCGATTTATTAAGCGAGATCATCGCACAAATTAAAGATACAGCCAATGAATACAGAGCTGATTCTCTTAAATTTTTTATTTATAACACGCTACCTGGAACTACAAGTGCGGCTGGTGTAAAAGCTAAGTTTTTAAAAGAAATCATTCTTGGTGAATCTATAGTAGAAGAAATTACTCCGGCTTTCGCTTTTGAATTGTTGTCTCACATGAAAGGAGGCCCATCTATCGAAGTTTTGCTTGATTTAGCTTTAGGAAACGATGAAGCAATAGCAAAACAGGCGGCTGAAGTGCTTAAAACTCAGGTTTTCTTATATGATGCAGATACCGCTCGCTTGAAAGAAGCTTATGAAGCAGGAAACGAAATCGCTAAAGATATTTTGGAAAGCTACGCAAAAGCAGAGTTTTTCACTAAACTTCCAGAGGTAGCTGAAGAAATTAAAATCGTTACTTACATTGCTGCTGAAGGTGATATTTCAACCGACTTATTATCTCCGGGAAATCAGGCGCACTCTCGTTCTGACCGTGAGCTGCACGGACAATGTATGATGTCTCCTGCTCAACAGGAAGAAATAAAAGCTTTACAGGCTCAACATCCTGATGCAAGTGTGATGTTGATCGCAGAAAAAGGAACAATGGGAGTTGGTTCTTCTCGTATGTCTGGTGTAAATAACGTTGCACTTTGGACAGGGAAACAAGCAAGCCCTTACGTACCTTTTGTAAACATCGCTCCGATTGTAGCGGGAACTAACGGTATTTCTCCAATTTTCCTAACAACTGTTGACGTAACCGGAGGTATCGGAATCGACCTTCAAAACTGGGTTAAGAAAACAGACGAAAACGGACATCCTGTTCGTAACGAAAATGGCGACATCGTTTTAGAAGAGAAATATTCTGTTGCTACAGGAACTGTTTTAACGATCAATACCAAAGAGAAAAAATTATACAACGGAGAAACTGAATTGAAAGATATTTCAAAATCATTTACTCCTCAAAAATTAGAATTTATCAAAGCCGGTGGTTCTTACGCTATCGTTTTTGGTAAAAAAATTCAAACTTTTGCTGCTAAAACTTTAGGAATTACAGCTCCTCTAGTTTTCGCTCCTTCAAAAGAGATTTCTATCGAAGGACAAGGACTTACTGCCGTTGAAAAAATCTTCAACAGAAATGCAGTGGGTGTAACTGAAGGTAAATTATTACACGCAGGTTCGGACGTTCGTGTTGAAGTAAACATTGTTGGTTCTCAGGATACGACAGGTTTGATGACTTCTCAGGAGTTGGAATCTATGGCCGCAACAGTAATTTCTCCAATTGTTGATGGAGCTTATCAGTCAGGATGTCACACTGCTTCAGTTTGGGATAAAAAAGCGCAGGCAAACATCCCTAAATTAATGAAATTCATGAACGATTTCGGAGTAATCACAGCACGTGACCCGAAAGGTGAATACCATGCAATGACAGACGTTATTCACAAAGTTCTTAACGATATTACGGTCGACGAATGGGCAATTATCATCGGAGGTGACTCTCACACAAGAATGTCTAAAGGGGTGGCTTTCGGAGCTGACTCCGGAACGGTAGCTTTGGCTTTGGCAACAGGTGAAGCTTCAATGCCGATTCCAGAATCTGTGAAAGTGACTTTCAAAGGTGAAATGAAAGAGCATATGGATTTCCGTGATGTCGTTCACGCAACTCAGGCTCAGATGTTGAAGCAATTTGACGGAGAGAATGTTTTCCAAGGTAGAATTATCGAGGTTCACATCGGAACTCTTCCGGCTGACCAGGCATTTACATTCACAGACTGGACTGCAGAAATGAAAGCTAAAGCTTCAATTTGTATTTCTGAAGACGATACTTTGATCGAATCATTGGAAATTGCAAAAAGCAGAATCCAGATTATGATCGACAAAGGAATGGATAATCACAATCACGTTCTTCAAGGATTAATCAACAAAGCAAACAAGCGAATCGAGGAAATTAAGTGTGGTGATAAACCTGCTTTAACTCCGGATGCTAATGCTAAATATTACGCTGAAGTTGTTGTAGATCTAGATGTAATCGTTGAGCCAATGATTGCTGACCCAGACGTAAACAACGACGATGTTTCTAAAAGATATACGCACGATACGATCAGAGATCTTACTTTCTACGGAGGTGAGAAAAAAGTTGATCTTGGTTTCGTAGGTTCTTGTATGGTTCACAAAGGTGACTTGAAGATCGTTTCTCAGATGTTGAAAAACCTTGAAAAACAAAATGGTAAAGTAGAATTCCAGGCTCCTTTGGTAGTTGCGGCTCCTACTTATAACATCATTGACGAATTAAAAGCGGAAGGTGACTGGGAATTATTAGAGAAATATTCAGGTTTTGAGTTCAACGATGCAGCGCCAAAAGGTGAAGCTCGCACTCAATATGAAAACATGATGTATCTTGAGCGTCCGGGATGTAACCTTTGTATGGGTAACCAGGAAAAAGCAGAGAAAGGAGATACTGTTTTGGCAACTTCTACGCGTCTTTTCCAAGGAAGAGTTGTGGAAGATTCTGAACGTAAAAAAGGTGAATCTTTATTGGCTTCTACTCCTGTTGTTGTTCTTTCTGCGATTATCGGAAGAATCCCTAGCATTGAAGAATACAAAGCAGCTGTTGAAGGTATTGATTTAACTACTTTCGTTCCGTCTATCAAAGAATTGGTAACTGTTGGTCATTAATTGATTTTGAATTAAAGTCGAAAGGCTTTTTTAAATTAAATATAAAAAAGAAAGGTTTTAAGTCCAATGGATTTAAAATCTTTCTTTTTTTATGGAATCAACTCAAAAATTAATAAGATTGTGAAAAGTTGATCGTCATATTCTTTCTAATCTTTTATCAATTTAATGGTTGAGATTCCTTTTTCAGATTGAACCGTCACGATAAATACTCCCGAATCCGATGATACCACTTCAGCTTGGTTTTTTCCTTTCCCAGAGGCTATTTTTACACCTAACATATTATGAATGGTATAAGTAAACAATCCTTCTGCCTTAATTGTAAAAGTTTGACCAGCAGGATTCGGATAAATCACTGCATTAGCTGATAGAACCTTTTGAGATGAATTTGCTCCCGCAATAACTACATTTGGCTTTGTTTGTGCTGCCATATCTACCCCTAAATAAAAGCTTGGATGAGGAGGCTGGTTGTAAGCTGAATTTTGCCACGCAATAGCCGTTCTGTACTGAGTATCGTGCATCAAAGTATATAATTTATGGGTTGTGGCAATATTAGTGGTGTAAATTCTTACAGAAGAATTATCTTCCTTACGAAATATCACTTCTTCTCGCCAATCACCAAAAATATCTGCACTTAAACATGGGGTAGCTTTTGTGGTGTTGTTTGATGAATATCCTGTAGCAGTAAGTATATTAACGGTTTTTCCATTGATATAATCCCATTTATCTATTTTATTCGAATCTAATAATTCACGGTTCAAATCACCATCCCACCAGATAGAAAAATTTTGTGTCGGTTTTTTATTGCTGATTAGATTTCCTTTGCAATCCATCAAATAGTTTACGCCATTTGCACTTCCAAAACATTCATAACCTTTGTAACGTGGGTCAATATCTGCAGCATTACAACGTCCTATGTCTCCAGTTGAAGGTATTCCCCATAATGTAGCTCCTGTTTTTGCATCTAAAAAAACCAAACCATTCGTTTTATATTTAGCAGGTTCTTCTAAACACTGCCATATTTCCATTCCAGGACGATCCGGATCCATATCAGTCATATGTAAAGCATCCCCATGCCCTAATGTGTTTGCGAATAACTTTCCGCCGTTATCATCTATTGCACTGGAACCATTGAATATTTCATCTTTACCATCACCATCCACATCGCCTATGGTCATTTGATGATTTCCCATTCCTGCATAAGCCGAATTTCCTGAGGTATTGCTATCAAAGATCCATCGCTGTGAAAGTGTATTATTTCTCCAGTCCCAAGCCACACGCACAAGCCTTGTATAATAACCTCGTCCCATTATTAAACTTGGTTTTTCTCCATCAAGATAAGCCACCGCTGCAACAAATCGGTCTACGCGATTACCATAACTATCTCCCCAACTTGAAACTGTTCCACGTGCCGGCAAATAATTGGTTGAAGACATGGCCTTGCCTGTTAATCCATTAAAAACGGTTAAAAATTCCGGCCCAGACAAGACATATCCATTTGAATTTCTATAATCTGCATTAGCATCTCCAATAATGACTCCTGTTCCATCTTTAGTTCCGTCGGCAGTTTTACATGCAATTTCTGCTTTACCGTCGGAATCTAAATCATAAACCACAAATTGTGTATAATGCGCCCCGGCTCGAATATTTTTTCCTAAATCTATTCTCCAGAGACGTGTTCCGTCCAAACGATAACAATCAATATAAACATTACCCGTGTAACCTGATTGCGAATTGTCTTTACTATTGGAAGGATCCCATTTTACAAACAGTTCGTATTGCCCGTCTCCATCTACATCACCAACACTGCAATCGTTTACACTATAAGTATAGGCAACGTTGTCCGGAGTTGTACCCCCAGCCGGTATTTGCATAGGAATATCCAAATATTGATTCGCCCAAACAGTAGCAGATTCCGATGCAGGCTGCTCTACACCATTCACGATGGCACGAACGGTATAAGTTCCGTTGGTCGTAATATTATGATTAAAATTTGTAGTAGTTGTAAAAGGGCTTCCTGCTACTTTTACATTATTAAAATACAGGTTATAACTTGTATCGGGTTCTTCAGTCCCCAGCATTCTCCAGCCTACATAAACCTGATTGGCATTTAATCGCATTGCTACCAGCCCCCTATTGAGTTTTTCGACTTTTCGCTGTGCATTCATTTGTGAGGCTACTCCGAAGAGCAATAAAAACAACAGGCCTGATTTCCGAATTATATCGGCAATAGCAGGTCTAAAATTTACATACGGTTTTAGTTTTTTTTTGTTCATGATATTAATATTTGTTGTTTGGTATTTTTTGCTAGAATAAATTAAAGCAAATACAATTCACTAATAAGTGACTATAATTATATGTAAATCTACCAAAAAAACTATTTTCAACTATAATTAAAAAACAAAAAATACACAACAAAATGTAATTATATTACAACAACAACCACCTTATCATTGAAATATCATTAATCAAAAACATGGAATGAAACCATTAACACATAAGAAAGCAGCCATCACAGAGGTACTTTATCATTTAAAAATACCTGCTAAAAATATATTTCAGTTGTTTTAAAGAGTTAAAGAAATACATGATAGTTATATTTAATGATAAAGAAATATTTCCTTTTTTTAGAACGATTCCATTTAAGCCTCTCAGGAATTATTTTGATGTAAATCAACATCTAAAGTTTTATTTTTCCTTAAATTGATAGTTAGAAATAATCTCAGTCATTTATCTTATTTATCCCCTTACAATGCGTATAGGAATGGATTTTGATAATTTAATTGAACAGATTCTTTTTGAATTTTAAAACAAATAATTAAACGAAAAATAAAAAAAATCAGATATGACTTTTGATATTGATATGATCAAAAAAGTGTACGAACGTTATCCTGAGAGAATTGCTGCCGCAAGACAGATCACAGGAAAACCACTGACACTTTCAGAAAAAATCCTTTACACCCACCTTTGGGAAGGAAATGCAACACAGGAACACGAAAGAGGAAACTCTTATGTAGATTTCGCTCCAGACAGAGTAGCCATGCAGGATGCAACAGCACAGATGGCACTTTTGCAATTCATGCAGGCAGGAAAAGCTAAAGTAGCGGTTCCTTCTACAGCGCACGCCGATCACCTGATTCAGGCAAGAATTGGTGCTGAATCTGACTTACAGGAAGGTATCAACAAAAACTCTGAAGTTTTCAACTTTTTGAGCTCAGTTTGTGATAAATACGGAATCGGTTTCTGGAAGCCAGGAGCTGGAATTATCCACCAGGTTGTCTTGGAGAATTATGCTTTCCCCGGAGGGATGATGATCGGAACCGACTCTCACACCGTAAATGCAGGAGGTTTAGGAATGGTTGCCATCGGTGTTGGTGGTGCAGATGCAGTAGACGTAATGGCAGGAATGGCTTGGGAGCTTAAAATGCCAAAACTGATTGGTGTAAAACTAACCGGAAAAATGAACGGATGGACTTCTGCAAAAGACGTTATCCTGAAAGTTGCCGGAATTCTTACCGTAAAAGGAGGAACAGGTTGCATCGTTGAATATTTCGGGGAAGGAGCAGAATCTCTTTCTGCAACAGGTAAAGGTACGATCTGTAACATGGGTGCAGAAATCGGAGCTACCACTTCTACTTTCGGATATGATGATTCTATGAGAAGATATCTTTCTGCAACAGGAAGACAGGATGTTGTAGATGCTGCCGATAAAATTGCGGAACATTTAACAGGTGATGCTGAAGTTTATGCTAATCCTGAACAATATTTTGATCAACTCATTGAAATCAATCTTTCAGAATTAACTCCGCATTTAAATGGGCCCTTCACTCCGGATTTGGCGACTCCGGTTGCAGAATTCAGAGCAAAAGCAGAAGCTAACGGATGGCCTTTAGAAGTTGAATGGGCATTAATTGGTTCTTGTACCAACTCTTCTTACGAAGATTTATCGAGAGCAGCTTCTATAGTGGAAGACGCAGTTGCTAAAGGTGTGAAGCCAAAAGCAATTTTAGGAATCAATCCAGGTTCTGAGCAGGTAAAATTCACGGCAGAAAGAGACGGTTTCTTAGATTCTTTCAGAAAATTTGAAAATGCAAGAATCTTTACCAACGCTTGCGGACCTTGTATCGGACAATGGGACAGAGAAGGCGCTGATAAAGGAGAGAAAAATTCAATTATTCACTCTTTCAACAGAAACTTTGCGAAAAGAGCAGACGGTAACCCAAATACGCACGCTTTCGTAGCTTCCCCTGAAATGGTGGCTGCGGTGGCAATTTCAGGAAGATTAGATTTTAACCCAATTACAGATACTTTAACCAACGAAGCGGGAGAGCAGATTAAATTAGATGAGCCTAAAGGGTACGAATTACCATCAAAAGGTTTTGCAGTAGACGATAACGGTTATCAGGCACCATCTGCAGACGGTTCTTCTGTTGTGGTAAATGTAAGCCCGACTTCGGACAGACTTCAGTTATTAGAAGAATTCCCGGCTTGGGATGGAAAAAACATTGGAGGGGCTAAAGTTTTAATTAAAGCTTTCGGAAAATGTACGACTGACCATATTTCCATGGCTGGACCTTGGTTGAAATACAGAGGTCACCTTGATAATATTTCAAATAATATGTTGATCGGTGCTGTAAATGCTTACAATATGGAAACCAACCACGTTAAAAATGAATTAACGGGTGAATATGGCGAAGTTCCTGCTGTACAAAGAGCGTACAAAGCTGCGGGAGTTCCAACAATCGTTGTGGGTGACCAAAACTATGGTGAAGGTTCTTCAAGAGAGCACGCTGCGATGGAACCGAGACATTTGGGAGTAAAAGCTGTTTTGGTAAAATCATTTGCGAGAATTCACGAAACCAACCTTAAAAAACAGGGAATGTTAGGAATCACTTTCGCCAATGAAACAGATTACGACAAAATTCAGGAAGACGACACGGTTAACTTCTTAGATCTTGATCAGTTTGCTCCGGGAAAACAATTGACTTTAGAATTTGTTCATAAAGACGGAAGTAAAGATATTGTTATCGCAAACCATACGTATAACGAACAACAAATCGATTGGTTTAAAGCAGGTTCTGCCCTGAACTTAATCAAACAACAAGAGAATTAATTGTTAGATTTAATTAATCATAGAAAAAGCAGTTTCGTTTGGAACTGCTTTTTTATTTTTTTTTGGTGGGGAAAGGTTGGGAGCGGGAAGATGGAAGCTTAAGGTTAATGGCAGTCATCATCGAAAAAACTTTGATACTGTTCAAACTTCCAGCTTCCAGCCTCCTTCTTCCAGCCATTAAACCTATTTTATTTTCGTCAAAAGATTCATTCGATAACTCTCTCCTATCGGAATTTCCTGTTCAGAAACTAAGGTGACTTTTTTGGTTGAAACATTTTTAATCTGATTCAAATTAATGATGAAAGACTTATGAATTCTTGCAAAAGAACTTTCAGGAAGTTGCTGCTCCATCGATTTCAGCGTGTCTAAAACGATATATTCCTGCTCAGAAGTTTTAATATTTACATAATCTTTAATGCTTTCGACATAGAAAATATCTTCAAAATTGATTCTATGCTGCTGTCCGGACGATTTCACAAAGAAATGAGCGTCTTCTTTCGTTTCATTCACCACAAAACGTTCCTGAGCTTTTAAAGCACTTTTATAAAATCGTTCAAACGAAATAGGCTTCAGCAGATAATCTACAATATTGTGATCATAGCCTTCCAAAGCATATTCGGAATAAGCGGTTGTTAAAATATATTTCTGTTTGTCACCCAGAATTTTCATGAAATTAATTCCCGTGAGTTCCGGCATCTGAATATCCAGAAACACCAGATCAGATTCATTTTTTTGAATATAATCCAGTGCTTCAATTGGGTTTTCGGTGGAAAAAACCAAATCTAAAAACGGAACTTTCTGTACATAACTTTCCAGAAGCGAGATCGCCAGCGGTTCGTCATCTACAACAATACATTTTATCTTATTCATTTCGCAAATCAATCTTTAAATCTACGATAAATTCCTTTTCCGAATTTTTTATAGCTAATTCGTGTTTTTTTGGATATAAAATCGCCAGTCTTTTCTTCACGTTATCAATCCCGATTCCCGAAACTTCATCTTTCATTCGGTCTTTTTTATGGTTTAAAATATAAAAATGCAGCGTTTCATTTTCATCAGAGATTTTCATTTCAAAACCTTTATCGCGAAAATCACCATGTTTAAAAGCATTTTCCACAAAAGGAACTAAAATCATGGGTGAAATATTCAGTTTGGGATGGTTGATATTTTTTTCAATGATTAATAATTCAGGTTTTTTAATTCTTATTTTTTCCAAAGCCGTTAAACTGTCGATATACCCGATTTCTTTGTCTAAAGTGATGGTATCCTCTCCAAGGTCTTTTGTGCTGTACCTCAACAGCTGACTCAATTCTTCCAAAGCGGGCAGCGCTTTTTCTGAATTCTGATACACCAGAGAATAAATATTATTTAACGAATTAAAAATAAAATGCGGATTAATTTGTGTTTTTAAGGCCTGTAATTCAGCGGTTTTCTTAGCTTCAATCAATTCTGATTTTTCCTGTTCAGCATTAATAAAATATTTAAAAAACCAAAAAGTCGTGCTGATAAAAATAGTGGTGCTGCTGTAAAAAATATTATCGAAGAAATAAAATCCAAAGCTGGTCCCCTCCATATAATTTCTAAAACCAAGAGTGGCGGGCAGCAACATTTCTTCTACAGAATAGCGCACCGTCACAAAACAGGTAACACTGAGCAAAAATGCAATCACCGACTTATAAAGTTTACCTGTGTCAAAGAAATTCGGAACCACAAAAAAATAGTTCACATAGAAACAGATAAAACTGGTCAGAAAAAAAGTAAAATGAAGAATGGTCTTTTCTGATTCAAATACAAAAAATGGAATGAGAATCGTCCCCGAAAGATAAATGATCCAGAAAAAAAGATGCAGGTATATTAGTTTGTTTGTTTTCATATAACAAAAATAGGTTTTCCTTAAAATTCCAATGATGATTTTCGATGAACGCTTTATTTTTTCCGATGAAAACTAATTAATCCTGAAAAACCAAGGCTTTATCTAAACGCTATTTCACAGGCTTTTAAGAGCTCCTAATTTTGGAACATCAAAAAACAATACCATGAAACTACACTATATACTAATTGCCAGCTTAATTACATCAACAGTTTTCGGACAGGTAAAAAAAGACAGCATTAAAAACATTGAACAGATCAACTTTTCGGTAAAAAAGAAATTGCTGGAAAGAAAAGCTGACCGACTGATCTTTAATGTGGAAGCATCTATCGCCTCTCAAGGAATGGATGCTTCCGAAACCTTGGCCAATGTTCCTATGCTGAAAGTCGATGAAAATCTGGGCAGCATTTCGATTACCGGCAAAAGCAGCGTGAATGTGATGATCAACGGAAGAATGTTGAATCTTTCCGGAACAGCACTTCTTAATTATCTGAAAGCCATCCGTTCAGAAAATATTGCTAAAATCGAGGTAATCACCACTCCGCCGGCAAAGTATGAAGCGCAGGGAAACAGTGGTTTGATTAATATTATCCTGAAAAAAAATCCGAATATGGGTTTTAGCGGAAATATCAATACGACTTTAATTCAAAGAACGTATTCCGGATTCAGCAATAATGGCACGCTTAATTATCAGACAGAAAGATTCAGCAGCACCTTAAAATTTACTTATTATGATTCTGAAAAACGTTCTGATGAGAATTACAATATTTTAGGAGCATCTAAAAATTACAGCAACTCTGTACGAAAAGATATGTGGAAGGAAGTGACGCCTAACCTTACGATGTCTTATAAAATCAGTAAAAACGCCGAAATCGGTGTTGAATACATTTTCGCCCAGCAAAAATCTGGGATGGATATTGTGAATAAAACAAGAAATATCAGTCAGGATTTAACGGAAGAAAATTTATTGACGAATACTTTTCACCGCGAAAAACTCCCAACGCACACATTGAGTGCATATTACGATCTTAAACTCGATTCTCTTGGGAAAAAATTAAGCATTGCAGGAAATTTTTATAAAAACAATTCGAATACAGAAGTTAATTTTTCAACATTCAAAAGTTCGGACAATTCGGTTCAGGAGGTAAAAACCATTTCTTTGGTTTCACCACAAATTTTCTCTGCACAGGCAGATTTAGAACTTCCATTTTCGTTTGGAACCATAGAAACCGGAATGAAGTTTAATCAGTTTAAAAATGCTTCAGATTTAAAATATTTCAATTTAATTGATAAGCAATATATCGCAGATGAAGAAAAAGCCAATCTTTTTAATTATCGGGAAGAAAATTATGCCGCTTATCTGAGTTATGCTAAAAACTTTGGAGAACATTGGGAAACAAAAGCCGGACTTCGTTACGAAAACACTTTTGCAGAAAGTTTTTCGCCTTCCAATCATTCAAAAAATAAATACAATTACGGACAATGGTTTCCGTCTGCTTATGTAGCGTATAAAAAAGATAAAAATGTGTTTAGTTTTTCTTATTCGAGAAGAATTAATCGCCCAAGCATGAGTAATTTAAATCCTTTCCGATGGTATTCTAATCCGTATTCTTATTCTTCAGGAAATCCTTTATTGACACCATCTTATATCAATAATCTGGAGTTGGGATATGTTTATAACAGTAAATTTTCAGCAAGTATTTATTATTTAAAACTAAAAAATGCGTTTGGACAAATCTCATCTATCAAAGATAATACTGAATTAGATATTATAGGAACCTATCTGAACTATTACAACAACAATTTTTACGGAATGAATCTTTCTTACACTGATACATTTTTCAAATTCTGGGAAACGACTCTATCGGGAAATGCTTCCTTTCAGAATTCGGAAGTTTTCAATGTGAATGCTGAGACACAAAAAGGATATTCGGTAAGCTATTCATTCAATAATACTTTCACTTTAAATAAATCAAAAACACTTGCTTTCTTCTTGAATTACAGTCAGGATTTACCTTATAAAAATGTGAATTATTCCTTCAACAATTTTTCCAACCTGAATTCAGGAATTAAAATTTCATTGATGGAAAAACAATTACAGATCAATGCAACCGTTACCAATATTTTCGCCCAAAGATACCGTGGAAATATGACTTTCACAGATAGCAAGCAATACATGAACAATTATTGGGACGGAAGAAGTTTTCGTTTGAGCGTAAATTATACTTTCGGAAATAACAAAAAGAAAATCAGCAAGAAAAACATCAATTTTGACGAAAAAGACAGAGTTCAGTAATCTATTTGTAACAAAAAAAGCTTTTCTGCGTCTAACCAAGTAGTAGAAAAACAATATGAAGAGAACAATTATTGCGTTACTTTCTATTGGGTCGGTATTTACGTATGCCCAGGAAAAAACTAACAACCAGGAAACGAAAGAAAAACAGATTGAAGGGGTAACTCTTACCAAAACTAAAAAAGCCGTTGAACAAAAAGCAGACCGTACGATTTTCGATTTTTCGGAGCAGCCGAGCTTAAATTCAGGATCTTTGATGGAAGGAATTAAAAAACTTCCCGGCTTAGTGGCTTCAGAAATGGTAGGAATGATGTATCAGGGGAAACCTTTGGATGTCTATATGGACGGCAGACCATTGAATATTTCCAGCAACGAACTCACCGCTTTTATGGAAGGAATGCCCGCCAATTCGGTAGAACGAATTGAGATCATTACCCAGCCCGGCGCAGAATTTCCGGCAACTTCGGGAGGAGCTATTTTAAATATCATCACGAGTAAATCTGCCAAAAACTACCTTACGGCGGTATACAATGGCGGTTATCGTTTCTCCAATTATGATAAATACAGAAGCAGATTCAACAATTCCATTGCGTTAAATTCCAGAAATAAATGGTTTGGATGGCAGGTAAATATGGGGCAGTATTATCGTGAAAGCCTTTCTGAATCTGAATTTGATGCGTTGAGTAAAAATCATTCCAACTCATTGGGAAGAACCTATTATCTGAATTCAGCCTTTACTTTTGAACTGGGAAAAGACAGATTATTGGTCAACTACGATATTACGCATAATAACAACGGTTCGTCTATTGTTTCGGATGAATTTGTGAGCGGATTCAACAGAAGTAATTTTAGCAGTGACACCAAAGGGTTGAGACAGGAAGCTTCGGCGACGTATCAGAAAAAATTCAGCGATAAAAACAGAAAATTAGATTTTAAATTTGTTTACACCAATAACGATTCAGAATTTAATCAACAAAATAGCAATGGTACCAACTTGCTAGACAATTCATCAAACTTCAATGTGTATAATTTTAAAGTAGATTATTCACAGCCTTTGAAAATTTTAGATGAAGGGAAGGTAAGCTTTGGCGCTTTGTTTGATCAGCAGGATTTTAAAACCAAAGACAGAAACATCGTAAACCTTGATTATACCAGACAAACTACTTCTGCCTATGTGGAATTTCAGGCTAAACTTAAAAAGTTTGATTTCATCGCAGGGGCAAGGGCTGAAAATTATGACATTACCGGAGTCACAAGAATGTTTAATTCTGATAATGAACTGGAGCAGAAAGATCTGAATGCCTTCAAAAAATTCAAGGTATTTCCGAATGCAAGCATTCAGTATAATTTAATGAAGCAACTCTTTGTGAACTTGAATTATAACAAAAAAATCAGTCTTCCAAGTGTATCATTATTAAACCCAAATAACACGGTTTTACAAAATAGTACCATCACCACCAATGGAAATCCGAACCTGCAGCCCACCATCTACGATAATGCAGAATTTAAAATCAGCGCATTTGATTACGCTTATATTGGATACAGCACAAGTTGGGTGAATAACCAGATTGTTCAGCGAGTTTCCAGAGAAAATAATCTGATCAGAAATGAGCAGGTTCAGGTTCACAGCTTAAGGACCCATAATTTCAGTTTTGGAATGCCCATTCCTTTTATGCTGTTTACGAAACCTTTCAGCGAGCTGATGAAATTTAACGTAAACCCTGACAAGATGAACTTATTATACATTTATTCAGGATACCAGCTTCAGGAAATGCCGGATATCAAAACCAAAGGATTCTGGATCTTCAGTGTGATGGGCCAATTTATTTTACCTAAAGACATCCGTTTCCAAGCGAATTACAATGTTATTCCTGCAAGAGGAAATTTCTATTATTTTGAGTTGGAAAAACCGCTTAATAACGCGTTAGACATTACCATTTCAAAGAAATTCATGACCGACAGGCTGAATCTTTCGTTGTATGCAAGGGATATTTTTAATCAGAATAAAAGTGTGATCATCGCCCGTTCGGCTGGAGGAAGCGTTTATACATCGAATAAATTTGACAGCAGAAGCTTCGGAATTTCTGTCAATTATAAAATTCCGACCAAGAATAAGCTGGCAAAAGAAGATCCGAATATGATTAAAACGACGACCCAAAGTGAGAATAATGGTGGCGTAATGAGTCAGGGACAATAATTTTTTGTTTAAACACAAATTACGCTAATGTTTTGCACTAATATTTTTTGATATAAAACTTAATAATTTATTCAATAGGAGCGGACTTCAGTCCGCTTTTTTATGGTCTAATTTCGTTTGGCTTTAGCCAAAACTTACAAAAAGAATATCAATCTGTGTCATTTGTGAAAAACATTTGTGCCATTCGTGTTTAAAATTCAATCGTCTGAAAACGCCATTCCAAAGTATCGATTAATGTGATTTGATTTAGTTGCAGAGGCAAATCTGTCATGATTTTTAATGCTAAATTAGCCATCATACTTCCCACAATTCCAGGCAAAGCACCCAACACTCCAAGGCTATCACAATCCGGAAGATTTTCATTAGAAGGCGGCTCTGGGAAAATATCTCTTAAATTTCGGCTTCCTTTATAATTGAAAATGGCGACTTGCCCGGAAAAACCAAGAATACTTCCGTACACCAAAGGCTTATTCAGATTAACGCAAATATCATTTACTAAATATCTTGTCTTGAAATTATCTGAACCATCAATAATTAGATCAAATTGTGAAAGAATTCTTTCGATATTTTCATCATTAATTTTTTCTTCAATTCCAATAAATTTAACTTGATGATTAAGTCTTTTAATAAACTCTTCAGCACTTTTTACTTTTGAAATTCCAACCGAATTTTCATTGTGGATCACTTGTCGGTTTAAATTATGTAATTCAACCTCATCAAAATCTGCAACGCCTAAAGTTCCGACTCCAGCCGCAGCCAGATATTGAATAACAGGACTTCCCAAACCTCCCGCTCCAATTACTAAAACTTTGGAATTCATGATTTTTCTTTGACCTTCCAAGCCAATTTCTTCAATGAAAATTTGTCGGCTGTATCGTATAAAAATGTTTTCGCTTTTCATTATACTATTTTAATTTGAACCATTAAGATTTTATTAAGGAGTTAAGAAAAATTAAGTATTCTCAGGCGAATAAAATAAGTTGGATGCTAAAAAAATATTTTAAATATTTCCTTAATAAAACTTAACTTCTTAAATCCACCTTAATGGTTTTAAACTAATTTCAAACTCCACTATAAACAGCATCCCAATCTTTCATGATAGGATCATAACCTGCTTTTTTAATGATACTTTTAATTTCTTCCATACTTCTTTCATCACTGGTTTCAAATTGTTCCAAAGATTCTTTATCAACCGCATAACCACCGGGATTTGTTTTCGAAGCCGCACTCATCGCTGTTGCTCCCAATGAAATGATATTATTTCTGAATTTTTCGTTTTCTCTTGTTGAAATGGATATTTCCAAATCTTCGTTCCAAATTCTGTAGGCACAAATTAATTGTAATAAATCTCTATCGGACATGATAAAATTCGGTTCGATAATTCCTTCCGCTGGTCGAAGTCTCGGAAACGAAACTGAGTATTTGCTTTTCCAATATTGTTTTTGGAGATAATCGATGTGAAGTGCATTAAAAAAACTGTCAACACGCCAATCTTCCAAGCCAAGTAAAACCCCCAATCCCATTTTATGGATTCCCGCCTTTCCTATTCTGTCGGGCGTTTCTAGACGAAAATTGAAATTCGACTTCTTCCCTTTCGGATGATATTCTTTGTAAACTTCCTGATGATAAGTTTCCTGATACACCAAAACAGCATTCACTCCCGCCTCGTGAAGTTGTTGATATTCTTCCTCCGACAAAGGTTGAACTTCAATTGAAATATTGGCAAAATGGGGGTTTAACAAACTAATTGCATTCAAAAAATAATCAATTCCGACGGTTTTATTTGCTTCTCCACTCACTAGCAGCACATGATTGACACCCATTGATTTCAAAACCGTCGCTTCAATCATCAATTCGGCATTCGTCAATGTTTTTCTTTTGATTGAATTATCTAAGCTAAAACCGCAATACGTACAAATATTCTGACATTCATTACTCAAATACAATGGTGCATACAGCTGAATCGTTTTTCCGAAACGTTTTTGAGTAAGCTGTTGTGTCATTTTCGCCATTAATTCCAACTTTTCCGCAGCAACAGGTGAAAGAAAATTCAGAAAATCTTCGATGGTTTTATTCTTTTTTTGAAGACTTCTTTCTACATCGGATAACGTCACTTTTTCAAGTTTCACTTTCACTTCATCCCATTGATATTTTTCAAAAAAATCTTTAAAACTCTTCATAAAATTTAGTTTTAATTGCAAACCGTATTTGATAGGATTGTATCCTATCCTTTATTAAATCGTCCCTTCGGGACTCTCTTTCATTAATCAAACAAAAAGGAAGTTAATGGACTTGATGCTTCTGCGTGATTTCCGATTGCTCCTAAACCAGATTCAAAAGCTCTTCTTCCAGCAATTACACCTTCTTTAAAAGCTAACGCCATATTCACAGGATTTCCAGCGACGGCTATCGCTGTATTCACCAAAACTGCATCTGCTCCCATTTCCATTGCTTTTGCTGCATCGGAAGGCGCACCAATTCCTGCATCGACCACAACCGGAACATTGCTCTGAGCAATGATAATTTCTAAAAAGTCTAATGTCTTCAAACCTTTATTCGTTCCAATTGGTGCACCTAAAGGCATTACAACCGCTGTTCCGGCATCTTCTAAACGTTTACACAAAACCGGATCTGCATGAATGTAGGGCATTACGATAAACCCTAATTTTGCCAATTCTTCTGTTGCATATAATGTTTCAATTGGGTCAGGCAATAAATATTTTGGGTCGGGATGAATTTCCAGTTTCACCCAGTTTGTTTCTAAAGCTTCTCTTGCCAATTGTGCTGCTAAAACGGCCTCTTTTGCTGTTCTTGCTCCTGAAGTATTTGGTAAGAGATGAGATTTTGTAGGTTTTAAGGCACTCAATAAATCATCTTCCGAAGATTGAGAATCTATTCTTTTCAATGCCATCGTCACCAGTTCACTTTCTGAGGCGATGATGGAATCGGTCATTTCTGAAAGGTTTCCGAATTTTCCTGTTCCTAAAAATAATCTCGATTCGAAAGTTCTATCTGCTATAATTAAAGGTTGATTTTTCATTGTAAAACAGTTTTAAATTTGTTGATAATAGAAGGCTGACTGGTAATTTGTCCGGAAACCGAAACTCCATAAATTCCGATTTGCTGTAACAATTCAAGATCTTCAAAAACAACTCCACCAATTGCGAATATTTTTGGAATTTCTAAAGATTTTGCTTTTAAGTCGCTGATGATTTTTTCATAACCTTCAAAACCTAAAATCGGACTCAATTGCTCTTTAGTCGAAGTAAATCGTAATGGTCCCAATCCGATATAATCACATGGTTCATTTATTCTTTGAAGAACATCAAAAATGGTATTTGCCGTTCCTCCAATAATTTTATTTTTGCCTAAAATATGTCGGGCAATTTCAATCGAAGTATCTTTTAAACCCAAATGAACGCCGTCTGCATCGATATTTTTTGCAATATGAACATGATCGTTGATGATGCAAACCGTTTGATGATCCGAACATAATTTCTTTGAAATTTCACAAAGCTTGATGAATTCATTTTCGGGAGCATTTTTCCAACGAACCTGAATCCATTTGATTCCGTTATCAAGAGCTTTTCTGATATTGAGTTCTTGATCCTCTATGGTGAAACCTTGAGATATATATTGTAATTTTTCCATTTTCTTATATTTTAAACGCAAAGAGCGCAGAGATTTTTTTAACTACTAAATGGTTTTAAGTTCGCAAAGGCGTTAACACTTAACAAAGACAACAAAGTTTTAAATCATAATTTTTAAGAATGAAATCCTAGTAAAGTTGGATTGCTTGTTAAAAATTTTTCTATGTAAGACTTTCCTTTTCGGCAGGCATTTTCTAAGTTCTCCGCTTTTGCTAAATGACTTGCAATTGCAGAAGAAAGGACACAACCAGAACCATGTTTTGGATAAAAATCTGAAGTATTATCGTTCGGTTCAATGGATATTTCTTTTCCATTTTGAATTAAAATATCAGTCCCTATTTTATCTTCACGGTGACCTCCTTTTACTAAAACCGAACATGAATTTTCTAAGTTTTCAAAAAAATGATTTTCTTTTAAAACCTCGTATTCATTATAGTTTGGAGTGATTAAATCAATTTGATTTAAAACATTTTTTAAATCTGAAATTGTATTTAAATCAAAAAAAGAGAACTCAGAGGTGCTTTTCAAAACAGGATCCCAAACAATTTTTGCCTCGGAATTATTAATTTTAATTGTTTTAATGATTTCACTTAAAAATTCAGTGTCTTTTACCACTCCGATTTTCACTGTTTCAACATGATAATTTTTCATCAAAACATCAATTGTTGATAAAATTGTTTCTAAAGGTTGCCATTCCAAACTTAAACATTGAGATTCTGTCTGAACTGTCATTGCTGTACAAACGCCCAATCCCTGAACTTTCAATTGCTCAAAGGTTTTAATATCAGCCAGTAGACCCGCTCCTCCACTTGGATCGTAACCAGCAATACTCATTACAAAAGGACGTTCTGTCTGCATTTTTTGAAAACATTTAAAGGTTCATCACTTTCCCAAATTGCGCCTAGCAAAGCCACTCCGTCTATTTTATTCTCGAAAGCTTTGTTTATATTTTTTTCATTAATTCCTCCCAAAGCCATCAATTTTACATTTGGATGAGTTCGCTTTTTAATATCATTTAAAATATTCGAATTTTCACCGTATCCTTTTTTAGAAATACTCGGAAAAACCGGACTGATAAAAGCATATTCCCAATCATGATTCAATTCATTAAAACTTTCAATGTCATGAACAGATGTTGAAATCGTCTTATTTATAAAATTTTTATACAAACCATTTTGCCTATCAATTTCTCGAAAATGAAATCTTGAAATATTAAAATTTTCAGCCAAATCATAATGACTGTGCAAAACCAATTGATGATAAAATTCTGAATTTATCTTTTGAATAAAATCCGCCATTTTTTCCGAATTGGTGAAAGGTTTTCTCACATGAAGCAAATCCAGCCCTTCCTGAAATAATCCATTGATAATCTCAACTTCATTCTGAATAAATTCTTCGGGAGTAATTACGATGATCATATATAAATTTCCTTCCCTTTTTCGATGAATTCCTGCGACTTGTCGAACATTCCTTTTTCTGCGGATTCACGGATTTCCTGCGTGATTTTCATCGAACAGAATTTTGGACCGCACATTGAGCAGAAATGTGCAATTTTTGCTCCGTCTGCCGGAAGTGTTTCATCATGATAAGATCGTGCTGTTTCAGGATCTAATGAAAGATTGAATTGATCTTCCCAACGGAATTCAAACCTAGCTTTACTCAAAGCGTTATCACGGTATTGTGCTCCGGGATGGCCTTTTGCTAAATCTGCGGCATGAGCAGCCAATTTATAGGTAATCACTCCAACTTTTACATCATCTCTATTCGGAAGTCCTAAATGTTCTTTTGGTGTTACATAGCACAGCATTGCACAACCAAACCAACCGATCATCGCCGCTCCGATTCCCGAAGTAATATGATCGTAACCTGGTGCAATATCCGTCGTCAAAGGCCCTAAAGTGTAAAACGGAGCTTCATCACATACTTCTAATTGCTTCTCCATGTTTTCTTTAATCATATGCATTGGGACATGACCGGGACCTTCAATCATGACCTGAACATTGTGTTTCCATGCGATTTTTGTTAATTCACCTAAAGTTTCCAATTCTGCAAATTGTGCTTCGTCATTGGCATCCGCAATCGAACCTGGACGAAGACCATCTCCCAAAGAAAAAGCAACATCATATTTTTTCATGATCTCACAGATTTCCTCGAAGTGCGTGTACAAAAAGTTTTCTTTGTGATGAAACAAGCACCATTTTGCCATGATAGAACCGCCTCTGGAAACAATTCCTGTCACACGTTTTGCCGTTAAATGAATATATCTTAACAAAACTCCGGCGTGAATTGTGAAGTAAGAAACTCCCTGTTCAGCCTGTTCGATCAAAGTATCTTTAAAAATTTCCCATGTTAGATCTTCTGCAACACCTTTTACTTTTTCCAATGCCTGATAAATCGGAACGGTACCAATCGGAACCGGACTGTTTCTAATAATCCACTCTCTGGTTTCGTGGATATTTTTTCCTGTAGACAAATCCATGATTGTATCGGCTCCCCATCGGCAAGCCCAAACTGCCTTTTCAACTTCTTCTTCAATACTCGATGAAACTGCGCTGTTTCCGATGTTAGCATTAATTTTAACCAAAAAATTTCGCCCGATAATCATCGGTTCGCTTTCGGGGTGATTGATATTGTTAGGAATGATTGCTCTTCCTGCTGCAATTTCATCTCTTACAAATTCGGGAGTGATTTTATTTTTCGGAGTTTTTGCTCCAAAACTATTTCCCTGATGTTGAAAAGCCATGTCTTTTGAAACCGAATCCAGTTGCTCAATTCTTTGATTTTCTCTGATGGCAATGTATTCCATTTCAGGAGTAATGATTCCCTGTTTTGCGTAGTATAATTGGGTAACTTGTTGGCCTTCTTTCCCAACTTTTGGTTTATGATTATAAGAAAAACGCAATTCATCTAATTTTGAATCTGCAAGTCTCGCTTTTCCGTATTCTGAAGTGATTCCATCAAGAATTTCTACGTCATTTCTGTCTAAAATCCATTGTTCACGGATTCTCGGAAGTCCTTTTTCAATATTAATTTCAGAATTTTCATCGGTGTAAGCTCCTGATGTATCGTACACTGTGACTGGCGGATTATGTTCTAATGATCCGTTGAATAATTTTGTCGGACTTAGTTGTATTTCGCGCATCGCTACACTGATTGGATAAATTTTCCCTTCAACATAGATTTTTTTTGAGTTCGGAAAAGACGAACGGGTGATGTTATGAGCCATATATTTTTTGTTTTTTTATAGAAAATTAACCGCCTTGAGTAGCAGTGATAATTAAAATTGAATCTTTGTTGTTGAGGAATGTTTCCGCCCAGAATGACTGCGGAATAATGCGATTGTTGAGCGCTACGGCAATTCCTTTTTTCTTTTCAGGTAATTCCATAGCAATAAGTGTTTCCAGATTTTCGGGAAGTACATCAAAAATTTTTGTCGTGTGGTTGATTGTGAGTTCCATTCCTAACATTTTTTAAAATGCACCTTAGGAATGGCTGTTATTGTACAATAGAATGTACAGCAAAAGTCATCTACTTTTCCCTACGCTAGTATGATCTAGAAATCAGGTTCAAAGGGTAAAATCTCAGCCCGTTGTTCAACAGACACCCCTAAAGTGTGGAGCGAAGTTAGACATTTTTTTGAAATGGGCAAAATTTTTTGTGTGGGATGGAAGTGGGAAGATGGAGGATGGAAGCTGTTAAAATATTTTTTTTATTTTAAACGCAAAGTTTTTGATTTTGATTTTTAATTTTTTAGATGAGCAAAGACAAATGAATTTGCTTCGCGAAGCTTGAAAATAGAACTCCATCAAATCAACTTGTTGGTACTTTTTTGCTCGCTTGAATATATTTTTATTTTAAATTAAAACTTTGCGTTTCAATTTATCTCGCTGATTTTGCGGATGACGCAGATCTTTGTGTTTTCTATTTCGTGGAAAAAAATGTGGGCTTAAGGTTTTTATTGGATGGTAATCGTAGTGTTTTTTGAGGATATTTAAATTCATGACGAATGTCTAGCCACGATTGAAGCATTTGTTTGAGCTCATTTTGTTAGTTTCGGCTCGGCGGCTTCGCCGCCGAGCCGAAACTAACAAAATAGCGAGTGCGGAAAGCGGGAAATAGCTCCTAAAAAAATAAGAAAGGAAACCGAATAATTCAGTTTCCTTTTTCTAACTTTTATTTTAATAATTTACTCTTCACAAGCTCTCCAAATCGCATCATTTTGCGGAACGGGAGCTATGATTTCAATATTTTCTTTGGTCACCGGATGAATAAATTCCAGTTTTCTGGCGTGAAGATTAATCCCGCCATCGGTATTGGAGCGTGGCGAACCATATTTTAAATCGCCTTTAATCGGAACGCCGGTTTTTGATAACTGTGCTCTGATCTGGTGATGCCTTCCCGTTTCAAGATCGATCTCCAACAAAAGATAATTATCCAACGTTTTAATCACATTATAGGTAAGAATGGCTTCTTTTGCACCATCTGTAACTTTGGGAAAAACAATCGCTTTATTATTCTTCTCGTTTTTCTTTAGATAATGAACCAATCGTTGCGTTTTAGGAATCATTTCCTTAGCCACAACTGCCCAATATGTCTTTTTGACCTCGCGATTTTTAACCATTTGAGTTAAACGCGATAATGCTTTTGAAGTTTTAGCATAAATCACCAAACCCGAAGTCGGCCTATCAATACGATGAACCAAACCGAGAAAAACATTTCCCGGCTTGGCATCTCTTTTTTTTATAAAACCTTTGATTAATTCTAACAGAGAATCATCGCCGGTTTTGTCACCCTGTACGAGCTGTCCTACTTTCTTGTTAATCACCAAAAGATGATTGTCTTCATATACAATCTGCTCCTCCATCATTTACTGTCGATAGCTGGGTCTGCTTGCAATTGAAAGAATAATTCCGCCCAAAAGCCCAACGGTTTTAATAGATTCTAATCTTGTTCCCAGCGGAATAAACAAACCTCCAAGCACACAAATAGCCGCCGCAGCGTACATTGCATAGGTGAAGTTCTGATTTTTCATTGCAGGTGCCTGCAGGAAAAAACTTGCTCCGATTAAAACATAGAACACTTTTCGTGACAATAAAGTATTGACATCGGGAGAAAAAAGATTAAACCAACCTGCTACAAGGCAAACCAGTGCAATAATCGATAAAATTCCCTGAGTAGACTGTTGATTTCTCATGAATTAATAACTTTCGTTTTCGTTAGGGAAGTCCTGACCTTTCACATCTTTCACATATTGAGCAACAGCTCCACTGATTTCTGTATATAAATCAAGATATCTTCTTAAAAATTTCGGACTGAAACCTTTGTTCATTCCTACCATATCGTGATACACCAAAACCTGACCGTCACAATGAGGTCCGGCTCCGATTCCTATTGTTGGAATTGAAATAGATTCTGTTACTTTTTTAGCCAAATCTGCAGGAATTTTCTCCAAAACAACTCCAAAACAACCTAATTCTTCCAATAATTGGGCATCTGCAATTAGTTTTTCTGCTTCCGCTTCTTCTTTTGCTCTTACTTTATAGGTTCCGAACTGATAAATAGACTGTGGTGTTAATCCCAAATGTCCCATAATAGGAATTCCGGCATTGATTATTTTTTTTATTGATTTTGAAATTTCCTTTCCTCCTTCAATTTTAATAGCATGAGCTCCACCCTCTTTCATCATTCTTACTGCAGATTCCAAAGCTAAATCCGGATTACTCTGATACGTTCCAAAAGGCAAGTCAGCAATCACCAAAGCTCGGTCTGTTCCTCTCACCACACTTTGCGTATGATAAATCATCTGATCCAAAGTAATTGGCAACGTAGTTTCAAAACCCGCCATTACATTTGCTGCAGAATCACCTATCAAAACCGCATCAATTCCTCCCGCATCTACCATTTTAGCAGTGGTAAAATCGTATGCCGTAAGCATCGTAATTTTTTCCTTGTCGAATTTCATTTTTCGCAAGGTTTCAGTCGTAACTTTTTTAATTTCAGAATGAACAGACATAATGTATCTATTTTTTAAAGTTAAAAAAGTCGGCACTAGGCCGACTTAAAGTTTTTGTATGATTTTTATAAAACTACGTGACCTAGTTTCATTAATTTATCGTGGTTGAGAATTTTGATATTTCTTCCGTCTACTTCGATGAGCTGATCTCCTTTAAATTCTGATATTAAACGAATTGCACTTTCTGTAGCCGTTCCGATGATGTTGGCAATTTCTTCTCTCGTTAAAGAAATTTTGATGAATCCTTCAGGATCTACACCTAATTTTTGTTCTAAAAGAAGTAAAATTTCCGCCAATCTTTCTCTCACCGTTTTTTGAGCAAGGAAAGTAATGGTGTTGGAAGATTCTCCCAATTCATAAGAAATTTTTTGGAGCATTACGAAAGAGAGCTGAGGATCTACCTCCAAAAGATACATGAAAATATCTGCCGGTAAAAAAGTAGCCTCAATATCCGTCATTGCCTCAGCCTTCGCCTGGAAATTTTCCCCGCAAAGTAAAGAACGATAGCCGATGATGTCCCCTTCTTTGATAAATCTTAAAATCTGATCTTTTCCGAAAGCCCCCGATTTTGATAGCTTGGCAGCTCCCTTTTCGAGTACATAAACCCCTCTTGGCGTTTCACCATCTTCAAAAATGGTGTCGTGCTTCTGAAAACTCAGTTTCTTTTTTGCGTTTATGTATTTCTCAAAATCAGCGCTGGAAAGTCTTTCCTTGAATGATTTATCATTAAAAACTCTTGCGAACCTCTCCTCAATTGCAATCTGTTGTTCCTGCGACATTTTATATGACATTTATCACAAAAATAGAACTTTTTAACTCGATAAACAAAAAAAATTGTTATAATTTTGTAGTTCAATAATTTATGGAGGTGAGTGATAACTGTTTTCATTGCGGTCAAGGGATAGAAAAAGAAAGAATTCTATTTGACGAAAAGACTTTCTGTTGCAACGGTTGCAAGTCTGTTTACGAAATTCTGAATATCAACAACTTAACTAATTTTTACGAATTAAATAAGAAAGCGGGAATTCGACCTGATGAAAACACTTCACAATTCGAATATCTTGATACTCAGGAGATCTTCGACAAAGTCACCGATTTCTCGGAAGGAGGCACGAGTTTAGTCACCTTTAAGATTCCTGTAATTCACTGTTCTTCTTGCATTTGGTTATTAGAAAGTCTTCATACATTGAACCCTAATATCAAATATTCTCAGGTTAACTTCACAAGAAAGACCTTACAGATTTCTTTTAACCATGACGAATTAAAATTAAGCGAATTAGCTAATTTTTTAACTAATTTAGGCTATAAACCTGTCATCAGCCTTGAAACTGCGGATAAAAACGTTGAGCATTTAGACAAATCTTTACTGGTAAAATTTGCGATTGCCGCTTTTGCTTTTGGTAACGGAATGTTTCTTGCCTTCCCGGAATATGTTGGCGGGGAAGATTACTGGATGGCGCATTACAAAGGGCTTTTCCGAGCGTTGATGTGTATTTTGGCGATTCCTGTTGTGGTTTATTCGGCTTCAGATTATTATAAATCGGCTTGGTATGGTTTAAAAAACAAGATTGTTAATATTGATGTTCCTATCGTTTTGGGAATTATCGTTCTTTTCGGACGAAGCTTGTATGAAGTTGCCACCAATTACGGTCCGGGATATTTCGATACCCTTTGCGGATTACTGTTTTTCATGCTTTTGGGTAAAATTTTCCAGAAGAGAACCTACAACGCACTTTCTTACGACAGAGATTACAAATCATTTTATCCAATTGCCGTTACAAAAGTTGATTTTGAAGGAAAACAGGATAATATTTTACTTTCTGAAGTCAAGATCGGTGACAGAATTCTAGTTAGAAATCAGGAAATTATTCCGGTTGACGCGATTTTGATTAATGGTGAAGGAAATATCGATAACAGTTTTATTACCGGAGAAAGTGCGACCATCAGCAAACAGCCTGGAGATAAAATTTTCGCGGGAGGAAAGCAGATTGGCTCTTCTTTGGAATTGGAAGTAATTAAAGATGTTGACCAAAGTTATTTAACACAGCTTTGGAACAAGGAAGCTTTCAAAAAACACGAAACAGGACTTGACACACTGACCAATAACATCAGTAAATATTTCACATTCATCATTTTAGGCATTGCTTTAATTTCTGGAATTTATTGGGCAACAGTTGATTTGGAGAAAATGTTTCAGGTGATTTCGGCGATTTTAATTATTGCTTGTCCGTGCGCGCTTGCATTGTCTGCACCGTTTACTTTCGGTCACATTATGAGGATTTTAGGTCGAAATAAGTTTTATGTAAAAGATACTTTAACGATTGAAAAAATCGCCAAATTAGATACCATTGTTTTTGATAAAACCGGAACGATTACACATAGAAAAAAATCAAATATAAAATTTGAAGGAACTGAAATCAACGAATTTGATTTACTAAATATCAAATCTTTATTAAAAAACTCCAATCACCCGCTTTCTAAGTCTCTGTATGAATTTATTGAAGTGAAAGACGAGTATTTTCCGGTGGAAAACTTTATAGAAATTTCAGGGAAAGGATATGAAGCGAGTGTAAGAGGTAATATTTACAAAATAGGTTCTGCACGCTACAATAATCAGGAATCTAAAAATCTTGAAACAGCGGTATACATCAGCAAAAACAATGAATTTTTAGGGAAATTTATCTTTAAAAATGAATATCGCGAAAACCTTAAAAGCTTGTTCGGTAAGCTTACTAATTATAAAATTTTCATTCTGAGTGGTGACAATTCTTCAGAAGAAAATCAATTGAAAGAATTAATTCCGAATTATAAAGGGATGGCTTTCAACCAAAATCCAGAGGATAAGCTTAATTACATTAAAGAACTTCAGAATCAAAACATGAAAGTAGCAATGCTTGGAGACGGCCTCAACGATGCCGGAGCATTGAAACAAAGTAATGTAGGAATTGCCATTGCCGATGATTCTAACAGCTTTACCCCTTCTTCTGATGTGATTATGAATGGTGAAAAAGTAGTGACGCTGGATAACTATCTGAACGTAGCCAAAGGTTCGATCACGATTGTGAAAATGACATTTATAATCAGTTTTCTTTATAATGTTGTAGGTTTAAGTTACGCTGTGACAGGGCATATGCATCCTCTTTTTGCGGCGCTTATCATGCCTGCAAGTTCCATTACCGTGGTTTCATTTACGACACTTTCGACTTGGATTTTGGGAAGAAAATATTTCAAAAAACGTGCTTAAAAGCCCTTATTTAGACTGATTTTAAATTAGCCAAAACCCGTATTTCGTGATGAATGTCATTATTTTTCACTAAATTTGAACCCCGAAAATAGGTTAATTTTGTTGTCCAATGGATATTCTATATTTAATGATCTTATGCAGTGTTTCTTTAGCTGCGGTTTTCTTGGTCGTGTTTATAGTGTACGCCAGAAAAGGGCAGTTTGAAGATGACGAATCTCCGGCTGTGAGAATTCTTTTTGAAGACGAAGTCAAAGAAAAGAAAGATCCTGGCAACAAAGCAGAAGACGAAAAAGAAATAGGAGAAAATAATAAAATTGAAGAAAAAAGTGAATAGTTGATATGGAAACACAGAAGTTTAGTTATGACAACAGTATTGTTCGGGCATTTCTTTATGCGACCATCGTTTTTGGGATCATAGGGTTTACGTTCGGACTTACGGCGGCATTAATGCTTTTCTACCCTGAACTTCCGGAATTCTTTTTCGGAACAGATGATACAACAATTAATAGTTTGGCATCTGGAAATATCCAAGGGTTGATAAACACACACGGTGCATTTGGTTTTGGTAGAATCAGAATGCTACACACAAACACGGTAATCTTTGCATTTGTTTGTAATATTGTTTATGTAGGGGTTTATTACTCTACACAGAGATTATTGAAAACAAGAATGTACAGTGATACACTTTCATGGATTCATTTCTGGACATGGCAGTTGATGATCGTCGCTACATTCATCACATTCTTTATGGGGATCAATACTTCAAAAGAATACGCTGAGCACGAATGGCCAATTGATATCTTAATTGCGGTATCTTGGATTATTTTCGGAGCGAATATGATCTTAACGATCAGAAAAAGAAGAGTAAGACACCTTTATGTTGCCATCTGGTTCTATTTGGGTACTTGGGTTGCCGTAGCAATGCTTCACATCTTCAACAATTTAGAAGTTCCGTTATCTTTCACTGGCTGGAAATCTTATTCAGCATACGCAGGGGCAAAAGATGCCATTGTACAGTGGTGGTACGGTCACAATGCAGTAGCATTCGTATTAACGACACCGGTTTTAGGTTTAATGTATTATTTCTTACCTAAGGCAGCAGACAGACCTGTATTCTCATACAAACTATCTATTATTCACTTCTGGTCATTAATTTTCGTATATATCTGGGCTGGGCCTCACCACCTTCAGTATACAGCTTTACCAGCTTGGGCACAGGCAGTAGGAACTGGTTTCTCTATCATGCTTATTGCACCATCTTGGGGAGGTATGTTAAATGGTCTTCTTACATTAAGAGGAGCTTGGGATAAGGTAAGAGAAAATCCTATTCTGAAGTTCTTCGTAGTTGCAGTTACTTGTTATGGTATGGCAACGTTTGAAGGACCGCTTTTGGCAACAAAAAACATCAACAAAATTGGTCACTTTACAGACTGGGTTATCGGTCACGTACACTTAGGAGCACTTGGATGGAATGGTTTCATGGCATTCGGGGTTATCTACTACTTGGTACCCATCTTGTGGAGAACAAAATTATATTCTACGAAATTAGCTAACTGGCATTTCTGGTTAGGTACATTAGGGATCATTTTCTATGCGGTACCTATGTATATTTCAGGATTTACTCAAGGTTTAATGTGGAAACAATTCAACCCAGACGGAACATTATTATGGAAAAACTGGTTGGATACGGTAACTGCTATTATCCCTTACTTTAAAATGAGATTTGTAGGAGGTTTATTCTACATTTCAGGAGCTCTTCTAATGGTTGTGAACGTTTTTGCAACAGTAAGAAAAGGATCATTCCAAAAAGATGTACCTGCAGAAGCACCTGCTTTGGCCAACATCGGAAACAAAAGAAAAGAAGGAGAAGGATTCCACCTTTGGTTGGAAAGAATGCCTACTCTATTAACAGTATTGTCTTTATTGACAATCTCAATCGGTAGTATGGTGGAAATTATCCCTACACTATCTCTTAAGAAAAGTGTACCTACAATTTCTGCTGTGAAGCCTTATTCACCGCTAGAATTAGAAGGTAGAGATATTTATATCCGTGAAGGTTGTAACGCTTGTCACTCTCAAATGGTAAGACCGTTCAGAGATGAGATCGTAAGATTTAACGGTAAAAACGGACAGTATTCTAAAGCAGGAGAATTCGTTTATGACAGACCATTCTTATGGGGTTCTAAGAGAACAGGACCAGACTTACATAGAGAAGGAGGTAAAAACCCAAGTTCTTGGCACTATAAGCATATGTATAACCCAAGATCTACATCTGCAGGTTCTATCATGCCTCGTTACCCTTGGTTGATCGCTACTAACCTAGACAGATCTAAAATGGTAGACAAAATGAAGCTGATGAAGAATACATTTGATGTACCTTATACAAAAGCTCAAATTGATTCTGCTGACACATGGGCAAACAACCAGGCTTCGAAAATTGTAAAAGATATCTTCTCTGAAGCAGCTGACTTAAAAACAGCGTATGCTAAGAGACCACAAGGAGAACTAGAGAAAAAAGAAATTGTAGCTTTGATCTCTTATCTTCAAAGATTAGGTACAGATATCAAGACAACGGAAATTAAAACAGCAAGTAATAACTAACATTAAAGGTTCAACATGATTCCTCAGAACTTTAAAGATATATTATCCAATACAGAAAACGCTGGTTTTTACCAGACGCTGGCTCTGATTTTCTTTTTGCTGTTCTTCGTAGCTCTTATAGTATATGTTTTTAGCAGGCCTAAAAAATATTATAAAGAAGAAGAAGAAGCGCCTTTGGGGGATGATGAAGATGATTTTAATTTAAAAAATTAAACTACTTATTATGAAACAAAGAACACCGGTTGTTGTAAACATTGCAATAATAATTGGACTTTTAATAGTTTTTTATTATCTGTTTGTACAAAGCTACGCGTTTTTAGGCTCACCATATTTCTGGGGAACTGTAGTGATCGCTGGTATCCTGGCGTACATTCACAGTGCTATCGGAGATTTGATTGAAAATAATAAATTCAAAAAATTATCTCAAGAAGAAAAAGATGCATATTTAGCTGAAAAGAAAATCCCTTTCTTGAAGAGACAATATGATGCCGCTTTCAAAAAGCAATCAGATTCTCATGAGAAAGATATCCTTATCGACCACGGTTTTGATGGGATCATGGAGCTGGATAACCAATTACCAAAATGGTGGGTAGGTTTATTCTATTTTGGGACTGCTTTTTGTATTGTATATATATGCGCATACTCTTTCACGGATTTCGCACACCCGTTGAGCGAGTACGAGAAAGAATATAAAGAGCAGATTGCAAGCATTGCAGCTTACGAAGCAACTCAGCCACCTGTAACGATCGAAACTGCTAAATATTCAGCAGATAATATTGCAGAAGGTAAAGAATTATTTAAAACAAACTGTGCATCTTGTCACAAAGAAGACGGTAGTGGTGGTATCGGTCCTAACTTGACTGATAACTACTGGATCAACCAGCCAGAGAAAACGTTATTCAAAAACGTATTCCATATGGACTGGAATGGTTCTCCTACTAACCCGGCGATGAGAGCATTCGGTAAAAATGGTGAAGTTTCTGGTGCTGAAATTGAAAAAATTGCAGCGTATGTGTACCACATCAACCAAGAACAACCTCCAGTTACGCCGGCTCAGGGTGGAGCTGCTCCTCAGGGAACAGAAGCACATTGGGAAAAGGAATAATTTTTAAAAAGAAAAAATAGAACATATGAAAAACATAATTTGTTATTAACTAAAAACTAGTAGCGAATTATGTTTTTCTTTTTTTAAACACTTTACAAAATGTCAGACATAGAAGAAATAGAAGTACGCGGCGGACAGGGACAAGTTCTGGATCCTGAGACTTACAGAGATTCTATAGGCACGATGGATCAATCCGGGAAGAGAAAATGGGTTTTTCCAAGAAAACCGAAAGGTAAATTTACCAACTATAGAAACATTGTAAGTTATGTTTTATTGTTAGTTTATTTTACGGTTCCGTTTATTAAGATAAATGGCAATCCGCTGATTTTGTTTAATGTCATCGATAGAGAGTTTTTCATCTTCGGACAGCCTTTCTATCCTCAAGACTTTTTTATCCTTACTTTAGGAGCCATAGCTTCTTTAATATTCATTATCGTGTTTACGATTGCATTCGGAAGAATTTTCTGCGGGTGGATTTGCCCTCAGACAATTTTTATGGAATCTATATTTCGTAAAATAGATTATCTTATTGAAGGAGACCGAAACAAGCAAATGAAGCTTGATCGACAGGAATGGAATTCTGAAAAAATCTGGAAAAGAAGTTTGAAATGGACGATCTTCGTGATCATTTCATTAATTATAACCCATTTCATGTTTATGTATATCGTAGGATATGAAGAAGTTCTGAATATCGTTTCGCAAGGGCCATTTGCCAACCCGACCAACTTTATGGTCATGATTCTTTTTACTGCCGCATTTTACTTTGTATTTGCTTGGTTCAGAGAGCAGGTTTGTACATTGGTTTGCCCTTACGGAAGGTTGCAGGGTGTTTTAATTGATAAAGATACTATCAATGTTTTTTACGATTTTAAAAGAGGGGAAAACAGATCTAAATGGAGAAAAGGTGAAGACAGAAAAGCAGCCGGAAAAGGAGATTGTATCGATTGTCATCAGTGTGTAGTTGTTTGTCCAACAGGAATCGACATTAGAGACGGACAACAATTAGAATGTGTAAACTGTACTGCTTGTATTGACGCTTGCGACGAAGTAATGGAAAAAGTAGGTCTTCCAAAAGGATTGATTCGTTATGCTTCTGAGAATGAAATTGAACAGGAAACGAAATTCAAGTTTACCGGAAGAATGAAAGGTTTTGCCATTCTTCTTTTAGGGCTTGTGGTATTTTTAGGGTATTTGTTATCAAGCCGTGGAGAAATGGAGGCTAAATTCATTAAACCAGCCGGAAGTACATTCTTTGTAAGAGACGGAAAAATTACCAATACCTACAATTATACTTTCTTAAACAAAACAAATGATAAAAAGATCGTTACCGTAAAAGTTATTTCTCCTGAGCACGGTGAAATTATTTACAGCGCATCAAGCAAAATTACGGTAGAAAGAGATAAAATTACGAAAGGAACCATCAATATCAGCTTCCCGGAAGATGACATGAAACTTTCAAAACAAAATATCACCATTGGGGTCTATGATATGAATGGGAAATTGGTAGATTCTTATCAAACCTATTTCGAAGGACCATTTAAATTACAATTTTAAATTTTAGAAATGAAGAACTTTAGTTGGGGACACGGTGTTGTAATCGCATTATTTGCGTTCATAGTTTTTATATTATCGATGATGTTTCTTTTCCCGAATGGGCAGAAAAACTCTGAAATGGTAACCGATAATTATTATGAAGAAGAGCTGCAATATCAAGATGTAATTGATGCTAAGAAAAGAGCTGACGAACTTCAGGAAAAACCTACGTACAGCCAGGATACAAACGGAATAAAAATTTCTTTTCCAAAAGATTATAATAATTCTAATACTACGGTAAAATTTGTTTTAAACAGAACCGACGACCAAAATTTGGATATTAAAAAATCTGAACAATTGGATGCGAATCAATCGATTTTAGTACCTGCACAGGTGCTGAAAATGGGAAATTATACCTTACGATTGATGTGGACTAAAGACAAAATAGACTATAGAATGGATTATGATGTGATATGGAAATAGCACTTATTGTTTCGGCAATCGGATTAGGTTTTGCTTCCGGATTTCACTGTGTCGGAATGTGCGGACCTATTGCGCTGTCGATGGGATTAACAAAGAAACAAGCGACCAATTTTTACCTTCAGAATCTCACGTATCAATTCGGTAGAATTTTTACCTATTCACTTTTGGGCGCGATCTTAGGAATTATTGGTGAAGGTTTTGAAATGGCCGGAATTCAGCAATATTTAACCATTGGTGTAGGAATTTTGCTGATTATTATGGCATTATTTTCATTCGGAGGAAAAGATTTTGCTTCAAAGATTCCCTTTTTCTCGAAGTTTTTATTTAAAGTTAAATCAAACTTAGGAAAATTGCTTCAAAAGGCAGATTATCGTTCAAGATTCACCACCGGTATTTTAAACGGATTTTTACCTTGTGGAATGGTCTATATGGCTTTAACCGCAAGTTTGGCAAGCGGCGGAATATGGCAAGGCGCTTCATACATGGCTTTATTTGGATTGGGAACCCTTCCCTTTATGTTTGCCGTAGTTTTAGTTGGAAATCTAATGAATCAGGCGTTCAGAATAAAAGTCTTAAAAGCAATTCCGGTAGTAATGATCATTTTAGGAGGATTATTTATTGTAAGAGGTCTTGAATTGGGAATTCCTTATATTTCGCCAAGAGCAGAAGCTATGACGATCTCAAAAGACAATCAGGGCGACTGTCATTTGCCGGGAGATCACAGCACACATCAACATTCGAATACGAATTGTCATTAATAATTACTTTTTAACCATGAAAAAAACATTCTTTTTACTCATTATCAGTCTTTTTGCATTGCAATCATGCAAGATAAATTCTGAGGTTGTTTATCATCAAGATGCATCATCTACAGCCATTACAGATATTGATATTAAAGATTTTGTAAAAGAAATGAAAGCGATGACGCCCGATTCTTTGAAAAATAAAGAGTTTGGTGATTTGGATAAACTTCCTTCAACGTGGACGAGCTTCTACGATTTGGAAAAACAACAGGGAAAACTAAAAACCAAAGATCCGGATTCATTGCGTTTGATGAAGAAAATGTTTTTAAAATCTACAAAAGAAAATAATGAACCTACCTCTTTTGCTTTAAAACTGGACCACTTTAACCAAAGTGATTACAAACAGTTAAATGCTTACACTCAACAGGAAAAATTGCCTTTAGATCAAAACATCTATAATAGTTGGGATGGAAAAACGCTAACGATCGATACCGACAATTTTAACATTAAAAGTATTGAAGATGCGATGAGCAAAAACTCTCCATCCGGAGGTTCTGAAAGCGAAGGAAGTACCAAAGGAATGCTTATGATGTTCTTAAAACAAGTAGGAACTACGTTAAAATTTGATGGAAAAATAAAATCCATCACCGGAAAACATGATTGGCTAAAGCAAATCGACGATCACTCTGTAAAAATAGAATACGATCTGGAATCGCTCTATGAAAAACAGAAAAAACTAACCAACAAGGATAAAAAAATCGTCATTGTAACTGAATAAGTGAAGCCACCGAAAATTTCGGTGGTTTTTTATTTAAATTTTCCTTAAAATCACCTTATCTCATTCAAAATGAATTGCAAACGCTTTTATATTTCAGTACATTTGGAAAAAGAACTGAATGAAAAAGGCTCGCCATGAAGACAGAGCAAAAGTGGTTGATATTTTGTGTAAAGCATTCATAGATGTGCTTATTCCCAATTCCATCAACTTTGTAGTAAAAAAATCAGGAAATCGATATAAAAGACTGAAATCTTTAATGGAATATCAGTTTGATATGTCTATGCTTTATGGACAGGTTTTTCTAAGTGACGATGAAAAAGGCTGTGTTTTATATCTTGAACAAAAAGGCTCTGGATTGAAGAAAATTATTCTTGAAGCAAAACTTTTATTCAACTGTATTGGGGTAGAAAATGTGTTTAAAGTTTTAACAAGAGAAAAATTATTAAGTAATTATCACCCAAAAGAAAAATTCATTCATCTTTGGTTGATGGGAGTTCTTCCCGATGAACAAGGAAATGGCGTAGGCACAAAATTACTGAAAGAAAGCCTGGAAGTTTATAAAAATCAGTTGATTTATGTAGAAACCACAACGCCTGAAAACAGAGCTTTTTATAAGAAAAACGGCTTTACCATTTTCCATGAGACTTTTGAACTAGATTATCCACTTTATTTTCTGAAATATGTTTAATACAGAGCTTTACCTCAGTACATTTATTAGCATATTGATATTCATTGTATTGCTAATTATCGTTTCTGTACAACTATTTTTTGTGTGGAAAAGAAGAGACCGAAATTTTTATCTTAAATTTTTAGGATTAATAATATCCGGAATTATTTACAATGTGGTGGAAGGATTATTGCCTGATGAACGATTTAATGTAAATATTATTTCGCAAAACATCTGCGCGTGGATTGTGGGCTTAGCAGTGGCACTTCATTATTTCATCTATATCAAAAATGAATACGATCTTGTATTTTTTAAGAAATTTTCCATCAGTTCAATAGGAATGTTTGCCTACATTACATTAATTATGTTGTTTATTTTACCATATACCATGACAGGATCTTTGGAAACCTCCAGAGTATTTTTCCTCAGTTTTTTCCTGGCTTTATTTATTTTAGCAGCGATTATTGTCATTAAACAGCAAATCGCTAAGTTTAAAAATCGTAAAACCAAGGTTTTTAAAACCCACGATATTATCGGAATTTTAGCTTTCTTTGGTTTGATTTCCTTACCTGTTACGATATTAGTTTTTGGTGATAATCAACTTATTGAACAAACTTCTTTCAGCATCGGTTTTTTTGTTGTTTCTGTAGATTTTTTCTTGTATGGCTTTCGAAAAAAAGAAATGAAAAAACACATTCCTTTTGAAAAGCTTTCGGCGCGTGAAACGGAAATTTTAAAATTGCTTTTAGAAAATCCGAATTTGAAATATGCTGAAATTAGCGGTATGTTGAACATTTCAGAAAAAACTTTATCTACTCATTTATCCAATATTTACAAGAAAGTAGAGATAAAAAGCAAGAAAGAAATCAAAGAATTGAGCAAAGTTTATCGAGATTCCATAATGGCATAAATATTTAAAAACCAACAAAATAAAAATCCTTAGAGCTTACCCTTAGTGATTTAAGGAGCGATTTAAGGATGAAAATTTTCGCCAATCGAAATGGGAATGATATGTTTGCATCTAGTAAAGCAATTCGATTTTCTTCCCCTTAATCACTTTGCTTTTTGATTTTAAATGTGTGCACTTTATGAATGCAAATTCACCAAAAACACAAAGATATATAGGTGTACTTATTCTAATCAAAAATCAATGAAAAAACTAATAATCTTTGAAGTCAAAATAAAGAAATCTGCTTGCTGCGAATAAAATTGTAGCGAACATTTAGAAGAAAGTCAATACAAACGATAAACCCTCTGAAGTTCAGAGGGTTTATTTTTTATGTAGAGTGATTTAGTTAATCACATCAAATCTTGCATATTCAGCAATCTTCTTAGGAAGCTTAATGCCTTCTTCCGTTTGATTATTTTCTAGCAAAGCCGCCATAATTCTTGGCAAAGCCATTGCAGAACCGTTCAGAGTGTGAACCAGCTGAGATTTTCCATCTGCTTTGTAACGACACTTCAATCTATTAGACTGGAAAGTTTCAAAATTAGAAACAGAACTAACTTCCAACCACATTTCCTGAGCAGCGCTCCAAACCTCGAAATCATAAGTCATTGCAGATGCAAAACCAGTATCTCCGCCACAAAGTCTTAATACTCTGTAAGGAAGTTCAAGATCAGTTAGAATTTCCTTGATATGTTCAACCATTTCTTCCAAAACAGCATAAGAATTTTCAGGCTTTTCAAGTCTTACAATTTCCACTTTTTCAAATTGGTGAAGACGATTCAAACCTCTTACGTGAGCTCCGTAGCTTCCAGCTTCTCTTCTGTAACACTGAGAAAATGCCGTATTTTTAATAGGAAGATCTTTTTCTTCCAATAAAACATCACGATATAAATTCGTTACCGGAACTTCAGCCGTTGGGATCAGATATAATTTATCTTCAGTTACATAATACATCTGCCCTTCTTTATCTGGCAACTGACCAGTACCATAACCTGAAGCTTCGTTAATAACGTGAGGCGGATTTACTTCCGTATATCCTTTATCTATATTTTTATCTAAGAAATACTGAACCAAAGCTCTTTGCAATCTCGCCCCTTTTCCAAGATAAACAGGGAAACCTGCACCGGCAATTTTAACTCCTAATTCAAAATCGATAAGGTTGTATTTTTTAGCCAGCTCCCAGTGAGGAATTGCGCCCTCTCCCAGTCCTTCTACTTCATGAGACTGGAAAATAATTTCGTTATCGTCTGCAGAAGCGCCACTTTTTACCAATTCGTTCGGAATATTCGGGATTTGATATAAGATATCAAGCAATGCTTTTTCTTTAACATCTAGCTGAACTTTCAATTCGGATGTCGACTCTTTGTATTGTGCGGTTTTAGATTTCGATGCTTCAGCTTCTTCTCTTTTTCCTTCTTTCATCAAAATACCGATCTCTTTGGAGATTCTGTTGATTTCTGAAAGTTGGGAGTCTAATTCAAACTGAATTTTTTTTCTTTCTTCGTCAGTAGCAATAGCCTCGTCTACCAACTCAAGATTCTTGAATTGTCTTTTTTGAAGACCTTCTAAAACGCGTTCTTTGTTGTCGCGCAAAAAATTGACTTGTAACATTTTATTTAGATGTTAGTTATTAGAAAGTTAGCATCAGAATGCCAACAGATATGCAAATGTATAAAATTATTTTACGATAGTCACGACATTCGGAACATTTGGTTCCTTCGTGAACTGAAGTTGATCGTTGTAATAAACTTTCGAGACCTCGAATAAGGAGGGTGTCCAATGGTATTGAATTTTTAGCCTATCAACCGTAACTTCCGTACTGTCACCTACAGGTTTTGTTAAGCTCACAGTAACTTCCGATTGATACGTTCTGTCTTCAGGGCTGATGGAATCAACAGTTATTCGTTTCGCACCGGCAAGGTATTCAATATAATAGATGGAATCTGTAGTCATTTTTAACGAAAAAGTAACTGGGGCAACATCCGTCGTTCCATTCACATCATTCATAGAAATAGCGGTATAGGAACCAGATTTTTTACTATTCAGTAAATCCTGTCCTGCACTGTTTTTCATATAAAGATTGAATAACTGATCTATTTTCTGCAAAGAATCTTCATCACTTCTACAGCTCAGAAGTGCGAAAAATATGACCAATATTCCGAAGACTACATTTTTCATTATTCAACAAAGATAAAAACTTATTTTAATTCTTTAAGGTATTTGTGAAAGAAGTAGGCAAGAATAAATCCTGAAATTAATAAGGTAAGCGTTACACTGATCGTCATTCCGAGAATTTCGTATTTCGGAACTAAAATAAACGCCAAAACAATCAATAAAATCAAGGAAAATAAAGATGTTTTTGTATTTAAAGACATTTTCCCGGCTGCGGAAAGCATATTTCCATATAAATTTCGGAACAGAATATTCATGAGAAATGTAAACATGAAAAGAATAAACAGGATATAATTTTCAGCATATTTTTCATTGAACAATGTTTTTAAAATGAATTTACTTAAAACCGAACAAACAATGAAAATTCCAACGCAAACAGGAATAAACAATTTGTAATATCCCGAAATATAATTTTTAAGATACATTTTATCCTGATGATTTTTAGCTAAAACAGGAAAATCACTCTGCATAAAAGCCAATGCTAAAAAGGTAACATTGGAAGGAATTAAAATGGCAACTCGGTAACTAGCCACAGCATTTTCATTTAATAAAAACCCTAACAACAGAATATCTGCGGAGAATAAAGCATCTGATAAAATGGTTGTTCCGGAAGTATGAATGGCATATTGCCAAATTTCTTTCGACGTAAAAACAGAAGGTAAATCAGCTTTTGAAAAAGTAGAAATTTTCAGCCAAAATAAAGATAAAAACGGAGTTAAAGCCATTGCAATCAAATAACCTTTTAGCTGAAAAAAATAACTTAAGATTAATAAAACTGCTAAACCGACAACATTTACCACATTATTAAGTCGCGCAAATTCTCTGTTTTTTTGATTGATTCTTAACTCAGACTGAATAAAATAGAAAAAATAAAACCCAACAAAACGAATGGCAAAAAATAAAAAAATCCAGAATATATCTTCATATTTCTGAATATAAAAAATGCTGCAACCAAGGAAAATTAATGTCAGTATTAATTGATAAATAAACCCTTTAATCAGCAGATAGCTTGACAATTGTTTCTTAATCAAATTATTGGCAGCCAACGATCCGAATCGCAATAAACTCTGATAACTTCCTAATCCTGTGCATGATGCAAACGCCGCAAAAAGTGCAGCTACAATACTCATTACCCCAAAATCTTTTTCGGGTAATAATTTAATGATAAAAAGAGAGGATAAAAATGCGCAGATTTTCCCAATCAACAGAGAAACAAGAACATACTGCCCCTGATTACTGAAAAAATTCTTTAGAAATTGCCATCCGCCTTTCATTCATCAAAAATAAAGCTTAAAAATGGATAAAATATTGATCGCCTGACATTTGTGGTAAAATGTTTTTTGTGAAAACAGATCTGAAACCTCCAAAAGCAATTCGGGATAAAATTCTAACCTTCCTATATTTTCATTAAAATAATTCTGATAATATTGTTGAATTTCCGGTGTGGAATCAAAGTAATACTGATATGGATACATGCTAGCCTTTTCAGGAGAACGTAAAATCTTATTAAAGAACGCCAGATATCCGTTCTTTACATATTTTTCTCCAAACTTCACTTTCCAGAAAGCATCTGGTTTCATTAACGTTCTTTCCCATCTGTATTTTTCGGCATCTTTACAGTGTTTTGAAAGCCATTCGAGATAAAACTGATGACCAAACTTCCATTCTTCAGGAAGACTTAAAGACAGTTTAATAAAATCTTTAGTCATAAAAGGAGAAATAAGATAACCTCGCGGCTGGAGAACCTGAACTCCTAAAACAGTTCGGTTATACGCCAAATTCTGAAGTAAAAATATTTCTTCTCTTTCGTAATTTGACATTACATTTTTCAGATCATTTTGAATCTTCGGAAGGAAGTTTTGATTGACTACAATTTTATATTCTGAAGGGCCTTTTCGTTTAGGCTCAGAATTAAATCCGCCTAAAATACCATCGCCAATCTGGCCGCCGTGAAAAATATTAAAATCCTGAAAAGAAAGCTGATCCAGCGCATATTGCACGTGAATTCCACCTGAATACAGGCTTGTACCTTCAGAAATAGCGGTAAGCTCATCTATTTTTTTCAGGAAACTTCCGTTATCTAAAGGAATGAATTCATAGTTTAATTGATAATCTGCCGCAATTTTTCGGGAAATGGTTTCATCAAAATATCCGGAATGCGAAAAACATAAAGCACAGCCAATATCAAACTTATTCTGAATCGCGTAAAACATTGCCATTCGGCTGTCTAATCCGCCACTTAAAAAAGCTAAAGAGGACGTATTAAACTCTAAATCTTTATTGTATTCCCATTGTACCGCTTCAGTAAAAATTTCATGAATATCATCAACAGCATTTCCTTTTTTCTTAGTATAATATTCAATACCGGAAACATTGAAATACTCTTTTTCGGTTAAAGAATAATTTTCACAGTTAATTTCAACAAAATGAGCATCTTTAACCTTATAAACTCCTTCAATAGGCGTTCTGTTTTCCAAAAGATTACCGATTGACAACAACTGATAGATAGAAATCATATCAGGATTGATGGAAATTCCTTTTTCTTTAATGGTTTTACTTAATCGAACCAAATCTGAATCAGCAAAAATCTGATTGTTTATTTTAGCATAAAAAACACGCTGCGTGGAAGTTGGATTGGTAAAAATTAAGACTTTTCCGCTATTTTTATCCCAAATACAGCCTCTGAATTCTCCTTCTAATTCCTGAAGAAATCTCCAACCTTTTTCAGCATATATTTTCAATACATAATCCTGAAAACTGAGTGATGAATTTTTAAGTAAATCTTTTTTATTGAGAATAATTCCTTCAAGAACAAGTATAATTTCAGGAGTTTCCACAAATACAGAATCGTACGTTTCCTGCTCAAAATAATGTGTAATTTGAACCTGATCCTGATGAATAAAAACAGAAAAACCTAATGCCATTTATATAACTTTCTGATAAATTTCGGTGAACTGACGGGCAATTGCTTCTCTTGAATAATTTTCTACAATAAATTCTCTGATCTTACTGTCCTGATCAAAAGTATATTCTTTATTGCAAATTTTTTCTAACGTCTGATAAAGCTGATCGACATTATTTTTTTCAATTCCAATACCTAAACCGTCTAAAATAAACTCGGCTGCACCGCCTACTTTGGTTGAAATCACAGGCTTTCCGCAGGCATATGATTCTAAAATCACACAACCCTGGGTTTCATTTTCGCTGAAAAGAATGAAATAATCTGAATGCTGCATTTTTCCAGCCACTTCCTGATAACTGATTTCATCGAAAATCTTAATATAAGATTCAGCATTCATTGATTTTACTAAATTTCTTAAAGAATCCGTATCGCCGTCACCTCCAATTTCCAACCTTACAGAAAAACCATTTTGATGTAAAGAATGAATGGTTTTGATAATATCTTTTGGTCTTTTTCTTGGAATAAGGCTCGAAACATGAAGAAATTTAACCGTATCCGATATTTCTTTTTTAGGTTTAATATCAAAAACTTCAGTATCAACAACATTAGATATAACTTTCATTGGTGTTTTTATACCCAACATCTCAAGACTTTCCTTTAAATTATTGCTTACCGGAAGAATATAACCTGCATTTTTCGCAATATATCTGGCAATACGCTTTATATTTCCTGAAGTTTTAGACAAATTATCTTTCTGCAAAGCCGTCCAGTGCTCCGTTAAAACAAAAGGAATTCCGAACTTTTTTTTAAGATACACCGCAAAAAGCATATTATTATGGAGCACATTCGCATGCACAATATCAGGCTTTTTCATCTTTGAAAACCCCATTTTATAGGCTTTCATTCTTCTTAAAAAATTCTGAACCGGATTTTTTGAATTTTTATAATAAATAATCAACGTATGAATTCCGTTGACGACTTTATCATCAAAAACAAATACTTCCTTTTGGTTAAAATCTCCAATTACATGCAGAATTTCTACCTCATGCAACAAAGCAACAGCTTCGGCATGACGCTGTACGAAATTACCGTTGGTGGGTTCCAGATTATTTGGAAACCATGAGGAGATAAAAAGTATTTTCAAAAGATTATTTTATAGAAACAGCCCAGCTTTTTTCGAAAGGTAATACAAAATGACTTAAGAAATCAAGGTAAGTATTTTTAGAGAAATCAAACACCTGAATATCTTTCGATAGTTCACCACTTCTGATTTTATTTTTAAAATCGATCAATTTCAATGTTTTTACCTCTCCGTTTTCAATAAAACTAGCCTTCATTCTGTCGAACAATCCCAACTGATACTGTTCGTCAATTTCCCGCATGATCTTTCCTAAAGCATCAATGCTGCAGCCTGAAGCCATTTCTTTTTCTTCATCCACACATACGATGATGAACTGATTTTTTTCGATCTTAAAAGACGAAGAAAGGGGCTTTCCGTGTGCTGCCCAAGTCGCCAGAAAATCAAATAATTTTTCGGTAATCGCTTTTGCTTCCTTGGTTTCAAAAGGTCTGGAAGCGGGATATATAATAACTCTATAGTCGTTTGTTTCTACAATACTCGATTCTTCAATTTTCATCTTAGAAAAATTTTAGATAAAATTACGATTTTTTATTCAAACAAAAGATTTCGTTTTTCTGCAAGCACCTCCTTACGCTTTAATATATTCGAAAACTGCATTGTATGAATTTTCATTCTGACTTAAGGTTTTTGTCTTTCTATAGCCCTTTTCAGTCAAGAGAGAAATAAGCTCCTCTTCATGATGATTTGAACTTTTTAAGGCTGTATTGTTTATTTCTATCAGTATTTTAGGTCGGTAATGAGTCAGAATTTCATTCATGCCCTGTAAAGCAGCGAATTCTCCACCTTCAATATCAATTTTAATAAAATCAATCTTAGGAATTTGTTTTTCTTTTACATATTCATCCAGATTCACACTTTCTACGCGCTCTTTCGCTGTGAATTCTTCCAAAAAAGAGGAAGCCATGCCTACGTTGTTATAGGTATCATTGTAGAGGATTTCAATAAACCCTTTTTTATCGGCAATTGCCAAATGCTCCAACTTTATATTTTGAAAATGATTGATCGAAATATGATCTTTAAATTGATTATAATTCGGTGTAAAAGCTTCAAACGAAATCACTCTTCCCTCATTTCCAACAATTTTTGAAGCATTTAGAGAAAAAAGTCCGATATTTCCACCAATATCAATGAAGGTATTTCCTTTTCTCAGATTAGAATACAAATAATCGATCTCACTTTTTTCATAATCACCCAAAAAGTAAATCTGCTGCTGAATCCAGTCTTCCAGGTTTAAATGGAGCTTTATAGAATTTCTGTAAACCACTTCTTTTTTAACCCCTTTAAACAATTGATAAGGATTAAAAATGTATTTATAAAACGCAAAATATTTCTGCTTAAAAAAACTGAAACCTAAAATAAATCTAAAAAACGAAGCCAGAATACTTCTCATATTGAGTGGATATAAAGCGCAAGTTAGGTTAAATTTAGCCTTAAAACAATAAAACCCAAGATCACTCCTGGGTTTTGGTATTATTTAATTTAATATTGCTTTTCTTACACATCGTCTGCCTCCGCAAGAAGCTCTACGATATCTTTTACAGCAACTTCTGTATTTTTATTAAAATGTTTTACACCATCTGTCATCATTGTATTACAAAATGGGCAACCTGTTGCAATAACTTTAGGTTCAAAAGATAAAGCTTCTTCTGTTCTTTCGATATTGATATCTTTATTCCCTTTTTCAGGCTCTTTGAACATCTGTGCACCACCAGCACCACAACAAAGTCCGTTGGTTTTACAACGTTTCATTTCAACCAGTTCAGCATCCAGTTTTTCCAATAAAAGTCTTGGCGCTTCATATTCGTCATTGGCTCTTCCTAAATAACAAGGATCGTGGAAAGTGATTTTTTTTCCTTTGAAAGCACCGCCTTCAATTTTCAATCTTCCCTCTTCCATTAATTTTTTAAGGAACTGCGTGTGGTGAAGAACTTCATAGTGCCCTCCCAAGCTCGGATATTCGTTCTTTAATGTATTGAAGCAGTGCGGACAAGCCGTCACGATTCGTTTCACTTCATACATATTCAGAACCTCAATATTGGTAAGTGCCATCATCTGGAAAACGAATTCGTTTCCGGCTCTTTTGGCAGGATCTCCTGTGCAGCTTTCTTCTTGTCCAAGAACTGCAAATTCAACCCCAATATTGTTCATTATTTTACAAAATGCTTTCGTAATTTTTTTGGCACGGTCGTCGAAACTTCCCGCACAACCAACCCAAAATAAAACTTCCGGTGATTTTCCTTCGGCAGCGAATTCTGCCATTGTTTTTATATTGAAATCCATTTTTAAGTCAATTTATCAATATACCAATGTAACAGTTTACCAATGATTGTTACATCGTTACATTTTTTACATTGTTACATTAATTAATCATTTGCCCAATTCAAACGGTCTGCCTGATTATACTGCCAAGGAGCCGCATTGTTTTCTACGTTTGTCATCATCAGATTCAGCTCTTGCGGTGCAGCAGACTGCTCCATCACCAAGAATCTTCTCATTTCGAAAATAATAGAAAGCGGATCTAATAATACAGGACACGCTTCTGTACAAGCATTACACGTAGTACAAGCCCAAAGTTCTTCTTTTGTGATATAATCGTTCAGCAACTTTTTACCATCATCTTCGAACTTACCATTTTTATCGATATTTCTCCCTACTTCTTCCAGACGATCTCTGGTTTTCATCAGAATTAATCTTGGTGATAATTTTTTACCTGTAATATTAGCCGGACAAACTGAAGTACAACGCCCACATTCCGTACAAGAATAGGCATTTAAAAGCTGAACCTGATTAAGATCAAAAATATCTTCAGCCCCAAATTTTGAAGGAACTTCTGCAGCATCACCTTCTGCCGGAGCAGCGTAAGGGTCTGCATTGGGATCCATCATTAATTTAATTTCTTTGGTAACCGATTCTAAATTGTTGAATTTTCCTTTCTTTTCCAAATTTGCATACCATGTACTTGGGAAAGCCAAAATGATATGTAAATGCTTCGAATAATAAAGGTAATTCATGAAGAATAGAATTCCTATAAAGTGAAACCACCAAGCTCCTTTTTCGACAAACATTAAAAATCCGTTATCAAAGCTGAAAATTTCTAAAAATGGAACCAACGTCACTTCACTGATCGGGAAACTTCCGTGTTCCGGAAGAACGCCTCTTAACTGAAGAATGTGATCTGCGGCATTCATTGTAAAGAAAGCCATCATTAGGGCAAATTCAATGATCAGAATCCAATTGGCATCTTCTTTTGGCCACCCCAAAAGTTCTTTCATTGTTAATCTTTTCACTCCGTAAAAATTTCTACGAATGAAGAAAGTAACGACTCCAATGACCACCAAAAGGGCTAATACTTCTAATGTTGCTGTGAAGAAATTATAAAATGTATGTCCGAAAATGGTTGATAAAAAACGGTGGGTTCCGAAAATTCCGTCAACTATAATTTCGATTAATTCGATATTAATAATGACGAAACCAACGTATACGAAAAGGTGTAAAACCCCAGCTATTGGGCGAGCCGTCATTTTGCTTTGCCCCATTGCTACACGAGCCATGGTTTCCCAACGCTCCTTTTTATGATCGTTTCGATTGATTTCTCGGCCTAATCTGATGTTTCTATATATCTTCTGCAGACTTTTTGCAAAAAGCCCAAAACCCGCAACCAATAAAATCAGAAAAATAATATTATCGATATATTGCATGGTGTATTAGTTTAGTCTTTATTATTCTTTCCGAAAACAGAGAAATTGATGTATCTCTTCGGATTTGCTTTCATATCTTCAATTAATGAATTCAAGTTGGTAGAAGCAGAATTTAAGTTATTATACAGCTGCTCATCTTTCATTAATTTTCCTAAACTACCTTGTCCTTTATCAATACCACCGATTACCTGGTTCAATTGACCAACAGTAGCGTCCAGATTCGCAATCGTTGCGTTCAGCTTTTTAGTATCAATGCTTTCTGCTAAGTTTCCGTATTTATCTAAAGTCGTTTTACCGCTTTGCATGGTAAGACTTGCATCATCCAACACTCTCTGAAGTTTAGGATCGTTGTGACCTACTAATGAATTTACGCTTCCTGCAGTAGTTTGTAAAGCACCAACTGTTTTATTAAGATTTGATAATAAAAGTCTGATTTCTTCTCTATTTTGAGCATTCACCACTTGGTTTGCGCTAGACATTAAAGAATCTACTCTATACAAAACATTCTGCAATTGATCTTTCACAGGACCAACCTGAGAAGACAGACTTCCCAAAGTTCCCAACTTGAAAGCACCTTTCAGTGTATCGCCATCTTTTGCTGTAGCTCCTCCGTAAGATAGATTGACTCTCATTTCCTTTCCTCCCATTAAACTAGGCTCAAAGATCTCAACCGTTGAATTTTTTGAAAATTCAAAATTGTTATCAACCGTGATTTTTACAATGAAATCGATTTGACCCGTTTTAGAAGTACGAGGAATGATTTTGTCGACCTGCCCCACTTTCAACCCATTGATGGAAACGGGAGAAGACTGCGCCAGCCCCTCAACATTATCATATTTTGCATAAAATATATTATCGGTAGTAAAAAGGCTTCTGCCTTTCATAAATTGAAAAAGCACGACGAAACCTACAATGGCCAGAAGTGCAATTACACCAGCTTTTATTTCTTTACTGAACTTCACTTGCTAATTTTTTCTAATGAGCAAATATAGTACATTTTAAATTAATGTTTTTCTTTATTGCTCTGCGTTAAATACAAAAAAAGCGGCAAAAACTTTGCCGCTTTTCAATATAGATGAAAATTAATTTCTTATTGTTGCTGAGAACCTAGTTTATTCCAGATTTCAATTCTGTAATCATCGATATCTGCATTGTCCTGCAAGCTCTTTAACCAAGCCTGACCGAACATTCCTGCATTTCTCTGAGTAACAGATTCTGTGAACTGTTTAAGATCTCCAGGCTGTTTGTTTGTAGTTTCGTTTTTCTTCACTAAAACATATACTCCTGTTCCACCTTCGATTGGGTTAGAAACCTTACCTTTTGCAACACCGAATGCAGCACCTGCAACTTTAGGTTCCATAGCTCCCGCTACTGAAGGGTTTAATAAATTCACCTGAGCCGATTGTTTTGCTGTAGCAAATTGCTTAGCAATCTGATCTAAATTACCTGCTTTACCAATTTTCTCAGAAATTTGTTTTGCAGCCAATTTATTTTTAACAACTGTTTCAATTTGATCTCTTACAGATTCCGGATCTGCAAGACCTTTTTCCTGCTTACCGTTAAGATAAACAACGATTTTATCTCCTGTTCCTTCTACTGTAAAGAATTCTGTATCTCCTTTAGATCTTTTCTTATCGAAAGCCCAAGCTAAGATTTCAGCATCTTTATCTGTACCTAAACCTTGAAGCTGACCGTCGAATCTCTTCGCTTGTTTAGGATTTGAGAACTGATAGTTTCCTTTTTTAGCAATATTCACGAAATCGTTGAAAGATTTTCCTTGTACCTGCTGAATAAATCTTCTTGCATTTTTATCTGTAGCTGCTTCTGTAGCATCAGAAGGTTTTATAGTTTTCACCAAGTTAGCTACTTTATAAGCCATTGAACCTGGTTTTTTATCTTCAATATTGATAATATGATATCCAAACTGAGTTTCAACCACACCTGTAGCACCTTTAGGGTTGTTCGCTAAATAATGTAAAAATTCAGGAACGAAAGGAGTTTCAGGAGTCGTCCAACCAAGGCTACCACCTTGTGCAGCAGAACTTGGGTCGTTAGAAAGCTTAAGGAATTCTGTAAATTTAGCCGGAGTAGCTTTTACAATCGCACCAATAGAATCTGCCAATTTCTTAGCTTCTTCTTTAGATCTTGTAACACCTTCTCCCGCAGGGCTTCCTTTGAAAGCAATAAGGATATGTCTTGATAATGTAGAATCTGAAGTCTTTTTATCTAAAAGTTTAGACACTACATAGAAGTTTTGCTCTTTATAAGGGCCAAAAGTCTGTCCGATAGCAGCAGAAGTAATTTGTCCCTGAATAGATTGTGGCAATTGGTTTGGCTTCACATACTGAGCATTGAAAGGCATGTCAGAATTAGCCATTACGAACATAGAGTCGTTTTTAGTATTTTGGAAGTTTTCCGCTCCACTTGCATCACTTCCAGAGAATAATTTTGTAATCTCTTTCTGAGCCGCGGCATCATCAGCTGCACTTGGCTGAGACGGGAAAAATACAATTCCTAAGTTTCTGCTTGGTTCAGCTTTGAACATTACAGGGTGTTCCTTAATGTACGCTGCTAAATCTTCAGTAGTAACTTTGATATTATTTTTTTGAAGGTAAGCAGTATAATCAATTTTAACGAAATCGATATCAGCTAACTGATCTCTTTCTTTCATTAATTCTTCTGCTTCTTTCTTCCCAGTAGTAATTCCTGTAGAAATATTTGCAAAAACCTGTCTGGCCATTAGTCTGTACTCAATAGATTTTTTAGTTTTAATCCATTGATTATAGCCTTCCGGACTAGCCTTTTGTAAATCTTCAATTTGTTTTTTAAGCTCCTGAGTTTTAAAGTTTCCTTTCTCATCAAAGAACTGCTGTTGCTGAGCAAACATTTGATCATACTGAATTTGATTCCAGAAATAATCATCCGTCATTTCGAAGCCCATTTTCTCAAACTGCTGCTTGATAAGTTTAGATTGAACCAATAACTGCCAAGCCTGCTCCTCAAGACCAGCCTTTGGTTGACCTTGCTGCTCAGCTTGTTGCTGTAATACGAAAAGTTGGTCATTAAACTCCTCACGGGTAATTTTCTCACCGTTTACTTTTCCTAAAACATCAGGATTTTTACCAAAAACCTTATCGATGCTATCTGGGTTTACCAAGAACGCTAAAAGCGCCAGTGCAATTACTCCCATCAACAGCCAAGGCTTACTCCTAATTTGTCCTAAAATTGCCATTATATAAATTATAGTTTTTTATCAGTTTGCGAAAATACACATTTTTAAGAAATTACAGAAATCTCAGACCTTTTTTTAATTTTTAAAATTTAAATAATAGAAAAAAGGAAATTTTGACCATATTTTTTAGCGAAAAACAAATGGCATAAGTATTGTGCCATTTAGTATATCATGATATGTGATCCATTTTCAGCACATTTTGTGAGATTTCAATTTAATGAATTAAAACGATAATGACAATTTGTCATTCGATTAACTATGATAGAATTTGAAGATATTAGTTTAGAGGAAATGATTAGCGATGGATTTGATATTGTAGCGGAAGAAATCAACCTTTCTGACTTATCGGAAACAGAACAAAATTCCGAACAAAAGATATTCCCGATCCTTCCTGTAAGAAATATGGTAATGTTCCCAAATGTTGTAATTCCTATTACAGCAGGGAGAAAAACATCTATTCAACTTCTTGAGGAAGCTCAGAAAAACGGAGATTTCATCGGAATTATAAGCCAGAAAAATTCAGATTTGGAACAACCTACCGAAAAAGATTTGTATCAAATCGGAACGTTGGCGAAAATTATTAAAATTATAAAACTTCCTGAAGGAAATATTACAGCTATTACAAAAGGTTTTCACAGATTTAAGGTTAAAAAATTTGTTGAAACTCAACCGTATTTTAAGGCTGAAATCACGAAATTAAAAGACGGAAAAGCAAAAAATAAGGAAGAATACGAGGCTTTGTTGGAAAATATTAAAGATTTAGCTTTAAAAATCATTGAGCTTGATCCGAATATTCCGAATGCAGCCAATTTTGCGATTAAAAACATTAACAATAATGATGATCTTTTAAATTTCATCTGCACAAATGCTAATTTCCCTTCAGGTGAAAAACAAAAATTGCTTGAAGAAAAAAGCTTGATCGAAAGAGCGAATAAGTGCTATGAAATGATGCATGAAGATTTCAGAAAGCTGGAATTGAGAAATCAGATTCATCAGAAAACTTCAAAAGATCTTGATAAACAACAGCGAGAATATTTTCTGAATCAGCAAATGAGAACCATTCAGGAAGAATTGGGTGGCGGCGCTGAAAGCGATATCGAAGATCTGATTGCAAAAGCAAGAAAGAGAACATGGAGCACTGAAGTTGAAGAACATTTCCAAAAGGAAATCAACAGATTACAGCGTCAGAATCCAAACTCACCGGATTATAATGTTCAGAGAAATTATCTGGATTTCTTCACAGATCTTCCTTGGGAAACCTACACAAAAGATATTTTTGATATTGCCAAAGCAGAGAAAGTTTTAGACAAAGCACACTTCGGACTTGAAGATATTAAAAAGAGAATTTTGGAGCACATGGCTGTTTTAAAATTAAAAAACAACATGAAATCCCCTATTCTATTGCTTGTTGGCCCTCCGGGAGTTGGTAAAACTTCATTAGGAAAATCAATTGCAGATGCATTAGGAAGAAAATATGTACGTCTTTCTTTGGGCGGACTTCACGACGAAAGTGAAATTCGCGGGCATAGAAAAACGTATATCGGAGCAATGGCGGGAAGAATCCTTCAATCCATCAAAAAATCGGGAACATCAAACCCTGTAATTGTTTTGGATGAAATGGATAAAATCGCACAAGGTTTACACGGAGATCCAAGTTCAGCGCTTTTAGAAGTTCTTGATCCTGAGCAAAATAAATCTTTCTACGATAATTTCTTAGAAATGGGTTATGATTTGTCTAAAGTGATGTTTATCGCAACAGCCAATTCATTATCCACCATTCAAACTCCATTATTAGACAGAACTGAAATTATTCAGATTGCCGGATATACTTTGGAAGAAAAAATCGAGATTGCGAAGAGACATTTAATTAAAAAACAACAGGAAGAAAACGGTTTAGATGCAAAATCTTTCAAACTAGGAAACCCTGAGTTAAAACATATTATCGAAGCTCACACTTCGGAAAGCGGCGTAAGAACATTGGAAAAAAGAATTGCATCAATCGCCCGTTGGGTAGCTTTACAAACCGCTTTGGTGAAAGAATATGATTCGAAAATTTCTCTTGAAAAAGTAGATGAAATCTTAGGAGTTCCAAGACCAAAAAGCTTATCGGAAATCACTGGATTTCCAGGAGTTGTGACTGGTCTTGCCTGGACAAGCGTTGGCGGCGATATCTTATTCATTGAAAGCATTTTAAGCAATGGAAAAGGCGCCTTAACAATGACGGGCAACTTGGGAACGGTAATGAAGGAATCTGCAACCATTGCTTTAGAATATATTAAAGCTAAACACGATGAATTGGGAATTTCTCAGGATGATATCGAGAAGAAAAACATCCACGTTCACGTTCCTGAAGGAGCGACTCCAAAAGATGGACCTTCGGCAGGTATCGCGATGCTGACTTCAATGGTTTCCTCATTTAAAAATAAAAAAGTGAAGGCGCATTTGGCTATGACCGGAGAAATTACGCTAAGAGGGAAAGTGCTTCCTGTAGGCGGAATTAAAGAAAAATTGCTGGCAGCAACAAGAGCCGGAATCAAGGAAGTTATCCTTTGTGAAGCCAACAGAAAAGATGTGGAAGAAATTAAAAAAGATTACCTGAAAAACCTTACCGTTCACTACGTAAACCGCATGGAAGAAGTAATCGAAATAGCGATTGAAAAGTAACTAGTAAACATATTAACATTCTCAATAAGAAACACGTCTTGATTTTTTTCAAGACGTGTTTCACTTTTAATATATTCACTTTAAATAAGATACTCGTTCTTTATAAAAAATTCATCTTATTTAATTTTTGACGGAATAGATTTTGCTTTAAATCGAAAAGAATTTAGGTTCACCATAAAAAAGCTCTTCAATTCGGAGGGTTTTTCTTATTTTTATACAGCAGATTTTGAAATTATGAATTTTATTCGACTCCCTTTTCTTGTTAAACTGACTTTAGTCATCATTTCCATTATTGGTCTTGGTTATCTTTTGGCATTAGGACAAAGCATTTTAGCACCTTTCTTTTTAGCATTTTTAATGGCGATGCTTTTTCTACCATTTGCCACTTTATTAGAAAAAAAATTAAGGTTCCCAAGGTCTATTTCTACCATGACTTCGGTATTGGTAATGTTGGTGATTTTAGCAGGACTCATTTATTTCTTCGGATCTCAACTCTCGGATTTCAGTAAAGATATTCCGCATTTAAGAACGCAATTTACCACGGTTTTTGAAAATCTTCAGCACTGGATTTCAAAGACTTTTAATGTCAAAATTGATGATCAGCTGGATTACATCAATCAAGGACTGAACAAATTACTTTCGTCTTCGGGCGTAATTTTAGGATTCACTTTCGGAATATTTTCAACAGGATTCGGGTTTATTCTGTTTTTTATTCTTTTCTTTATTTTCATCTTGAATTACAGAAGAGTTTTAAATAATTTCATCGTCACTGTTTTTCATGAAAAGCATAAAGCAAGCGTTCAGGAAGTGGTGAATGAAGTTCGTGTAATGACGAAAAAATACATTATTGGGCTTTGCCTTCAGGTTTTCATTGTCTCTATTTTAACATCCATTGTTTTAACCGTTTTGGGTGTAAAATATGCTGTTCTTTTGGCTGTTTTAACAGGTTTATTAAATGTAATTCCTTATCTGGGAATCTGTATTTCGTTGGTGATTTCATGCTTCATTGCTTTTGCTACAGGCACTCCGGTTACATGTTTTTATGTTGTGATCGGATATATCGCCGTTCATATCATTGATGGAAATATCGTTCTTCCGTTTGTCGTTGGTTCTAAAGTGAAAATCAACGCTTTATTTTCATTTTTAGGAATTCTTTTAGGTGAACATCTTTGGGGAATTGCAGGAATGTTTTTATGTATTCCGGCGATTGCGATTATAAAAATTATTTTTGAAAGAGTGGAAGGTCTGCAGCCTTGGGGAAGACTTCTCGGTGAGGAACAAAAACCGGATAAAAAGAAAAAGAAATATAAAATTTCAAAGAATATTACGTTGGAAGAAATGGATTAATCATTAGCAATAAGTAATTGGTAATGAGCAATTTTAAAATTCTATAAATAAATGAAGCCTTCAAAATTTTGAAGGCTTCGTATTTTTTAAAGTGCACAAATCGGACTCATTCCGCTTGGACAACTTTGATCGCATGGAATATAAGATTGATTATCCGGACAATAGCCTACAGGTTCACCTGGATTTCCTGGTCCACCGCTTCCACCTAAACATGGATGTCCAGCAGGAATTTTACACGGACAACCTTCAGGACCGATGTCACAAATTTGCTCACGACCGCCTCCTTTAATTTCTCTTAAATCTACACGATTTAGTTTTTTAAGATTTCTCAACATAATATAATTTGTTTAGTTTAACTTGATTAACAAATATATAAAATACAGCCACACAGCTTGTAAAAAATTCACATTAAATTGAAAAATAAATAAAAATCAATCTGTTTAAATAAACGAATATCATTTTTGTATTATATTTAATATAAAATCAACAATATGAAAATCGTAAAATTTATTATCTCCTTACTTTTCGGATTGATGTTTATTAATGCCGGATTAAACAAATTTTTAAACTACATGCCAATGGAAAAACCAACGCCCGAGCAAATGAAAATTTTTACTGCTTTTGGAGAACTCAGCTGGTTGATGCCCTTAGTTGGTGCTGTGGAAGTTATCGGAGGGCTGCTATTTATCTTTCCTAAAACCAGAGCTCTTGGAGCCATTGTTATTTTGCCGGTAATGGTAGGAATTGTTGCTCATATTTTTACACTAGACAAATCTACCTCAGGCATGTCTATTGCCGGAATTATGTTCCTGATCAATCTTTGGATGATTATTGATAACAAAGAAAAATATAAAGCTTTAGTGAAATGAAAAAGTTAACGGTGAGTGGTCAATCGTCAATTGTCAATCGCTTTGTTTGTCAATTTTAAAAATTCACTTGCGGAGCAAAATTCACGATTGACCATTCACTTTCAACATTATACAAAGGCGCTGAATCCGGTAATCGATCTTCCGACAATTAACGAATTGATTTCTTTTGTTCCTTCATAAGAATAAATTGCTTCGGCGTCGGCTACAAATCTTGCCACGTCATATTCAAGCAAAATTCCGTTTCCACCCAACACTTCACGGGCTCTGGAAACGATATCTCGTGTTCTCAAAGTACAGAAAACTTTTGCCAAAGAAGCATGTTCATCTTTTAAAATGCCTTCGTCCTGCATTTCAGACAATCTGAAAATCATGGTTTGCATTGCCGTTAAATTCGACAACATTTCCACCAAATGCCCTTGAATCATTTGAAAGGAAGCAATTGGTTTTCCAAACTGTTCGCGAGTTCTTGTATACGCTAAGGCACTTTCATAAGCTCCTCTTGCGCAACCTGTCGCCATCCACGCCACTCCCGCTCTCGTCATTCTCAAAACTTTTCCGGTATCTTTAAATGAATTGGCATTTTGCAGACGGTTTTCTTCTGTGACTAAACAATCTTTCAGCGTAATCAAACCATTTTGAACGATTCTCAACGCCATTTTTCCTTTAATTTTCTCAACAGAATAACCTGGATTATCTTTTTCAACAATAAAACCTTTCACTTCTCCGCCATCTAAATCTCTTGCCCAAATAATAATTAAATCAGCAAACGTCGCATTTCCAATCCATTTTTTTTGACCATTTAAAACCCAACCTTCAGGAGTTTTTTTACAAGTCACTGTTAAACCTCCTGCTGCTCCGGAACCAACTTCAGGTTCTGTTAACCCAAAAGCACCTATTTTTTCAAACTTCTGCATTTGAGGAAGCCATTTTTGTTTTTGTTCTTCAGAACCGCAAATATAAATTGAACCCATCGCCAAGCCGGACTGCACTCCAAAGAAAGTAGCAATCGAAGCATCAATTCTTGCCATTTCCATCGCAATAACACCTTCCATTAAAAAAGGCATTCCCGGACAGCCATACCCTTCGTAGGTTACCCCGCAAATATTTAATTTTTGAAATTTTGGAATTAATTCATGCGGAAATTCATCGCGTAACCAATAATGATTTACCAAAGGCTTCACTTCTTTTTCCATGAAAGCCCTTACTTTTAACTGAATTTCTCGTTGTTCAGGACTCAATGTGTGATAAATATCGTAGAAATCTCCGTCGATAGGCGGAAGTTCTTTTTTCTTTTTATTCGGATCGAGCATTTTCATTAATCCGCCCAACTGTTTATCATCAAGTTTCGAGAAATTTTGCATCAGTTTGGGTAAATCAACTTTTTGAGAAATAGCACTCAACTGATCAAAGTCGATGGTTCTTAATAATTCTATCGCGTTTCTGATTTTGGAAAAAGTATTTGACATAAGAATTTATTGTGTGTTTGATTTGTAAAAGTTAAGCAAAAATTAATCCGAAAACAAGAGACATATTTTTAATTCATTTTACAAAACATTGATTTTCATTTATTTAAAACAGAATTTTTCTTTACAAACTTTTTACTTGGCATTTTCAAACATTACAAGCCATTCTTCTGGAACTTTGGAATAAGCAAAAACATTAAAAAATCAATATTATGAGAACGACTTACATAAAGCTATCCATCGCAACGGCACTTTTATTAGGAATTTATTCATGTAAAAAAGGAGAAGCAATAGAAACATCATCTGCAGATTATGCGACTGCAGATTCTGCTGCGGTAGTGGTTTCCGACAGTGTTTCTTCCGCTGCAACGATGAATGTAAAAGACAAACAGTTTATCAAAACGGCGGATGTAAATATGGAAGTGAAAGATGTTTATGATGCAACCATTTCCATTGAAAAATCGGTTCAGCAACTGGAAGGATTTGTAACAAAAAGCAATCTGCAAAGCAATGTTGTTTCTGAAGACACTTATAATACATCCAACGAAAACGCAACTTTGGTTAAAAAATTTCAAACCGAAAACACGATGCAAGTTCGGGTTCCAACGGATAAATTGGGTGAACTTTTGACGTTGATTAATGATAAAAAACTATTCTTGAATTCAAGAATCATCAATGCGGAAGATGTGACTGCCAGCATAAAATATGCAGAACTTGAGGCTCAAAGAAATAAAAAAACTGATAACAATATTGCTCAGATGAAAGTGAATAAAGATAAAGTAAGTATGAGCAACGACAATATGAAAGAAGGCAATCAACAGCAGCTGGAAACCATGAATACAGCAGATCAGCTAAAATACAGCACGGTGGATATTTACATTAAAGAACCTAAACTTCGCATTGCAGAAATTGCCATTACCAATACAAAAAGCATCGACGATAAATATAGATTTGAATTTTTATACAGTGCAAAATCTGCTTTCGTGGAAGGGTATTATTTAATTCAAAGAATTATTGTTGGACTAATCGTAATCTGGCCCTTATTATTGATTGGCGGCGTTGGATTATTTTTCTACAAAAAGAGAAAATCAATTAAAAAATCACATTCAAATATTTCAGAATAGCAATCCTAACCTTTGGTTATTTATATAAATTTTTAGATTTTACAAGAAACCTCCAGGTTGATTCTGGAGGTTTTTATCTTTAAAATTTTCTTTTTAAAATCTCAGGTTTTGTTTTGTGAAGATGGAGAATTAATTCACCAAACAACGTATTTGCCCAGGCAAACCAAGATCGTGTAAAATCTTTCGGATTATCAACATCAAAAGATTCATGGATAAATCCAGTTCCGGCGTGCGTTCCTTTCAACATTTTTAAACAGGCTATAATTTCCTCGTCATTATCGGTCGTCAAAGCCTGCATAATTAAACCCAAAGGCCAGATTTTATGTTCCCCAATGTGCGGGCCACCAATTCCTTTCGCAAATTTACCTTCACTAAACCACGGATTTGCATGACTTAAAGAAAACTTTCGTGTGTTTTTATAGACTTCATCATCCTTTGAAGCATATCCCAAATAAGGAATTGACAATAAATTCGGAACATTAGCATCATCCATAAATAAAGCATTTCCGAATCCATCAACTTCCAAAGCGTAAATTTTTCCGGCTGTTGGATGATTTAAAATTGCATATTTTTGAATCGCTTCATCCACATTTTTTGCTAAATTTTTGAATTGATTTGATGAATTTTCATCTTTTAAAATCTTAGAGAAAATTTCCGCCGTTTCGCGTAAAGAAACTACCGCAAACATATTCGAAGAAATCAAAAAAGGATAAAAAGTGGCATCATCCGAAGGTCGGAACATCGAATGAATCAAACCTACCTTCTTCGTAGGATTTCCAAAACCTTTGCCAAATTGTGTATCTAGAGGATTTCCGTTCGCTCTTTCAAAAGAATAAGGCCCTTTTGAATTTTTTCGTTGCTGTTCTTTAAAAGTCTGTAAAATCAACAACATCGCTTTTTTCCAATCTGCATCAAAAACAGAAGAATCTCCTGTTGTTTTCCAGTAATTATATGATAAACGCATTACGTAACACAACGAATCGATTTCCCATTTTCGCTCATGAATTCCAGATTTCATATCGGTTGCATCATCTTTCCATTCGCTGATTTTGTGAGCATCATCAAAAAAAGCATTGGCATAAGGATCGAGAAGAACACATTCAACCTGTTTATTAATAACTCCTTTCAAAAGATCTTTTAATTTTTTGTCTTCATTCGCTAAATTTAAATAAGGATAAACCTGTGCCGAAGAGTCACGTAGCCACATCGCATCGATATCTCCCGTGATCACATAGGTAAAAGGTTTATTATTCTTATGATAAAACTTTACCGTTGTATCGAGCGTATTCGGGAGACAGTTTTCGAACATCCACGCCAATTCATTATCAGCAATGTCTTTTTTTATAGTTTTAATTGTTTTTTCGACTGCTTCGGAAGTGAATTTTCTTTGATTTAGACTCGGTCTTTTTGAAACATAATCATTCAAAAATAAAAATTTTGCCGAGGAAGGAACCGTGAAAAAACCTAATCCAAGTCCTGATTTTTTGATAAAATCTCTTCTTTCCATCATTAATATAAATGTGATAATTTGGATTGGAAGTTAATAATTTTATAAACACAAATGATGATCTTCAAATTTCCGAGCCTATTTTTAATTGAATTTTTTCAAAATTTAAATATTTCTTATCATTTTGAGACATTCACCCCATTCATTTTTTCCTTAAATTTGCAGATTGAAATATCACAAACAGAATTCAGGAAGAAAAACACACTGAAATTTCAAATAGTATAACCCTAATTTCTAAAATATATGTTATCAAAAATAAATCCTACTCAAACCAACAGCTGGAAAGCTTTGGACGAGCAATTTGCAAATAATGACTTTGATTTAAGAAGCCTTTTTGAATACAATCCGAACCGTTTTAATGAATTTTCGATTAAAAGACCTAACTTTTTATTTGATTATTCTAAAAACTTAATCGATTCTAAAACAAAAAACCTTCTTTTAAACCTTGCTGAAGAATGCGAATTGAAAGACGCGATTTCTAAAATGTTTTCGGGAGACAAAATCAACGAAACAGAAGGAAGAGCCGTTCTGCATACCGCTTTGAGAGATTTTTCTGATAAAGAAATTTTGGTAGACGGTGAAAATATCAAACCTCAGATCAAAAGAGTTTTGGATCACATGAAATCTTTCTCTGAAAGCATTATTTCTGGAGGTCACAAAGGTTTTACCGGAAAAGAAATTACAGATGTCGTGAACATCGGAATCGGAGGTTCAGATTTAGGACCTGTGATGGTGGTTTCGGCTTTGAAACATTTTAAAACAAGGTTAAACGTTCATTTTGTTTCTAATGTGGACGGAAATCATATCGCAGAAGTTGTTAAAGATTTAAACCCTGAAACGACTTTATTCATCATTGCTTCTAAAACGTTTACGACTCAGGAAACAATGACGAATGCAAATTCAGCAAAAGATTGGTTCTTACAAGCTGGAAAACAGGAAGATGTAGCAAAACACTTTGTCGCTTTATCAACTAACGTTCAGGCCGTTAAAGACTTCGGAATTGCAGAAGAAAACATTTTCGAATTCTGGGATTGGGTTGGCGGAAGATACTCATTGTGGAGCGCGATCGGTTTAAGCATCGTTCTTGCAGTAGGTTATGAAAATTATGAGCAATTATTGAGAGGAGCTTACGACACAGATCAGCATTTCCAAACTGCAGAATTTGGTGAAAACATTCCTGTTTTGATGGGATTAATTGGAATTTGGTATCGTAATTTCTATGCAGCGACAACCGTTGCTATTCTTCCTTATTCTCAGTATTTAGACAGATTTCCGGCATATTTCCAACAGGGAGATATGGAAAGTAACGGAAAATGTGTTGACAGAAATGGAGAATTTGTAGAATATGAAACAGGACCAATCATTTGGGGAGAACCGGGAACAAACGGACAACACGCTTTCTATCAATTGATTCACCAAGGAACAGAACTGATTCCTGCAGATTTTATTGCGTATGCGAAAAGTCCGAACAAAGTTTCTGATCATCAGGATAAATTATTAGCTAACTTTTTTGCTCAGACTGAGGCACTTGCTTTCGGAAAAACAGAAGAGGAAGTGGAAGCAGAATTAAAAGCTTCGGGAAAATCTGACGAGGAGATTGATTTCTTATTAAATTATAAAGTCTTCCACGGAAACACACCAACAAACTCTATATTAATCAATGAATTAACTCCTTTTTCATTAGGGCAATTAATTGCTTTGTATGAGCATAAAATTTTCGTTCAGGGTGTGATCTGGAATATTTTCAGTTTCGATCAGTTTGGTGTAGAACTTGGAAAAGTTTTAGCTAACAAAATCCTTCCGGAACTTGAAAATAATGAGAACGTTACCTCTCATGATACATCAACAAACGGGTTGATTAATTATTATAAAGCGAATAAATAAAATACGATAAAGATTAAAAGTATGGTTGATCATAAATGAAAGTAGATTCAATCGTTAAATATTTAATTCTTATCCAAAATCTAATAAAAAGTAATAAAAGTAAAATGGCAGAAATTCTTGACGGATTAAAAGTATCCAAAGAAATAAAACAGGAAATCAAGGCTGAAGTTGAAAAAATTCTTGCAAACAAAAGAAGAGCTCCGCATTTGGTGGCAATTCTTGTTGGAAACAACGGCGCGAGCAAGGCTTATGTAAACGCAAAAGTAAAAGATTGTGAGGAAGTTGGTTTTCAATCGAGCTTAGTGAAATTTCCAAGTACGGTTTCTGAATCTGAATTATTGGAAAAAATTGAAGAACTTAATAAAGATAAATCTGTTGACGGATTTATCGTTCAGTTGCCTTTACCGGATCAAATCGATCAGGAGAAGATCATCAACGCAATCGATCCGAGAAAAGATGTTGACGGGTTCCATCCTACAAACTTTGGGAAAATGGCTTTGGAAATGGATACTTTCTTACCTGCAACTCCGTTCGGAATTTTAACATTATTGGAAAGATATAATATTGAAACTAAAGGTAAAGACTGCGTTATCATCGGAAGAAGTAAAATCGTAGGTAGACCAATGAGTATCTTAATGGGAAGAAAAGATTTCCCTGGAAACTCAACGGTTACGTTAACGCACTCTTACACAAAAGACATCGAAGAATACACTAAAAAAGCAGACATCGTAATTACAGCGTTGGGAGATCCTCACTTCTTAAAAGGTGAAATGATCAAAGACGGAGCAGTGATTGTTGATGTAGGTATTACGAGAGTAGACAATGATTCTCCAAAAGGTTATTATTTGGCAGGTGACGTAGATTTCGACAGCTGTGCTGCAAAAGCAAGCTGGATCACACCGGTTCCGGGAGGAGTTGGACCTATGACAAGAGCGATGTTGATGAAAAACACCATCATTGCTTACAAAACTTCAGTCTACAACGACTAATTTTAAAATGAATAAAGAAGAAGATATTTTATTAAAAGAAGGTAAAATGCTCCCTGTGATGGAGCATTTTTACACTCTTCAGGGAGAAGGAGCACACACGGGAAAAGCAGCCTATTTCATCAGATTGGGCGGTTGTGACGTTGGGTGCCACTGGTGTGATGTAAAGGAAAGTTGGGATCCGAACTTACATCCATTAATGAATGCAGAAGAAATTGCAGAAACTGCGGCAAAGCATTGTAAGACCATTGTTTTAACAGGTGGAGAACCCTTAATGTGGAATCTTGATATTTTAACATCCAAATTAAAAGAATTAGGATGCACCGTTCATATTGAAACATCCGGAGCATACCCGATGAGCGGACAAATCGACTGGATCACCCTTTCACCAAAGAAAACAGGCTTACCAAAAGAAGAAATTTATGCTAAAGCTCACGAACTTAAAATGATTGTATTTAATAATAATGATTTTAAATTCGCTCAGGAACAAGCGGCAAAAGTTTCAAAAAACTGTACATTATATCTTCAGAGCGAATGGAGCAAGCGCGATGAAATGTATCCTAAAATTACAGATTTCATTCTTGAAAACCCAGATTGGAGAGCGTCTGTTCAGACTCATAAATATCTTAATATCCCATAAAAATACGTACCTTAGCTCTTCGTATCCGTTTATAACACATAGATGCAGAGAATTCGATACTCTAGATACCTGAAATCAATCATTATATTGCTTGACCTTTTGGTTATTGCATCTATTTTCATATTCTTTTTTATAAGCAGAAACGAAGAATTAAAGTACAATCAGGAAAGTTGGTACCAAAATACGTTTTCTCTGGCCTTATTATTTTTGTTTTGGATGCTTCTCAGCGGTAGAACAAAAATCTATAATATTCCCAGGAACTTAACGTATACTTTGTTTCTTGAGCGGCTTTTAATTCACTTTCTCTTATTTATTTTAGGAGTTTTCCTTATCGGGAAAGTGAGCTACAATGCGTTTTTCAATTCCGACATTTATTGGTTATCGTTTTATCTCTATTTTTTCGTATTCCTTTCTAAATCAATAATTTATTTCGGAATAAAATACATCCGAAGTTTAGGGGTAAACCATCGAAATATTATGTTTCTGAATGAAAACAGCTCTACGGAGATTTTAAAGAATATTTTCAGCAACAGAAAAGATTACGGTTATAAAGTTTTTGATTATAAAGATGTTGATATTCAGTCTGAAAATCTGATAAAATTTTGGCAAGACAACGGAATTCATACTTTATTTTTGCCCACAGACCATTCATTCAGCCCAGAAACTGAAGATCGTCTATTTAAACTAGCCGAAGCCAATAAAGTACATATTACTTTAATTCCCAATATTTCACAAAGTGATTTTTTCCTTTATGATTTGGCTTATATTCAGACGCAGCCCATTCTTAATCAGGCAAGATATCCTTTAGATTATTATTCGAATTTTCTGATGAAAAGAACGTTCGATATTCTGTTTTCCATCTTCGTTTTGGTAGGAATTTGCTCTTGGCTTTTCCCAATTATTGCAATTTTAATTAAATCAACATCAAAAGGGCCTGTTTTTTTCATACAGAAAAGATATGGTTTTCATGAAGAGGTTTTTAGTTGCATTAAATTCCGAACCATGGTGGTAAATGATGAATCTACAACCAAAACAACCAGCGAAAACGACTCGCGAATCACCAAGATTGGTAAATTTTTAAGAAAGACCAGCCTTGATGAAATGCCTCAGTTTTTGAATGTGTTGAAAGGTGAAATGTCGATTGTTGGTCCTAGACCGCACATGTTGGCTGTTGATGATTATTACAAACCCAAGATCGGAAGATACAGCCTGAGAAGCATGGCAAGTCCGGGAATTACAGGTTTGGCGCAGGTAAACGGACTTCGTGGAGACTCGGGAGACGTGGAAGTAGAGATGAAAAAACGTGTATTGGCAGACGCTTTCTATGTGAGAAACTGGAGTTTTGCGCTGGATCTTGTTATTATTTTGAAAACCATTTTATTAGTTCTCGGTGGGGATAAAAATGCAAAATAAGGTTTAATTCAAATTAGGATAAATTTAATCTTAATTTGAGCATTTAAAACTAAACCTTAGACTTAATCTCAACTTAAATAATTAAATAAAAAAAGTCTAATTTAGCAGAATGTTAAAAAAGTTTTTTACAGCAGTCGGAGAATATATTCTTCTTCTTGGTAAATCTATCCAGAAACCTCAAAAAATGAGAGTATTCTGGAAACTATTCATGAGAGAAATCAATGATTTGGGAGTCAACTCTTTCGGGTTGGTTATCTTCACATCTATATTCGTTGGAGCGGTAGTGGCTATTCAAATGTTTAATAACTTTGATGCTTCTTCATTTCCTATTCCTCCGTCATTTGTAGGATATGCAACAAAAGCCGTTTTGGTATTAGAATTTGCGCCTACAATCATCAGTTTGATTCTGGCCGGAAAAGTAGGTTCATATATAGCATCCAGCATAGGTACAATGAGGGTTTCGGAACAGATTGATGCTTTGGACATTATGGGAGTAAACTCTCCTAACTTCCTGATTTTACCTAAAATCATCGCCTGTGTAATATTTAATCCTTTACTGATTGCCATAAGCATCGTTTTTGGGATCGCCGGAGGATATATTGCAGGAATTTTGACAGGAAACTGGACAACCAATGATTATGTAATCGGAATTCAGATGTATATGCCGAATCTTTTCATTTATTATGCATTTACAAAAACAGCTGTTTTTGCATTTATCATTGCCACCGTTCCTTCTTATTTTGGTTATAATGTAAAAGGAGGCTCATTGGAAGTAGGTAGAGCAAGTACACAGGCGGTAGTTTGGACGATGGTTTTCATCATCCTTTCCGAATTGCTATTAACCCAATTAATATTAAGCTAATGATTGAGGTAAAAGATTTAAAGAAAAGTTTTGATGGTGTTGAAGTACTTAAAGGAATTTCAACCTCTTTTGATAAAGGTAAAGTAAATTTAATTATTGGGCAGAGTGGTTCAGGGAAAACAGTTTTTCTTAAAAGCTTACTGAATGTTTTTCAGCCAACTTCCGGAGAGATTCTTTTCGATGGAAGAGATATTAACGTGATGACACGTGACGAAAAACAGCATCTTCGTTCGGAAATCGGAACCGTATTCCAGGGAAGTGCCTTGTTCGACTCATTAACGGTGGAAGAAAACATCATGTTCCCGTTGGATATGTTTACCAATTTATCTTACAGAGAAAAGAAAAGACGTGTTTTTGAGGTAATCGGAAGAGTACATTTAGATAAAGCTAATAAAAAATTTCCTTCTGAAATTTCCGGGGGAATGCAAAAAAGGGTTGCTATTGCGAGAGCGATTGTAAACAACCCAAAATATCTTTTCTGTGATGAGCCAAACTCAGGATTAGACCCTTATACATCAAACGTAATTGATGATCTTCTGCTTGAGATCACTAAAGAATATAACACCACAACGATCATCAACACCCACGATATGAACTCGGTGATGACGATTGGTGAAAAGATTGTTTATCTAAGATTGGGTATCAAAGAATGGGAAGGAAATAAAGACGTTTTGATCACGGCGGGCAATAAAAATCTTATTGATTTCGTTTATTCATCAGAACTATTTAAAGAACTGAGAGAATATTTACTTGAGAATAATAAAACTATTGATAATACAATCACAAAAATAGACGATAATGAAAAAGGCACTTAGTATAGCATTAATAGGTTTTTCAGTATTTGCTTCTGCTCAGATTTCTTTGGCAGGTAAAGCAAACATAATATTTCCTACAGGTTCACCATCTTGGAAAAACATTAAAGGAACCGTAAATGATGCCATTGAAGGAAGCGGAAAAAACAATGCAGGTTTCAACGTTGGTCTTTCATTAAAAGTTCCGTTGCCAGGGGCTTTATATGTAATGCCGGAATTGTACTACACGCATTTTAAAAACGAATTTACTACAGAATCTACAACCTTCGATATCAAAAGTAATCGTATGGATTTGCCGATTCTTTTAGGGTATAATCTTTTAGGAAATACTTTAGGAGTATTTGTAGGACCCGTGGCGAGCTATAATTTGAGCAAAGAAGATACTTTTAATGATTTTAAAGAAAACTCAAGAGATAACTTCACGGTAGGTTACCAGTTCGGAGCTCAGTTTGAAATCAAAAAATTAATTCTGAATGCAAGATATGAAGGTGCTTTCAGTAAAGATTCAAGAAACTTCATCAATAAAGTTTCTGGCGAAGAAATAAGATACGACAACAGACCTAATTTATTTATGGTAGGTGTTGGTTACAAGTTTTAATTAATTCGAAAATAACAATTTTAAAAAAATCCTCAAGTCGTTAGATTTGAGGATTTTGATTATGAGACTGTAATTCTGCTTCACGTTTTGCAATTTCGGCAGCCTTTTGTTCAAGCTCTTCTTTATCTTTTTGCAACTGCTTGAATTCTTTCTTCTTTTGTTCAGCCTTGATGGCGCTCCCTTTGCTAACGTATCCTACCATTCCGCCAATAATTAAACCAATGCCAACACCTCCCATGATGCCCATAACGTGGGACATCTGAAGATCATTGATAGTAAAATTGGGCGAGGTAAGGTAAAATAACAATACAGAAACAGCCAAAAGTATAAGCCCGGTAAGTGATAAACCTTTCATAATGTGTGTTTAAGTGGTTAAAATTAAAGCCTTACCAAATTTAGCAAAAATTTAATAAGGCTATATTTCAAGATTAAAATTTCTATTTATTATTTTCCTCCCGCTGCTTTGTAATATTCTAAAGCTTTAGGTAAATCTTTATTAATATCTGAAATTCTGGTTTCAGGATTCGGGTGGGTAGATAAGAATTCCGGCTGTCTTGCTCCGGTTGCTGCGGCTTCCATTCTATTCCAGAAAGGAACTGCTTCTCTCGGATCATATCCTGCCATTGCCATTAAGTATAATCCCATTTCATCTGCTTCAGACTCTTGGTTTCTACCATATTTCAACAAAGCCACCTGAGAACCAATTGGGTAAACTTTCTCAAAAACATTAGCCCATTGCCCGTTAGAAATCGTTCCTCCTAAGATTTGACCACCGTATTGTGCGACCATAGCCTGAGAAATTCTTTCGTTTCCGTGACCTGCCAATGCGTGTGAAACTTCGTGACCCATCACAACAGCAAGACCGTTATCATTTTTAGTAATTGGTAAAATCCCAGTATAAACAGCAACTTTTCCGCCAGGCATACACCAAGCATTCAATTCACTGCTTTGTAAAAGATTAAATTCCCAATTATAATTTGCTAAATCTGCCGATCTGCCAATATTTTGATAATATTTCTCTGCTGCCGCTTTTATTCTGCTACCAACAGCAACCACTTTTTTGGCGTCTGCCGTCCCGGTAATCACTTTACCTTTAGATAAGGTAGTTTTATATTCTTGTGCAGACATGGTAAGGATTTCAGAATTGTTTGCCAATTGTAAAGAAGACCTTCCCGTGATCGGGTTTGTAGTACATGCTGCAACGGAAAGAGCCAGCGCTCCTATTCCTAATAGATGTGTAATTTTCATAGTTTAGAGGGTTGTTAAATCATCATTTACAATTTCTATTCCAAAACTTTTTTGAAACAGAATTTTTGCATACATTTTGCTATTTAAATTTAATAATTATTTTATTATCATGAAAAAGTATATTTCAATCATATTCATTTTTGTTTTTCTGATGATCTTTCAGAATAGTTTTGCCCAAACTAAAGTTGATCCTTCAACTATTGCAGGAATCGTAGATACCGAAGATTTCTCGTTTCGTGCAGAAAGAGCAACACCAACCAATTATGATGTTATTAATGTTATGAATTCTCTTCCTAATACCACATCAACAAGAATGCTTGATCTTGCAGGAAGTAATTATTCAATTGATTTAAAAAAAGATAAGCTTGAAGTTTATTTGCCCTATTTCGGAAGAGTGTTCAACCCATCTTACGGAAATACAGATAAAACCGGCTACAGATTTACCTCAAAAGATTTTTTGGTAAGTAAAACTCAAGGTAAAAAAGGAAAATGGATTGTTAAAATTAAAGTAAATGATCAAAGTACTGTGGATGAGATCATTATTGAAATCTTTAAAAACGGAAGAGCATTTACATCAATCAGAAGTAATGATAGACAGCCGATTTCTTATGACGGATTTATTTCTAAAAATATCGAGGAAAAAGAAAAACTCTAATTTTCAGGATTAAGGAATTTTTCAACAAATAATTTTGCTTCAGTGCTAGGATTTGAAACCATTGCTGAAGCATTTTTTCTATGCTGAAGGTAAGCTTCTTCTAAAGATTCATTTCTCTTCATCAAGGCTAAAATATATTCTTGAACCCAATATTCATATCGTTTTTCAGCTTGCTGTGTTCTAACTTCTTCGAAGCGATTGATTTTCTTTTTTAAATTAATGAAATCTGTTATTTTTTCAAAAATTTCTTTCAATCCTTCGTTGTGCAGCGCAGAACCCAATAAAACCGGAACTTTCCAGTCTTTTTCTTTGGGCGGAATAAAATCAAGGGCACGTTTCAATTCTAACCTTGTATTTTTTGCTTTTTGAAGATTATCTTTTTCAACTTTATTAATGAAAATTACGTCTACCATTTCCATGATCCCGCGTTTGATGCCCTGAAGCTCATCTCCGCCACCAATTATTTTTAAAAATAAAAAGACATCGGTAATATCCGCAACCAGCACTTCCGACTGACCAACGCCGACCGTTTCAATTAAAATATAATCATAACCCGCTGCTTCACAGATCATCATTGTTTCAAAAGTGGTATTGGCAACGCCTCCTAAAAAACCGGAACTTGGAGAAGGACGAATAAAAGCATTTTCTTCCTTTGCCAGTTCTTCCATTCGGGTTTTATCTCCTAAAATACTTCCTTTATTGATTGCTGAACTAGGATCTATGGCTAAAACTGCTACTTTTTTGCCATTTGCAATCGCTAATCTTCCAAAACTTTCTATAAAAGTTGATTTTCCGGCTCCCGGAACTCCTGTGATTCCTACACGAACGGAATTTCCTGTAAAAGGCATGATTTGTTTTAATAATTCTTCTGCCTGAGTTCTATGTTCTGCCTTTTTACTTTCCACTAATGTAATGGCTTTCGCAATCAGACGTTTGTTGCCTGATCGAATTCCATCCATTAGTTCTTGTGTAGAAAATTTCATTGATTCAAAAATAAAGATTTATAAGTCAATGGTCAAGTGTGAAGAGGGTTTCATTTATTATTTTTTGTCGAATAATAATTTTATTTAACAATTGGTATTTGAAATTTTGTATGAGCTCTTGTGGATTTTTACTGATTTTGAGAGAAATGACGGTTTTCTAGCCCGATTGCAGCGTTTGTTTGAGCTCATTTTCTGAGTTTCGGCGGCGGCGGGCTTTGCCCGCCGCCGAAACTCAGAAAATAGCGAGTGCGAAAAGCGAGAAATAGCTTCTAAAAAAAAGAGCGTTTGAGAAAATTTGCCTTCGCCCATTCATATTTATACTTCTTCTAAATTAAGTCTCAATTTATCAATGAGAAAGGGAATTTGCTACATTTGTTATCAATCAAAATAAGAAACATGAAAAAGATAATCGCTGTAGCATCATTCATTGCTGTTTTATTAGCATCTTGTACATCAAAATCATCTACACCAACAGCTCCAATAGGACCTGCAACGTCTACAGCCGAGCAAATAGCACAAGGGAAAACAATTTTTGAAAACTCTTGTGGAAGATGTCATAAATTACCAGATCCAACAGCTCACACTTCGGTACAATGGGTAGGTATCATGAACTCGATGGCTCCGAAGGCAAAACTTACGGATGAGCAACATCAATGGGTTTATGATTATGTTGTTTCTGTGAAGAAATAAACCTTTTCTAAAAATATTGTTATGAAAAAATTGATTTTAGGTATGATTATCGTGTCTGCGTTTATGGCTTCTTGCGGACCTAAAAGTGTAGCTGTCACCGGCCCAAAGTATACCTCATCTGAACAAATCGCTCAGGGAAAAACTGTTTTTGAGAACTCTTGTAATAAGTGTCACAAACTTCCTGATCCCGCAAAGCATGATGACCAAGACTGGATAAAAACACTGGCAAGAATGGCTCCTAAAGCCAAATTAACCGATGACCAGCATCAAATGGTTTATGATTATCTGATTTCTGCGAATAAGAAATAATTTTTCTAAATAATATAAAAGAAGGAGATTTATTTAACCTCCTTCTTTTTTTTGGATTTTATTTTCTTTGGCATTTTAGATTTTACAAACTTTTTACGATCCTTTACCACATTCAAACTATATTCTGTGAAACAATACTTTGCAGATTCGTCCAGAAATTTCAGGGCATTCTTAAAACTTCCTCTTTTTTCGGAAAGCAGGGATCGGTAAAACCATATTGTAGACTTATCAATCCCTTTAATTTTTAATGCATATTCGATTAATCTTGCCGCTTCATGAAAATCTTCGTTATCCAAAAGACATTTGATATAATACTGCGGAGTATTAAGATTATTGACATCATACAGCATGGCTTCTTCAAAATATAGCTTTGCTTTTCCGTAATCAGAAAGCATTTCACTGTAAATTCTTCCCATCAGACAAAGGCTGTCTGCGTCTTCCGGGTCGTAAGACAACGCATAATTCAACGCTTCCAAACATTCCGGAAGACTGTACGGATAGTTGTCCAAAGCTTCGAAGTAATATTTATTTTTAGTTAAGGTCATTTTTGTAGTTTTTTAATTCATTTTTGAGTTGATTTCTCTGTTTTTTGAAAGATTTTTTCTGATGATTCTTTTTAAAATCTGTTCCGGAAAACGTTCTAATCGGGTTTCCTCTTTGCACCTGTAAATGATTGTTCCACGTTTCCTGCATTCTTTTTTGAAGCTGAATAATATTCTGTTCCAAAACCTTTTCCTTCAATCTTGTAATCGAAAGTTTCTTATTCTCCAATTGTGAACGAGAATCTTGCACAAAAACACTTTGTCCCGTCGGAATATGAGTCGCCCGAACAGCCGTGTTCACTTTATTCACATTCTGCCCGCCACTTCCCTGACTTCTTGTTGTCTGAAACTGAATATCTTTTTCATTAAATTGAATTTTCTCCAAACCTTCCAGTTCAAAAATTCCGATAAACCAATTACTTCTTTTATGCAGTTTTCGGAACGTACTTTTTCCTGTCCAGCAAATGCTTCCTAACCACGTTTTTAAAAATTCATTGATGCTTTTTGATTTTAAAAGCAACGTTACAGATTTCAATGTCAGGTTTTCATCACCATTTTCACGATGGATGATTTCATAGTCTATATTATTATTTTTTGCTTCCTCAAGGAATGTTTTCAGCACTTTGGCAACGACCCATTGGCATTCCAAAGGTCCTCTTCCTGAGGTTATTTGTATGAGTTTTTCCATTTTTGTAAAATTTTTAAAATCGCCTCTCTGTTTTTGGCTTCTTTAATAAATGTTGGTAATCTTTCTACCATTCGCATTCTGTACGGTAATCTTGTTCTCAAGTCTGAGGAAACATAGTTTTGCATCTCTAAAAGATGTTCCCTATTTTTTGCCCAGAATAATTTTCCTTTAAAATCTTCCTGAAAATAATATCTACAACCGAAAACGGGATCATGTATCAAGCCTTCTTCTTTTATTGAATTATTGAGATATTTCTCTGATTTTGGTTGAATGTGAAAAGAAGATTCGCACTCATCACATTTTACAGTAACATTCTTAGGTTTTTCTTTCAAATTTCCTTGCTCATAACGAATCGGATGCGCACAAACCGGACAATTTAATTTTACAAACACTTTGTAAATCACTAAATCCAATCCTTTTTTTCGCAAATCACAATGATTACACTCTAATGTTGCCGTTTTATAACTGTGTTAATTTTTCACAACAGCATCTTCTCCGCAATCCGGACAAACTACGAGAATACTTTCGTGATAGCCAAAATATTCCTGTTTATATCTTTTTTTCATTTCAGTTTATTTTAGGCATTTCACTTAATTTCGGATGACCAACCGGGTCAATTCCTTTTTCTAATAATTCTTTTGCCGCCATTACTCCCCAACATTTATCGCTGGAATGGATATTTCTGTAAAACGAAAGTAAAATATCAGGTTTTACGACAGTAAATCCGTTTGCTTCGACAGTTTCCAGATCGTTTTTCTCAAAGAAATCAATCGTAATTCTGTGAAATTTTCCGTTTTCCATTTCAAGTGTTTTCTCATATCTGCGAAAATTTTCTTCGCTCGGAAGATGATCGTATCTTGTCCAGACTTTTTGAAAACCTTCCTGCTGAAGAATCATTACAGCCTCAGCTACATTCTCTTTCTTTACAAAAACATCAATATCCTTGTGGTCATGAGCGTGTTTGTATTCCGTATGTCCGGTTTCAGACATAAAATGCCACGCCCAACCTCCTGAAATGATGACTTTATCTTTTAATTTCTCTAAAATTTCCAGTCCGTGTTGAATCCTAAATTCCGGCCAGACTTCACCGTATCTTTTTATATTATGTGGTGCTCCCATTTTGTCAAATTTTTTGTTGATTGTTGACGGTTGATAGTTGCTGGTTAAAATCCATCAACCAACAACTAAAACCCATCAACCAATTTATCTATCCATTCTCACAATTCGAGGCTGGAAAGTTCCCAGAATATCAACTAACTCACTTTGTGCATTCATCACCTCATTGATATCTTTGTAAGCCATTGGTGCTTCTTCTGTATTTCCGCCCATCAACGTGACATTCTTCAGTTTTAATTCTTTTTTGATGTCATTTTGAGTGAAAAGACTTCTGCATTCTCCTCTAGAATGCGCTCTTCCTGCGCCGTGTGAAGCCGAATTCAAAGAATCCGGATTTCCTTTTCCGCGAACGATGAAACCTTTTGCCGTCATCGAACCGGGAATCATTCCCAATTCATTTTCATTAGCTGGAGTTGCACCTTTTCTGTGAACAATTACTTCTTTTCCGTTATGAATTTCTTTCCATGCGAAATTGTGGTGATTTTCGATTCTGGCTTTCACTCTTCCTCCGACCGCTTTCACCAATCTTCTGTGAATATCGTCGTGACAAGCCGAAGCGTAATCTCCTGCCAAATTCATTGCAGTCCAATATTCCAATCCGAGGTGAGTACTTAAATCCAGCCAGGCAAATTGTTGTGCTTCTTTCGGCAACGGACATTGTTCTGTCGCCACTCTCGAATAATACTGAGCGATTTCCGCTCCCAATCCACGCGAACCGCTGTGTGAAAGAATTCCGAGATATTTTCCTTTTGGAAGTCCGATTTGTTCATCTTCTTCCGTGATTTCTACTTCTCCGAATTCCACGAAATGATTTCCGCCTCCGGAACTTCCCATTTGCTTAATGGCTTTTCCTTTTAATCTTCTCAAAATCGGAATTAAATCAAACGTATCTCTGTCGAAAATTTCATGATCGACGTGAGATTTATGTGTTTCATACATTCCGAATTTGGTATGTTCGGCAAGAGCTTTTTCGTATTTATCTCCCGCTCCGTCAAGATATGAAATAGGTGTATCCAAAATACTGAGGCTCATTCTGCAACCGATATCCATCCCGACTCCGTAAGGAATCACCGCATTTTCTACGGCGAGAACTCCACCGATTGGAAGCCCGTAACCGCTGTGTGCATCGGGCATTAAAGCTCCCTGCATCGAAATTGGAAGTTTCAATGCGGTGTACAGTTGGTTTTTTGCTTCATCCGAAATTTGAGTTCCGAAAATATTAAAAGTCGCTCTGTTTGTATTAAGCATTCTTTTTTCTGTTTTCTTGGATGAAAGCAAAGCTTCTGCGATTTGTCCGAACGTTAAATCTTTTTCGAATTGTTCTGGATTTTGCAGAATTTCCTTTAAAAGAGATTTCACATGATGAATATTTTTCGTTGCAAAATTTCTTTTCATGACTTCCAAAGCGATGTTCACACTCTGATTGTTTGGATAGCCTATTTTTAATATATCTTTTCCTTTAAGTTTTAAATTTCCCATTGTTTTTGTTTTAAAATTGGAGGATATTTCCATCCTCTGAATTTTCTGCAATCTCTGTTGCAGACATTTTGTAGTGAACGCATTTTCTGCTGTTCAGCGGATCACGTTTGTATCTATCTTTCCACGGATTGGGTTTACCATATATCTTTTTATGAATAATTCCCATAATTTTATGCCGACCTAAAAATGAATCGAGTTCATCAATTTCTTTTTCTAAATCGGAATTCAATGGTTTGTAATGAGTGACCATGTTTGGTTTTACTCTCAATACAAATCTCCACGGTTCGATAAATTCGTAGTAAATATTATATCTCTTTCTGAACGGACAATACTCTTCTCTTTTTAAGAAATATTGCCTTTCTCGGATTGTTAATCCCAACTTGGGATCGTTCCACTGATACGTTGAAAATCGAGCCAATTTCTGCTCTCTTTCAATATATATTCTTCGTCCGCATTTTCTTTTCTTTTTTAAGAATTTTCGGGTTTCTGAGTACATCTTTGTATTGATCTTATCTAAAATTCCTTCGAAGAAATCGCCATCTTTGGAACGTTTCACATCGTCTCTTATGACAAAGAATCTTACAAAACCTCTCTGATAAGGTTCCATCAAAGGAACTAACGGAATATTTCTTCTTATTTTCCAAAGTTCATCACTAAGTTTATACTTTTTCCTGATCTGCTTTTCTACATCTTTTCTTATGATTCTTTTTCTGCTTCTCAGACTTCGTAATCTGGAAGACAAAAGGTTATCTTTTTCCATTACATTTTAGATATTAGAAGTGAGACTTCGATATATCACATTAAATCTGAATCAACTAGCATTTTAGTTGACTTTATTTAAACCTCATAGGCTTCAAAAACCTATGAGGTTTCGTTTAGCGGTAACCTTTTCCTAGCCCCGATTGCAACGGCATCCTTTTTTGTTGCGGCCGCAGCGAAGCGGAGGCCGTAATAAAAAAGATATAGTGGAAAGCGGGATAAAGCTCCTAAAAAACTTTATTCGAAAAGATTCCAAAAATTGTATAAAAAAAGATTTCGGGGAAACTGATTTGAGTTTGATATATTGCGCAATAAAAAACCCGAAAATCTTACGACTTCGGGTTTTGATATATCATTATACTGTTATTCTAAGAGTGTACCAAACCACGAAGCCTCGCCTTTGCAAAAGACAATCCTACTGTTGAATGTAGATTAAATTTGAACATTGCTTCGTTGTTTTTTAATGGTTAAACTTGATTTTCAGATGCAAAGATATAGTATTTTTTTAATCTGCAAAATAATTTTTTAAAATTCTTTGCCTTTCATCATGCTGAGCATCAAGTTCAAAGCATTTTCCGAGTGAAGGAATGCCGTATTTTTCAATGTATCTTCGGTGACTTTTGAGGTTCTTTGCTGCATCTGTTTTTCGTAGTATGAAATGGCTGTTTTCAGGTCTTGAAATTGATCATTGGTGAGTGCGTCCGCAAGCTCGAAAGCATCCTGCATTGCCATATTCACACCTTCTCCAGCATAAGGCGGCATTCGGTGGGCAGCATCACCGAGCAGCGTGATATTGGGCATAGTTTCCCAAGATTGATTCAATGGAAAATGATATTGCGGGCGGGGAATACAGCTTACCTCATCACTCGAAAACAGCTCATTCCAATCGGAACTCCAATTTCCAAACTCCGTTTTAAACCAATCAAAAACCTGTCGATTATCTTTAAAATCAATTCCTGAATTTTTAACCCATTGTTCTTCCACTTTACTGCCTGTGTAAAATGAAAGGCTTCCGTCTCCTTTCGAACTTAGAATAATTGATTTTTCATCGCCGAAAGCGAAAACTTTGCCTCCTTTTAACAGGGCATTCAGTTTCGGAGCATTTTTTTCTGCGTTATAAACATTTCCTTCCAAAATGGTAACTCCGGAATAGATGGGCTGAATAGCGTTAAGGTATTTTCTGATTTTTGAATTGGCTCCGTCTGCAGCAATCACCAGATCAGCATAGGTCGAAGTTCCGTTTTTAAAGTGAAGCATCCAGCCCTCACCAGATTTTTCCATAGAAATGAAATGACTGTCCCAGATGATATTTTCAGGATCTAAAGAGTCTAAAAGAATTTTTCTGAGTGGTCCTCGATCGATTTCAGGACGGTCTTCTGCGTAAGATTCATCGGAAAGATGATCATCCAGATGAATATTGTTGTTTTTATCTACAATTCGCATTTTTCCGGCATCGGGTCTGTAGTTTTGTTCAAACTCCTGCATTAAACCAGCTCTGCGAAGTGCTTCTAGACCAGATTCTTCATGCAGATCCAAAGTTGCGCCCTGTACACGCACCTCTTTGTTGAAATCTCTTTCATACACTTTGACATCTAAACCCTTTAATTGAAGCAAACGTGCTAAAGTTAAACCGCCTGGACCGCCACCTACAATGGCTATTTTTTTGTTTTTCAGTAACATATTGTTAAATTTCATGTTACAAAATTAGAGTTACTGCAACGTAGAAAATTGTATAAAACGGTCGTTTTTATTTTTGAATAATTCTTTAGGGGAAACTCCCGCCAGTTTTTTCACCTCTTTGATGAAATGTGCCTGATCTGTAAAGTTTTTCTCAGGAAATAATTTCCCTTGTTTGATGTGGCCGAACGAAGCTCTGAAACGAAGAATATTACAATAAGATTTTAATGAAAGTCCGAATTCTTTAGTAAAATATCTATTGATTTGCCGACTGCTCCATCCTATTTTATCAGATATTTCTTTAATGACAATATCTCCCTCTGATTGATACACTTCATGGAACAGTTTTTCTTTTCTTGAATCCAAATCTGCGGGTAAAAGATCAATAATTTTTTGAGTGGCGGACACATGAAAGGTTTTGAAATCGTTTAAAGATTCAACATCAAAGCCCAAGAAGTCATTATTCAGAATTTTTGCTTTACCTAAAAGATCAGCCACCGATTCATTTAAAATATATTCTACCGCAAGTAATGTAAAGCTAATGGCAAACATTTTTGTTTTGGCAGGAATAACAATTTGTTCAGGCAATGTTTCAATCCCCAAAAGAACGATATGAAAAGGCTCGGATGATGATTTTGAAAGAATAAGATCTACCCTTCCGTCAGGTAAAAGTATGGCTTCTTTAGGGTCTTCAGAATGATTTTCAAGCATCCAGAAACTTTCCACAAAATTTGAAATTTCGGGTTGAGGCTGAATGAAATGATATTCAATCTGAGAATCCATACTGTTTAAAATTTACTTTAAATTAATCAAACTGATGAAAATGGCATCAATCACCTTCGTCATTCTTTGTAGATCGAGCGTTTCCAACGTATCTGTCGATTCGTGATAATTTTTATTTCTAAAAAAAGAGGTATCTGTAATCATTAAAGCCGGATAATCAAATTTCCAGTAATTCAGATGGTCTGAAAAATCTACTCCTTTTACAAACTTAGGAGCCGGAAAAGTTTCAGTTTTGATTTGTTTTGATTCTTTAAAATTATCTATAAAGTTTCTCACAAATTTTCCTGAACCGCTAAATCTTTTAACCAAAGTGATAAAATCTCCTTTATTTCCATAAATCCACGAAAGGGCTCCTACAGGAAAATCCTGTGAATTTTTTTCGTCTTTAAAATAGCCAATCATTTCGACACTTGCCATTCCGTACACGTCAATATGATTGTCTTTGAGATATTTCGCATGAATATAGCTTCCCATATTTTCAGTTCTGAAAAACGGTGGTTCCTCCAATGTATAAGCAACCAAATCGATTCTATAATTGAGTTTTTGCCCTTTCAACATTCTGGCTAATTCCAAAAGAGCCGTCACCCCCGTCGCATTATCATCCGCTCCTTTTTGATCGCCGCAAACATCATAATGAGCTCCAATGATAATTCTCTTTTGATGTTCTGTTCCGAAAGAACAAATTACATTTTTATAGATCTTTCCATCAACTTTATATTCCTGAAAGATCGTTTCATCGGCATATTGATTGAAGTTTTTAAAAATATAATCTGCAGTAGCATTCAGTTGTTCCAAATTATTATGATTCCGAAATTGTGGGGTTTCCACCAACAATTTTAAATGTTGATTTACCAAATGAATATCTGCTGAAACATTTGCTTTATTTAAACGAATTTTCGTTTTGAAAGTTCCACAAAGAAAAAGAGTTAGAAAGCAAAAACCTACAAGAAGAAAAAATTTTCCTCTTGTAGGCTTCAATATATTTTTAAATTTCATTATTTATAATAGGTTAGTTGAGTTTAATCTTTTGAACCCAAATCATCCATCGTATCTTCCATTCCTCTGCTATTAGGGCGATAGGTTCTTTCTGGATCAAGGAAATAAATATCGTGTCTTGCTTTCGCAATGATTCCATCATATTCTTTCTCCGTCATTCCGTCAGGAATATCTTTCTGATGATCCGAAGGTTTTCTGTATACTTCAAGAGCACCCTTTTCATTAAGAATCATTTTTGCTGCTTTTGCCTGTTCCAAATCATTTGCATAGACCACCACATTATTTTTTCCTACGCTATGCGTTCTGTAGGCATCCAACATTTCGGCATCGTGGGCGAACACATAATCAAAGAAGCCTTTTGTCTGCTCGTCTTCCTGATAATGATTAAGCCCCGCCTCAACATTTGATTTTGAAACAATAATATTCGCTTCGCTGAATCCTTTTTCTTTTAAATCTTTTTTAATTTCCTCTGTATCTACAGTCTGCGGAAATACTGAAACTACTGTATAAGCCATAATATTTTGTTTTGGTTATGGTTTACAGTACAAACGCTGTGCAATTTTTCCATTGAAAACGTTAATTTAGTTTAAAAATTTCTCCAAAATATCGACAGCGCATTTCGGTAGATTTGTTCCCGGACCGAAAATAAAGTCTGCTCCGTTAGCATATAAAAATTCATAATCCTGTTGAGGAATTACGCCACCAACAACGATCGTAATGTCATCTGCTCCCAATTTTTTAAGTTCTTCCACCACTTGCGGAACCAATGTTTTGTGACCCGCCGCCAATGAAGAAACTCCCAAAATATGAATATCGTTTTCCACGGCCTGTTTGGCCACCTCTTCCGGAGTCTGGAACAATGGCGCCACATCGACATCGAATCCCATGTCCGCAAATGCGGTTGCCACGACTTTTGCTCCTCTGTCATGACCATCCTGTCCCATTTTTGCCACCATTAATCTTGGTCGGCGACCTTCTTCTTCTTCAAATTTCTGAGTAAGATTTAATGCTTTTTCAAAATATTCGTTTTTCCCTGCATTCATCGCATAAACTCCTGAAATTGTTCTGATGTTTGCTTTATATCTTCCGAAACTCTCTTCCATGGCATCACTCATTTCTCCCAGCGTCACTCTTCTGCGAGCCGCTTCGATACATAATGCTAAAAGATTGCCTTTTCCTGTTTTTGCGGATTCTCGGATTTCATTTAAAATCTGTTCAACCGCTTCGGAATTTCTGTTTAACTTAATGGAATCCAATCTTTCGATCTGCTTTCTGCGAACTTCCGTATTATCAATATCTAATATTTCGATTTGATCTTGTTTCAAAGCAGATCTGAAAGAATTAACTCCGATGATAAATTCCTCTCCGCTATCAATTTTAGCCTGCTTTCTTGCCGCCGCTTCCTCAATTCTCATCTTTGGAATTCCGGCTTCGATGGCTTTTGTCATTCCCCCTTCCTGCTCAACCTCATCAATATATTTCATAGCTTCCTCGATCATTTGCTGAGTCAGAGATTCAACCAGATTACTTCCTCCCATAGGATCTACAACATCACAAATTCCACTTTCTTGTTGAAGAATAATCTGTGTATTTCTTGCAATTTTCGCTGAATAATCTGTAGGAAGTGCAATTGCTTCATCCAAAGCATTTGTATGCAAAGACTGAGTTCCACCTAATGCAGAAGACAATGCTTCAATCGCTGTTCTTGTAATATTGTTAAATGGTTCCTGTTCCGTTAAAGACCAACCAGAAGTCTGAGAATGCGTTCTTAAGGCTAGCGATTTTGGATTTTGAGGATTGAATTGCTTTAATAATTCAGCCCAAATATATCTTGCGGCACGCATTTTTGCGATTTCCATGAAATGATTCATTCCGATTGCCCAGAAGAAAGATAATCTTGGGGCAAAATCATCGACATTCATTCCCGCTTTAATTCCGGTTCTTACGTATTCTAAGCCATCTGCAAGTGTATATGCCATTTCCAGCACCGGAGTTGCTCCAGCTTCCTGCATGTGGTACCCTGAAATAGAAATTGAATTGAATTTTGGAATATTTTTAGATGTATATTCGAAAATATCAGCAATGATTTTCATGGAAGGTGCTGGTGGATAAATGTAGGTATTTCTCACCATGAATTCCTTCAAAATATCATTCTGAATGGTTCCTGAAAGTAGATCCTGAGCAACTCCCTGTTCTTCCGCAGCAACAATGTAAAAAGACAGAATCGGTAAAACAGCCCCGTTCATCGTCATGGAAACCGAAATCTGATCTAATGGAATTTCATTAAATAAAATTTTCATATCCTCCACAGAATCGATCGCTACTCCCGCTTTTCCAACGTCTCCAACCACTCTCGCATGATCGGAATCATAGCCTCTGTGTGTCGCCAGATCGAATGCTACGGAAAGTCCCTTTTGCCCAGCCGCTAAATTTCTTCTATAAAAAGCATTGGATTCTTCCGCTGTAGAGAAACCTGCGTACTGACGAATCGTCCAAGGTTTCTGAACATACATTGTGGAATACGGACCTCTTAAATAAGGCGCAATCCCCGGAGAAGTTTCGGTTAAAGATTGATCTTTAACATCTTCTTTTTTATAAGAAGATTTTAACTGTAATCCGTCTTTTTCGAAAGGATAGATTTCCGTTATTTTTTCAGTTATATTAAATTGAGGAGTTTTGTTTTGAACTTCTCTTCTCATACTTTCAGATTTATTAGATGGCTAAATTTAAGCATTTTTGGAATAATAAAACACTATTGATAACCTTGTGATTACGTGGATTTTAAATTAAAATTAACTCGCATTACATTTTGTTTAAAGTATGATCAAAATATAGTTTTGAAATTCATAAATCCATCTTAGTACCACTATTAAGAAATAAAAACCGGATGAAGCTCATCCGGTTTTATTTTATGTTATAACAATGTATTCTAAAGTTTAATTCCCATTTCATATAAAGCAAAAGAGATCAAATCTGCATTTTCGCCAATCACCTGTTCTGTAGACCTTCCGGCTCCGTGACCTGCATTTTTCTCAATTCTTAAAAGGATAGGATTCTTACAATTTTGTTTTTCCTGTAATTCTGCACCAAATTTGAAAGAATGCGCAGGTACCACCCTGTCATCATGATCACTTGTGATAATCATAGTTGATGGATAGCAAGTAGATTTCACATTATGCACCGGCGAATATGACTTTAAATATTCAAACATTTCTTTGTTATCCTCCGCTGTTCCGTAGTCGTAAGACCATCCCGCTCCGGCTGTAAATTTGTTATACCTCAACATATCCAAAACACCCACTCCCGGGAAAGCAACTTTTGCCAGATCAGGACGCATCGTCATCGTAGCTCCCACTAAAAGACCACCGTTTGATCTTCCCGACAACGCCATATATTCTTTTGAAGTATAGCCTTTAGACTGTAAATATTCTCCAGCAGCAATAAAGTCATTGAATACATTTTTCTTCTGCATTTTCGTTCCTGCATCGTGCCATTTTTTACCGTATTCCCCTCCTCCACGGATGTTCGGAACGGCATAAATACCTCCATTTTCCATCCAGATAGCATTTACCACAGAGAAAGAAGGTTGCAGACTGATGTTGAACCCCCCATAAGAATAAAGAATCGTAGGATTTTTACCATCCAGCTTAGTTCCTTTCTTATAATTGATCATCATCGGAACTTTTGTTCCGTCTTTTGAGGTATAGAAAACCTGTTCAGATACATAATCTTCAGGATTAAATTTCACTTTAGGCTTCTGATACACCTCTGATTTTCCAGAATCTGCATTGAATTTATACGTTGTTCCCGGTGTAATATAGTTCGTGAACGAGAAATAAAGCTCCTTCTCTGTTTCCTTACCGCCAAAACCTCCGATATTACCTTTGCCCGGAAGCGCAATTTCTCTTACTAATTTTCCAGTCTTGTCATACTGTTTCACCTGATCAATAGCATCAATCATATATGTCGCAAAGAAATAACCACCACCTGAAGAAATTCCCAAAACATTTGGCGTTTCCGCAATCACATCTATCCAGTTTTCAGGAGATGGATTTTTAATGCTTGTCTTTACCAAACGCATATTCGGAGCATTTTTATCTGTGAAAATAAACAAATTGTCTCCTTCCGTATCTACAATGCTCGCATTGATGTCGAAACCTTTGTTAATCTGAACGAAATCACCTCCGTTTTTCAGATCTTTGATGTATAATTCGTTTCCGTTGGTGGCATTCGCAGCAGAAATAATTAAATATCTCTGATCTTCAGAAACCCCCGCGCTTAAATATCTTCTCGGAGTCTTTTCACCACCAAAAATCAATTGATCTGCTGATTGTTTTGTACCTAATTTGTGGAAATATACTTTATGCTTATCCGTCATTCCTGAAAGCACCGTTCCTTCTTTAGGTTTATCATAGCTTGAATAATAAAAGCCTTCATCACCTCTCCATGAAATTCCGCTGAATTTTACATCCACCAATGTTTCATCGATCTGCTTTTTAGTAATCGCATCAATAATGATGATTTTATTCCAGTCGCTACCGCCTTCTGAGATGGAATATGCCGCTAAATTTCCTTTTTTATTGAAAGATAAATTCGCCAAAGAAGTGGTTCCTTTATCTGAAAATTTATTAGGATCTAAGAAAACCTCCGTAGATTTTGTTTTATTGTTGGTTCTGTATAAAACCGACTGCGCCTGCAATCCGTCGTTTTTATAATAATATGTATAATCGCCTTCTTTGAAAGGTGCTGAAATTTTTTCATAATTCCAGATATCTCTCAGCCGATCTTTGATTTTATCTCTGAAAGGGATTTTTGAAAGATAATTCTGAGTGTAGCTCACCTCTTCATCCACCCATTTTTTAGTGGCTTGGGAATCATTTTCCAAATCCCTGAACGGATCAGCAACCGAAGTTCCGAAGTAGGTATCGGTTTGATTTCCTTTTAATGCTTTAGGATAATTCATTTTTTGAGAATAAAAAGTTGCTGAAAACAAAACGCCAGCCGTTAATAAAATAGGTCTAAAATTCATTTCGAACGATTTTCTCAAAAATACGCAAACTATCGGAAATAAAAAAAGCTACTGAAAACAGCAGCTCATTTTATTTAAGGTTTTATTTTGTTTGAATTAAAATTTTGAAAATAGAAATTATTCAGCTTCCACAACAATTCCTGAGGGCCTCCATTCCAGTAATAAACTTTATCATTTTTATAAATCTGATATAGATTAAATTTTTCCGAAAGAGAAAATTCTTTATTGGCACTCAATAATTGATTCGTTATATCTTTCAAGTAGATTTTCAATTCTTTAGCGCTGATTTTCTTTCCATTTTTAAGATCAATATTAGATTTATTTTCCGGAATTTTTACCATCACCTCATAATAAACTTCAGAAATATCCTGACTTTGAGAATAGTCGTTTCGCATCGTTTCCATATTTTTAATGGTGTAACGCGCAGATTTAAATCTATCAAAAAGTGCATTGAAGTAATTTTTAACATCCGGCTCGCATTCTTTAGCTACATTTTCCGAAAATCCGGATAGAAACAGATTGGTCAGTCCTTTCAGTTCTTCACGATAGGCAGTTTTCATATCAACTTTATAGAGACCTTCCTCGCCAATAAAATTTTTAAGATAATCATTAAGTTCTGTTAATGACTGATCGTTGTGCTTTACAAAAGCATTAAAATACAAATCAAATACTTTGTCAGGCTTTAAAACATTCGTCTGTGCCCTCAGATTCTGAACACAGATCAGTACTGTAAGTAACAGCACATTTTTGATCCATCCCATAGTTTATATTAATTCTCAGTGTTTAAGCAAAAAAAAGCTCTTGAATCTCAAGAGCATTATAAGTGTAATTTTCTTTTAAAAGTTTTCTTCTTCTCCTTTCATTTTTTCGGCATTTTCTGCCATGATTACTGCATCGATCATTTCAGAAATATCGCCATTCATGTACGCATCTAAGTTGTACATAGACTTGTTGATTCTATGATCGGTAACTCTTCCTTGCGGATAGTTATACGTTTTGATCTTTGCAGAACGGTCACCCGTAGAAACCATGGATTTACGTTGTGCAGCAATATCTCCCTGCACTTTCTGCAATTCGATATCATACAATTTTGTTCTCAACATTTCCATTGCTAGTTCACGGTTTGCTAACTGAGAACGTGCCTGCTGACAAACAACTACCAAGCCTGAAGGTTTGTGGGTTAACTGAACTTTAGTTTCTACCTTGTTAACGTTCTGACCACCAGCCCCACCTGAACGCGAAGTCTGCATTTCGATATCAGCTGGATTTAGTTCAAAATCGACTTCTTCAGCTTCCGGAAGAACGGCAATTGTGATTGCAGATGTGTGAACTCTACCTTGAGATTCCGTTTCGGGAACACGCTGTACACGGTGAACTCCCGATTCGAATTTCATGACTCCGTAAACGCCTTCGCCTTCTACTTTCATGATTAATTCTTTGTAACCTTTTGCAGCTTCGTTAGAATCTGTTACTTCATGTCTCCATCCTTTCGTTTTGAAATACATAGAATACATTCTGTAAACATCTTCCACGAAAATAGCAGCTTCATCGCCACCTGTTCCCGCACGAAGTTCGACAATTACGTTTTTATCATCCGCAGGATCTTTAGGAATTAATAATACTTTTAATTCTTCTTCCAATCCCGGAATTTTTTCCAACGCTTCGTTTTTCTCGATTTTTGCCAATTCAACAAAATCTTTGTCTGATCCGTCAGCAATGATTTCATCGGACTCTTCGATCGTATCCAAAGCTCCTTTATATTGATCGTAAACTCTTACAATTTTCCCCAAATCGCTATATTCTTTGTTCAGAGAAGAATATCTTTTCTGATCAGAAATAACATCAGGCTGTATAATAAGGTCTGCAACCTCATTATATCTTTGTTTTATAGCTTCTAATTTTGGAATTAATGATTTAGACATTATGAAAATTTTGTGGGTGCAAAGATACGGATTATTAATTCAAAACTCAATAACCCATCGCATTACATTATTTTTTCTCGCAAAATATTGCGGTTTGTCATTCTGAATGAAGCGAAAGCGTAGTGAAGAATCTATTTTTAACTCAAAGTTCGCTAAGTTTTTATTTGAAATTATTGAAAATATTTTTTGTTCGCAAGGGCGTTTCACTCAGCAAATGATAGCTGATTTTTTAAATTAAATCAACAGTATTTTTGTCATTCTGGAAGAATATAAACAGTTTTTAAAATTGTGAATGTCCTTTTGTCTTGAAACAAAAGAACGAAAAGTTCAAGACTTGGAATCTGAATGCTAAAAATAAATTCTGTTCTCTAAAAATTCTAAAACTCGCGCGATTTCAAGATTTGTTCTTCGATACAGAATTTATCTCGCGCTCAAACAGTAGAATTTTCTTAACATTCACAGATTTTATTTTCTTTACGCTTCAGCTTCCTATGTCGAAAGAGATCCTTCGACTTCGCTCAGGATTACATCGCTAATATTAACTGCTTAATTAAATATTTGATATTTAAAACCCAATTAAGCCAGTGTCAGTCTGAGCGGAGTCGAAGACTTTTACCGTAAATAATATTAATAATTCAAAAAAATCAAGAATCAAGCTTTAGGCTTTAGGCTTAGTAATTTTCCTATCAATTAAGTAAAGAACAATTCCCAAAGCAACAATTCCCAATCCAATAATACTTTCCTTTGGATTGTGGATAAATGTGAAATACAAAATATAAACACTAAACAAAAGAAAAACCGTCGGGAAAATGTAAAATAAATTTGATTTAAATATTTTTAGGTCACTTTTTTTAATAAAGAAAGCCGTAGAAATTGCTAGACTCGCAAATAATTGAAGAATAAAAGCCGTGTACACAAAGATTTCTTTAAAACTTCCCGTTAAAATAATCAAAGTTGCAATGGCTGCATGAGCAAAAATCGCTCGAACCGGAATTCCTTTTTGATTGGTTATTGACAAACTTTTCCACAATTTATTTTCCTTTGCAAAAGCCTGTGTTAAACGCGATCCAACCCATAAATATCCACTGATGGTTGCGATCAATTGCAAAGCGATAAAAACATTCACTACTTTTCCGAAAGTGTAACCGAGCATATTGTTTGCTGCTTCTCCCATCACATCTTCTTTTCCAGCTAATTGATTTACGGGAGCGTGTTTTAGCATGATAAAATTCACCAAAAGATAGCAAACAGTTACGAAAACCGTTCCGACAATCAGTGATTTGGGAAGATTTTTTTGAACATCTTTTATTTCTCCTGCAATGTAAGATGCAGAATTCCATCCTATGTATGAATACGTTACAAAAACCAAAGAAGTTGCAAAAGCAGGAAGCATAATTTCTTTTTGCCAGGAATTATCTAAATTTAAACTATTTCCGATGGTTTCCGATTCTGAAAGTCCGACTCCGAGAATAATTAAAACAATGATAAAGGCAATTTTAATAAAAGTAAAAAAATTATGAAATCGGCTTGAAGCTTTTAAACTAAAGGATAAAAATATAGAAACCAAAAAAATCACACCAATAGCAAAACCATTTCCAAAAGAAAAATTGAAAGCAGAAAGATATTTCGACATCGCCAAAGCCGCCAATGCGACGGGTGACGAAAATCCGATAATCAGGGAAATCCAGCTTACCAAATATCCCAAAAGCGGATGGTAGGTTTCTTTTAAATAGATAAAATCTCCGCCATTTCCTTTAAAATGAGATCCCAATTCGGCATAGCAAAAAGCTCCAAACAAAGCCAAAATTCCCCCGATGACCCAAAGTAGGAATATGCTGTATGTATTTGTAATATCTGCCAACTGAAAACCCAATGTTGTAAAAATCCCCGTCCCGATCATATTCGAAACGACAATGGCAACGGCGGTTTTCCAGCCAATCTGGTGTGAAGTAGATTCCATTTAATTAAAATGTAAAATTAAGCCTTCCGAAGAAATAATTCCCCAATGTTCCCATTTGAACCGGAGCATATTTGAAAACACCATAATACGAATTTTCATAGATCTGAAGATCAGGAAAAACATCGAAAACATTGTTTGCACCGATTGTAAGATTAATATTTTTCGTAAAATCATAACCAACACTCACGTCCGTCACAACTTTTGGAGTAAATTCCTGAACACCGCCGAAAGGATATCCATCTCTGATCACTTTTCCGAAATACGTATTTCTCACCAGGAAATTAAATTTACCAATTCCATAATTTAAGCCCAACGTTGCTTTTGTTTTTGGTGATAAACTTTCGATGATATTAATTTGATCCGGTCCGAAAAATTCATCTTGAGGTGTTTGAAGATTTGCCGGGAAATGGAAATCTGTGATTTTTGTTTCCGTATAATTTCCGGCAAGATTGATGTTTAAATTTCCACCACCTAATTTCCAGTCGTATGAAACAACCAAATCAACACCTTTTGTTTCCGTGTCGACTGCGTTGGCGAAAAACCTTCCGCTTTCTACACCATAAACCGCCAATCTGTCGTCGGTAATATTACTTGTGATGACAATTCTGTCTTTCACTTTAATTAAATATCCATCCAACGTAACGAAAAGACCTCTTGCAGGTCTTAGGGTAAATCCGGCGCTTCCGTTGACAGATGTTTCCTGTTTTAATTTATCAAAACCAAGAGCTCTTGCCGCTTCACTGTCATTATTAAAGATTCCTTTTGTAACGATGGAATTTCCTGTTGTAGAAATGTCCGCATAAGAATTATTAAAATATTGCTGCTGTAAAGACGGCGCTCGGAAACCAGTTCCTACCGCTCCACGAATCGCAAAGTTCTTTACAAATTCATATCTCAAAGCCAATTTACCATTCAAAGTGCTTCCGAAATCTGAATAATTTTCGAATCTTCCCGCTAAATCAACATTAAATTTTTTATTTAAATCATAAGAAACATCTGCATAAACTGCGGTCGAAGTTCTTGATTTTCTCAAAGCATTTTCCGGTGAAAAACCAATGAATGACTGAGATCCTCCCGCTCCGATAATATCAGCAGAAGGCGTTGAAGCTGTTACAACATTTCCGTAAATATCGTATCTCGCATATGATGATTCTTGTCCGGATTTGATTTCATATTGTTCGAATCTGAATTCTCCACCGAAAGCAATGTTGAAGTTTTTAATATTTTTTGAAACATCAAGATTAACTGTATTTTGAAGGAAACTGTGCGCCCCTGCTTCAAAACTTGTCGGAGATTTTGCGCCTAATGAAGCATTTACCGTGTTGCTCACATCATAATTGAAAGTATTGCTTCCGAACGTATTGCTTAGATCAAAAAACCAATCGTTTTTGTTGTATTTTGCTCCTACAGCGTAAGAAAAATCGTACACTTTCGATCCTAAAGTCGGCTGAAAACCATTTGGAAAAATGGATGGTACATTATTCGAAGTTTCGCTTGGAAGCCTTCTGAAACCGTATCCCTGACCTTCTTTTATGCTGAAACCTCCAAAAGAATATAATTTAAACTGATCATTAATCGGATATTCTGAATTAAAAAACAATTGCGCCTGTTTGATTTGTGCATCTCCAATTTGGAAATTGAAATCGTCGCGAGTTAATCCATTTTGAGCAATTAAAGCATCATCATAAGCCCTTGAAATTTGCGCACCTGTTCCTCCGTCAGCAGGATCGGCAAATGGATAAGCAAAAAAATTCCCATAACTTCCGGTGGCAATCGGTGAAACATTTGGTAAAACTATTCCATTAGCTGAAATTGTTCCCCCATTATTAACGACATTCAGATTTGATTGATCGTAAATAATCAAATCATGATTCTGCGTTCTTGTCGTTTTTCCTCTATAATTTAATTGTAAAGATAAATTGATGTAACCATCTTTTTTACCCAAAGAAGTTCCGTAGTTCGCTCCGGCTTGGTAAGTTTCGCCATCATTTCTCCCTGTAATTCCATAATTAAGAGTTGCAGATCCGCCAATATTTTTTTTCAGAATAATGTTGATAACTCCCGCAATCGCGTCAGAACCGTACTGCGCTGCTGCTCCATCTCTCAATACTTCAATTCTGTCGATGGCAATGACCGGAATTGTACTCAAATCTGTTCCGACAGAACCGTTCCCAACTGTGTTCTGATAATTCACCAAAGACGTTGTGTGTCTTCTTTTTCCATTCACCAAAACCAAAACCTGATCCGGTCCCATTCCTCGCAATGTCATCGGATCGATGTGTTCTGTACCATCCGAAGCTGACTGGCGAACTGCATTGAACGACGGAATCACGTAATTCAATAAATCCTGAACGGAAATTTGCGGTGAAGATTTTTGTATTTTTTCGATATTGATAACATCTACTGGAACTGGAGTTTCCAGCTTTGTGCGTTTTGCATTTCGGTTTCCGACGATGATAACGTCTTCAATTTGTTTTTCTTTTTCCTGTTCCTGAGCCGATACGAAAACCGCTCCAAGCAATAATATAGAAATGCTTAGTTTCTTCATCTCTTGTTTTTTGCAAAATTAATAATAAACCCGAACGGATCAAAATCCGCCTACAAAGACCGTCAAGAAAATGGAAAAATATTAAGAATATGCTTCACTTATCTTCCCCCGATTGGGTTGGAATTAGCACCTTTACACGTTTGGAAATGTGTCGGTTGCTAAGGTTTCACAGGGCCAAATCCCTCCACCTTTCTTGATAAATCTAGTGCAAAGGTAGAGTATTAATTTTAATTGACAAAAAATCGCAAATTTTTACTGTTTTTGAATCCTTTTTCGATTGTGAATAAGTTGTGGATAACGCGTGAATTACCTGTTAGCTAGGCGTGAATTGCATGTGAGTTATCAAAATTCAAATATTAACAAGTTATTTTTTAAATGTGAATAAGATATGGATAACGTCTTAATAAGCTATTAACAAGCCCAAAAAATTTGTGAATTTCTATGCGGAAAACCCTGTGAATTACGTGTTGAAAAGCCGTTAGTTTCTTATGAATAAGCATTAATTTAAATGTGAAAAAAGTGTGGACAAACAAAAAAAGAGATCACTTGCGTGACCTCTTTGTATGGTAATCCTCAGACTTATCCACAGGTTATTTCACAATCATTTTTTGAATTGCAATTCCTGTATCTGATTTTAAATGAACTAAATATGATCCCGCAGGATAATTTGTTTTCAATTCATATGTTCCGTTTTCATTGGTAAGCTTAAATGAATCCATCTTTTTTCCACTCATATCGTAGATTGAGATCTCCCCATTCTTCGCTTTGTGGTAAATTAATTTAGCCAAACCATTTTTTACAGGGTTATCCCCAATTTGAAGCGATAATGTATTTTCTGCATTCACATTGACTGTGGATAAATTCGTTCCCGTATAATTTCCGAAAATTCTGAATTCTCCCGGTTGAAGAGAAATCGGAGTCGTTGTAGAAGCCACTGTAAAGATTGAATTGTCCATTAAATTCTGCCATTGCCCAGTATAAGGAAAATACGGAACAACATTTTGAGTTGCCGTTGTGTAATTCGCCAATACAACAACGTTTTTAATTCCCAAAGTCAACGTATTATCGTACACGAAGATCCTTGTAATCAATCCGTTTGGATCATTTGTTAAGTTATTGGATTCAACTGTATATGTTTTAGATTTAAAAACAGGATGTGCATTTCTAATGTTGATAATTTTAGCCCAAGTATCATAAACTGCCTTTCTATTGGCACTTGTATCATAGTTTAAAGTGAATGCAATTGGTTTTTCATCGGTTCTGCAACCGTTATTAATAGAACCATCTGCACATCTATTGATGCTAAACTCATACCCCAATTCACCAAACTGCCAGATCATTTTGGGACCAGGAATTGTAAAAAATGTAGCTCCAAAAGTTTTCATTCTATCAAGTGCCGTATTTAAGTTTTTAACATCATAAGAACCATTCACCGCACCATACGCAAGATTTTTAAACATCAGTCTTTCCTCGTCATGACTTTCACCATATCCAACCGCTCTCATTTGCGAAAACCCATGAAGCTCATGATCCATTCTGTCGAAATTGCTATTTTCCTTATAACCCATCGTATTTTGGTTATAAGAACCATTCTGATTATTCCACATCATTACACCCTTACCTTCCGATGCCTTATAATTAGCCCATTGCTGCTCTTCCTGATCTGTTCCCAAATGCTCAAAAATCATATAAGAATTCGGATCCAGCGCCCACTGTTTATCGGCATAATCTTTAAGAATATCTAACCTGTCCTGTTGATAAGCATTGGTACAGTTTTCATCATTTTCAGAACAGTTTTGAGTGAAACCTTTAGTCAAATCCCAACGGAATCCATCGATTTTATATTCAGTTAACCATTGCTGCAATGTTCTTTCAACGTAATATTTAGTCGAGGGACTTGTATGGTTAAAATCATTAAATACATTATACGAATGTTTGGGAACCGTATTAAAATAAGGATTGTTAGCTGCCACATCTCCATAGCCGTCGCCATCAGGATCAACATTCCAAAGTCTTACCAACGGAGAACGACCCGTTGCATGATTGAAAGCAACATCCAGAATCACTGCAATACCATTTTGGTGACAAACATCTACAAATTCCTTAAATTTTTCCGGCGTCCCATAGGCTTTATCTAAAGCATAATGAAAAGACGTATTATATCCCCAAGACAGATTTCCATCAAATTCCATAATAGGAAGCAGTTCGATTGCATTAATGTTCAATCCTTTCAAATAAGGAATTTTAGCAATTAAAGACTGCCAGTTTTTTTCCTGAGTAAAATCTCTTAGCAACAATTCATATACTACAAGATCCTCTTTTGCCGGACGCTGAAAATTGTTTACCTGCCAATTGTAAGGCGTTTGACCTGTTTTAAACATTGAAACCTCAAAATCCTGTCCAGTAGGAAATATTGGTAAGTTCGGATAAGTAGTAGCCGAAATCCATTGATCATCATAAGAAGATAAAATCTGTGGTGAATAAGGATCTGCCACTTTTTTCAAATCATTAGTTCTGTATTGGAAAGTATACAGTTGCTGAGGAGTCAGTCCGTTTAATTCAATCCAGTATAGATCAGGATTTGTCGTATCTCTTTTCATTAAATAGGCATCATTCACCGCCCAGTTATTGAAACTTCCGATTATGTGAACGAAATTTTTAAATGGCGCATACAAAGCCAATCCCACCTTGGTATTATCTGTAGGGTTGTAATTAATTCCCTGTCTTATCCATCCCGGAATTGCTTCAGAAACAACATTTCTAGGAACTTGTAAAGTAAATGTTGCATTTTTAGATGAAGAACCTTCCGTAGCAATCAGTTCCATATTAGCATCTCCCGTCACAGTATAGGCGTAAGAATAGGAATTGGAAGGCGTTGATGTCGAATTCACAACTGTTCCGTTGGCTTTTAGCTGGAAAGTTGAATTCACATTGGTAGTTGCTGTAACATTGATTGAATTCCCTACAGGAACCGATGTCAAGCTATTTGCAAGAGGATTGGTAAGATTTAAATTTAAAACTCCAACATTCACAAAACTATCTCCCGTTTGGTGTCCTCCTGTTTTATCTTTTAATAAAAATCCGAATCTTCCGATTCCGGTTCGGTTATAAAAAGTGGTTGGCGTAAAAGTTAAGGAATATGAATCTGTCGCGTTATTATATACCAACTTGTTCGCATCGTTGGAATCTCCCCATTGTCCGTTTGTAGGGCAATCCTGACTGTTTTGGTAATTAGCATCCAAAGACCAAGTCCAAATATATATCGCGTTATTGGTAACTCCCCAGGCGGCTTCATCGATCTGATCTCCGGGAACCGTTAAGGTAATCTGATCCGTCTCATTGAACGGATTTGGTGTAATTGTATAGTTGATCTGCCCAAAAACCAGAGCCATGATAAACAACAATATACCCGAATAAAATTTCTTCATAAAGTTTTAATTTTTTTGTTAGTACTATACTAAAATAATTTATTTTTTAACAAATAATCATATTTCAGTCGGAAAAGACATAACTCAGTGCTTAAAATAGTATGCAAATCTTTGTACTTTCAAAATTTATAAAATTCTAAAGCTCAGGTTTGTCTATTTCAAAATACGTATTGTCCGTTTCACCTTGTTTGTAATTTCTTAGCAATCTTTCGCGAACTACTTTTGAATTATAATTTAAAATCTAAACCATTATGTATCCCTATTCAAAACCTCAGCAGATTCAGAATATTAAAAAATATTTAGCAAGCGGAATTCTAATTTTACTTTTCAATTTAGGATTATCACTAAACGCTCAACAAAAAACAGAAGGCTCTTTAGGAACTTTAAAGCAGGTCAATGCAGGCGTTTTAAACATTGGCTATACAGAAGCAGGACCATCCAAAGGAACTCCGGTTATTCTTCTTCACGGCTGGCCTTACGATATTCACAGTTATGAAGAAGTTGTTCCGCAACTTACTGCCAAAGGATATCGTGTAATTACTCCGTATTTACGGGGTTTTGGAACCACCCGCTTCCTTTCTGACAAAACCATGAGAAACGGACAACAGACTGCCGTGGCTTTAGATATTATTGCTTTGATGGATGCTTTAAAAATTGATAAAGCCATTATTGGAGGCTTCGATTGGGGCGCAAGAACCGCCGACGTAATGGCTGCACTTTGGCCTGAACGTGCAAAAGGACTTGTTTCTGTAAGCGGCTATCTAATCACCAATTTAGAAGCCAACAAAAAACCGCTTCCTCCGAATGCAGAATTAGGATGGTGGTATCAATATTATTTTTCTACCGAACGCGGCGAAAAAGGCTATGCAGAAAACACGTATGATTTCAATAATTTGATTTGGAAAACGGCTTCTCCAACCTGGAATTTTGATAAAGCAACGTACGACAGAACAGCTCAATCTTTCAATAATCCAGATCATGTGGCGATCGTGATGCACAATTACCGTTGGAGATTATCTTTAGCAAAAGGTGAAGCACAATATGATAAATTGGAGAAAAAGCTTCAATCAAAACCAAAAATCAATGTTCCGACAATTACGATCAGCAGTGATTTTGACGGAGCCGCTATTGATGGAAAGGCATACAAAGGACAATTTACAGGAAAATATTCTCACAAAATTTTAAATAAAATCGGGCATAATGTTCCACAGGAAGATCCAAAGGCTTTTGCGGATGCGATTGTGGAAGTGGATGGGTATTCAAAATAATTAAAAGATCCTCTCATTAAAGATAATTACAATACTTTGAATTAAAAAGCAATTTTTCTTTTGTCTTAACACAAAAGAAACAAAAAGTCAAGACTTGGAAAATGAATGCTAAAAATTAAAACTTAATCCTAAAATCCCCAAAATTTGCGCGAATTCAAAAGTTTTTCATCTTAACTAAATTTCTCTTGCGCTTCGAACAGTGGGAATTTTTTAACGGATTAATTTCCAATTTTCTTAACGCTTCATTTTCCGACGTTCATGATGACAAGGATAAATTCATTTCAAAATAAATTTCAATCAATAAAAATCTTAAAAATGGAAAATACAAACATCATTCAGGCAGAAAAAGTTTTATACACAGGAAAAACACATACTACAGGCGGCAGAGAAGGATTCTCTAAAAGTTCGGATGGTAATTTAGATATAAAATTATCAACACCCGGAGGTTCGGAACCGGGAACCAATCCGGAGCAGCTTTTCGCCGCGGGATGGTCTGCTTGTTTTATCGGCGCTTTAGGAATTGCCGCAAGAAAAAGAAAGATTAAACTTCCTGCTGAAACCGCAGTAGATGCCGAAGTAGATTTATGTTTAAACGATGATGCCTACTTTTTGCAAGCCCGATTGAACATTAGCCTTCCAGGAATTGATAATGAAACAGCTCAATTATTAGCCGAAGAAGCGCATCAAACATGCCCGTATTCAAAAGCTACGAGAGGAAATATCTTGGTTACATTACAAATCTCATAGTCTATTCATTTATATTAAACAAAAACCCGCACTGTGACGAAACAATGCGGGTTTTACTGCAATTTAAAAAATGAACTAGCGCTGACTTTCAGACAAAGGTTTATGGAGCAGACCTTTGAATTCAATCAAACGTTATGACTATTAGTTTTTAACAACTTTTTTCGAAATTTTCTGTCCGTTCTTCAATTTCAATTCAACGATATACACACCGTTTGAAAGTGCTTTCATATCGATTTGATTGTTTGAAATCTGAACATCTACTTTTTGACCTACCAAATTGTAAACAGCAACGTTATCAATCGTAGAATCTGCTTTGATATTTAAAATACCATTCGTAGGATTTGGATAAACACCGATGGTAGCTGCATTTAATCTTACATCAATAGTACCTAATTGTGTAAAATCTTTGATACATCTTACAGCTTCTCCCTGACCTCTCGGTGCTCCGGAAGTTGGCTGTGCATTCCCTGTTCCGATATATAAAAACTTACCACCTGAAGTCGCCGTATCTGAACTCCAGTAATATCCTCTTTCTCCAACAAAAGTAAATCCTCCTGTTGAGCTGCTTCTGTATCCTCCTGCAGGTAATTTCAAGTAACTGTTAAATGCTGTTGCCGGATTATTAATACCTTCTGCATTTACTGCTGAAACCCACTCTGCTGAAACCGGAAGTCTCCAACCCTGACCTACTTTTTTACAAGGATCTGCACTCACTGCTGAAGTTACATCTGAAGAAGAAGCTGCCGTCCAAGCATCACTAGTAGCATTTGTTGCCCACCATGAAGAACCTGAACCACCGATGATATAAGAACTATTTCCTCCCGTGATTCCTACTGGTGAATTTGGACTAGGCGCTGAATTAGTTGTTGAATTTCTCAACTGGTGACCATCATCCCATCTTCCCCACTGGAATAAATCTCCATAAGAATCTTCATCATTAAAAGTGGTAGCCACTCTTGTACTTCCTAAATTTTGCTGGAACCAAACTTTCCCATCTGCACCTCTTACCGTTGTGTAAACAACTTGCTGACCTTGATAGAAGAAAGATACACATCCTAGATCTCCAGGGTTATTTCCCGGATCTGTATTGTTACAAGTTGGAATTGTATTATTACTTGTGATTGAAATTCTTTTCACCTTTGTTCCAGCATCTGAATACGCTAAAACCAAATAATTATTAGCCTTATCAATTGCTAAATCATTATAAGTCGCCTGCCCGTCAGAGATAAAATCTCCTCCGAATTTTTCCCAGACTTGATTAGCATTTAACTTAAATACTGAATTTTTCAGATAATTATCATTTTCGAAACGACTCCCCACCACATAAGGTTCTCCTGAAGGCGTAACAGCAATGGCAACGTGCTGCACTCTTCCTTCACTGAAGTATTGATTTCCAACCGCTACCCAAGAAGTTCCATCGAATTTTTTAACATTTAATTTAGTTCCGTTTGTTGAATTGGAAACATAGGCAACATATATATTGTTATTTCCATCAATCGCAATATCCGAAGTATACTGCTCGCTTGCTGCAGCACCATCTACAATACTTCCGCCAACCAATTCCCAATTGTCTGTAGCACTCGCAGTCGTAGAATTTACATAGACTCTTAAACCACTTGATACGTTTGCCGTATATACTTTATTGTTGGTTCCGATTACCATTTCTGCATACATGGCACCGTTGGAAAAACCTGCATTCCCAACTTGCTCCCAAGCGCCGTTTACATAACGAGAAACAGTTCCTGAGTTATGATTTCCGAACGTAAATAAAACATTAGAAGGTGAAACTGCCGAAGCATGGTAATTTACAGAGGTATTGGTTGAGTTTGGTAACGAATTCCAAGATGTTCCGTTAAACTGACGAACTTCCATTCCCGAACCTGGATATCCGATCTGATTTGTATAATAAATATTGCCTAAACCGTCTACTGATAAAGAATTATAAAGCGCAGTTCCTGTTGTAATTCCCGCACTTCCTCCTGCATAAGACCAAGTATTTCCGTTAAAAACCTGAACAGAGCCTTTTGCTACTGAAGTATCATAATATGAAAGATAATATTTTCCTGCATTATCTACAACCAGATTGTTATAGCTACTTCCTCCGGCCGAAACCGTTGCCACACCTCCTACATTCTCCCATTGCTGAGCGTATGAATATGTACTTGCGAATGCCAAAACACCGAGACCAACCCCGATTTTTTTCATCGCCACGTGTAAATTTCCGAACATAATCAATATTATTTTTATTTATTCTAAATTATATTTAATTTTGCGCAAAATTACTTCTCATTATTAACCTCAAGTTATCATTTCCGAACTTTTTGTTATCCTATGTGAAGCTTTTATTTTAAAATGTACCACAAAAACCGCGCATCGTATGAAGCAAACTAAGAACGGATCTATATTCCAGTCCGATGATATACAAATAGTACTGCATGAAGATTCGTATGCGGAACATTATTTGAAATCGAATTTTATTGAAGGAAAGTCGAGCTTCAATCTTCTTTTTTTATTAAGTAACAATATTCATCTGGAAGCCAATGACTGCGGTGCTAATTTTCTTTTCAAGAAAAACCAGTACATTCTTCATTATTCTTCATTAGACAGCTCGGCAGAACTTTGGACGGAAAATCAGGATAGTTTAAAATATTTGCAGATTCAGATTAATTATAATTATATATTCAATCTCATTAATCCGGAAGCCAATAGAGAAAACGCGGAAATTTTGGAGAGTATGATTAAGAATAATTTCATCTTTCTCCATAAAAAAACGCCACCGGATATGACGGTAGAAATGCACATGATTTTGAAAGAGATCATCAGCTATTCAAAAAAAGGCGTGATGCAGAAATTGTTTGTGGAAGCCAAAATCATCAAGCTTCTTATTTTGATTTTTGAGCAATTTAATAGTAAAAATGTAATCGATAACACCCCAAAAACATCTTCTATCATCAAAAAATTCATCGATGAAAATTATCATAAAAATATTAAAGCTGAGGAAATCGGAAAGCTGATTGGGATGAATCAGAATAAAATCAGAAAAGAATTCAAGGCACAATATCAGATGACTGTCACCGATTATATTTCTGAATTGCGAATGCTAAAAGCTAAAAAACTGATCATCAACAAAGATATGATGATTAAAGAAATTGCTATTGAATGCGGATATGAATACGTTCAGAATTTCACAAGAGCCTTCAAAAAGAAATTCGGAGTTTCGCCTGAAAAGCTTCGAACGAATTAAAAAAAAGAAAACCACTTAAAAAATTAAGTGGTTTTGTATATGTTGTTTTGCTTTGATATTACTTCCTCGGAATTCATGTGAGAAAGCAATGACTATCAATTAATGATGTCCGTGACTATCGTGACCGTGGTCATGAATAAAAGGCCCGTGACCTTTAGGCTCGTTGAAGATTACTTCAACACCTTCTTGTTCTGTAAGCAATTTGCTTCTGATATCTTCCGGATCGAAAGGTTTTACTTTACCGAAATACTCTTTTAAACCTTCAGTCAACCACATAGGAATTACCAATCCGAAGAACATGAAAATACACCAGAATCCTACTAGGAACATTGTTACGAAGAAAATCGTCCAAAGGAACTGGTAAAACGGCCAAAATGCTGATAAAATCGTTATCATTCTTTAAAGATTTTAGGCAAAAATAAGGCTTTTTATTGTTTTACACAAAACATACAAGCCCTATTTTGTTATTTATTTTGATTTTAATTAAAAGACTAAAAGATGATAGACGGATAGATGATAGATTATTCACTCTTTTATCTATTTTCGATCGTCTATTATCTATCTGTCTTAATGCGCAAGATTCGCAAAGAAATCATTTCCTTTATCATCAGTAATAATGAATGCAGGGAAATCTTTCACCTCGATTTTTCTTACTGCTTCCATTCCTAATTCCGGGAAATCGACTACCTCAACAGACACAATATTATCTTTTGCCAAAATTGCAGCAGGACCTCCGATTGAACCAATATAGAAACCACCATATTTGTTACATGCGTTGGTAACGTCTGCTGTTCTGTTTCCTTTTGCCAACATCACCATGCTTCCGCCATGGCTTTGGAATTCGTCAACATAGACATCCATTCTTCCTGCCGTTGTTGGTCCAAAACTTCCTGAAGCCATTCCTTCCGGGGTTTTTGCAGGTCCCGCGTAATAAATTGGGTGATTTTTGAAATATTCAGGCATGGGTTGTCCAGCGTCCAATAATTCTTTGATTTTTGCGTGAGCAATATCTCTTGCAACGATCAATGTTCCGTTTAATTTTAATCTCGTTTTGATTGGATATTTTGAAAGCTCTGCTAAAATTTCAGACATAGGCTGATTCAGATTAATTTCAACTGCTTCTTCCAAATGTGGCGGAGTTGTCGGTAAAAACCTTTTCGGATCTTGCTCCAACTGCTCCAAGAAAATACCTTCTTTGGTAATTTTTCCTTTAATATTTCTGTCTGCTGAACAAGAAACTCCCATTCCCACTGGACAAGAAGCCGCGTGACGAGGCAATCTGATTACTCTCACGTCGTGTGTTAAATATTTTCCACCAAACTGAGCTCCAATCGCACTTTCCTGGCAGATTTTCTGAACCTTTGCTTCCCATTCCAAGTCTCTGAAAGCCTGTCCAGCCTCATTTCCTTCAGTCGGAAGATTATCGTAATATTTTGCAGATGCTTTTTTCACTGCAGCCAAATTCGCTTCCGCAGAAGTTCCACCAATAACCAAAGCTAAGTGGTAAGGCGGACAAGCAGCTGTTCCTAGATCCGAAATTTTCTCTTTGATGAATTCTTCAAGAGATTTTTCGTTCAATAAAGACTTAGTTTTTTGATAAAGGAAAGTTTTGTTAGCAGAACCTCCTCCTTTCGTTAAGAATAAAAATTCATAATAATCTCCCTTTTTAGCATAAATATCAATCTGCGCCGGAAGATTTGAACCAGAATTTTTCTCATCAAACATTGTTAAAGGAACCACCTGAGAATATCTTAAATTTCTTTTTTGGTAAGTATTAAAAATTCCTTTGCTTAAATATTCACCGTCGTCAACGCCTGTGTAAACATTTTCTCCTTTTTTACACATCACAATCGCTGTTCCCGTATCTTGGCAAGAAGGTAAAGCGCCTTCCGCAGCCACTGCAGCATTTTGCAATAAATTATAAGCAACGAATCTGTCGTTATCTGTCGCTTCAGGATCGTCGATAATTCTTCTCAAACTTTCAAGGTGCGAAGAACGAAGCATAAAAGAAACATCCGCCATCGCCTCTTCTGCAAGAAGTTCAAGACCTTTCGGATCTACGGTTAAAATTTCTCTGTCTCCCAATTTTTCAACTTTCACATACTCTGAAGTCAATTTCTTATACACCGTATCATCTTTCGTGATCGGATACGGATCCTGATATCTAAATTCCATTCTACTTTTAATTTTTTCGATGCAAAAATACGGCTTACGCAAAAAAACATGAGCAAAATCAGTGATTTAGATTGATATTTATAATGATTATAAATTGCGAGAGTTTTCATTATTGAGTAACTTTAACAATTAAGGCTAAGGTTGAGATTGAGGTTAAAATTCACCTTAAACTTAGCATAAACCTTTAAAATAAATTTCACAATGAATTACAGAATAGAAAAAGACACCATGGGTGAAGTGCAGGTTCCTGCAGATAAGTTTTGGGGAGCACAAACAGAACGTTCGAGAAACAATTTCAAAATCGGTCCGGAAGGCTCTATGCCACACGAAATTATTGAAGCTTTTGCCTATTTAAAAAAAGCGGCAGCATTCACCAACACTGATTTGGGAGTTCTTCCTGCTGAAAAAAGAGATATGATCGCAAAAGTGTGTGATGAAATCTTAGAAGGAAAATTGAACGATCAGTTTCCTTTGGTCATTTGGCAAACCGGTTCGGGAACGCAATCAAACATGAACGTAAATGAAGTTATTGCCAATCGTTCACACGTAAATGCGGGAGGAAACTTAGGTGATAAAACTGAAGTTCATCCGAATGATGATGTGAATAAATCTCAATCTTCGAATGATACGTATCCAACCGCAATGCACATTGCAGCGTATAAAAAAGTGGTGGAAACGACAATTCCAGCAGTGGAAAAATTAAGAGATACATTAAAAGAAAAATCAGAAGCATTTAAAGATATTGTAAAAATCGGAAGAACGCATTTGATGGATGCAACTCCACTAACTTTAGGGCAGGAGTTTTCAGGATATGTCGCTCAATTGAATTATGGAATTAAAGCGTTGAAAAACACTTTACCTCACCTTTCAGAATTGGCTTTGGGAGGAACTGCGGTTGGAACAGGCTTGAATACTCCGCAAGGTTACGATGTAAAAGTGGCTGAGTATATTTCAAAATTCACGAATCTTCCTTTTGTGACGGCAGAAAATAAATTTGAAGCTTTGGCTGCTCACGACGCGATTGTTGAATCTCACGGCGCTTTAAAGCAATTAGCCGTTTCATTATACAAAATTGCTCAGGATGTGAGATTATTGGCTTCTGGACCACGTTCAGGAATCGGGGAAATTCATATTCCTGAAAATGAGCCAGGTTCTTCGATTATGCCTGGAAAAGTAAATCCTACCCAAAACGAAGCCATGACGATGGTTTGCGCACAGGTTTTAGGAAATGATACAACAATTTCGTTCGCAGGAACTCAGGGAAATTACGAACTGAATGTTTTCAAACCTGTCATGGCGTACAATTTCTTGCAATCTGCTCAGTTGATTGCTGATGCCTGTATTTCATTTAATGATCATTGTGCGGTTGGAATCGAGCCGAATCATGAAAGAATCAAAGAACTGGTTGACAAATCTTTGATGTTAGTAACGGCTTTGAACACCCATATCGGTTATGAAAATGCTGCAAAAATTGCAAAAACTGCTCACAAAAATGGTACAACATTGAAAGAAGAAGCTATAAATCTTGGACTTTTAACTGCTGAACAATTTGACGAGTGGGTAAAACCTGAAGATATGGTGGGAAGTTTGAAATAATGTAATGGCTGGAAGAGGGAGGCTAGAAGCGGGATGAATATAAATATCAACTTCTGACCCCAATTTTTCAGAGAAAATAAATGAATAAAACCTTAGAGAAATCTGAGGTTTTTGTTTTTTATAATTGATTGAAATACAATTTTTTAAATAAAATCATTTTCGAATTATTTTTTTTCATAAATTAGTGATATAAATACAAATCATTATAACAAATTACTATGAAAAATTTAAAGAAAATCAAGAGACAGAATTTAAAAGAAGTTTTAGGAGGACACACTTGCCCCGGAAACCTGATCCATGTACAATGGAATGGCTACCATGCCTGCTGTATTACACCTCCGCCGGGTGGAAATCCCTGTAACGGAACGGCTTGCCTTATTCCTGTAGATATGTGCGACGGCGGATTGAGCTAAAATGTATAAATAGTTGATAAAAGATTTCAAAAAAGAAAGGTCGGAGAATTTTCTCTGACCTTTTATATTTAACTTAATGCTGGTGATGAAACCTGATCTGCAAAATATTGCTCTAAGTCTTTCAACGTTTCCGGATTGGTTTGAATATCTTTTACCAATTTTCCTTTATTCACTACAACAATTCGGTTGCAGACTTCCGTTGTATGCGAAAGATCATGACTGGAAATAAGGAAAGTAACACCTTCCTGTTTTGATAATTCTTTAATTAGATTCTTTAATTTAATTTGCGTTGAAGGATCGAGATTGGCAAAAGGTTCATCAAGAATTATAATTTCAGGATTTCCGATTATCGCACCTACGATCCCTACTTTTTTCTGATTTCCTTTTGAAAGATCACGGATATATTTTCCTGAATTTAAAATTTCACCACTGAAGAGATCATGAAACTGATTTAGAAATTCGTCTACCGAAGCTTTGTTCTGACCTCTCAGCTCACCGATAAAGTAAAAATATTCTTCCGGCGTAAGATAGCCTATCAAAAATGTATCGTCTACAAACGCTGAAACTTTACTTTTCCAGGCTTCAGATTCGTTTACTTTAATTCCATCAACACTTACGAAACCTGTTGTTGGTTGGATAAGATCGAGCATTAGACTAAAAAGCGTTGTTTTTCCGGCTCCGTTATTTCCCACCAGTCCGAAAGTTTCTCCTTTAGGAATTTCAAGGTTTTCTATATTTAAAACGGTAGCATTTCCGTATGTTTTAGATAAATTTTGTATTGTGATCATGATATTAAGCTTTATTTTTAAATGCGTCTATGGTACTATATTTTTCCACTTTATAGTGTTTTACAATAATGTCGAAAATTTTCTCTCTCAATAAAAATCCTATCAAACCAATAATTGCTATACTTACAACACTGGCTGTGATTCCGAAGAAATATTTAGCACCGGCAAAAACTGCCATCGGTAAAAGCATTTTAGGAATGAGTAGAAGTAAAGATTTTAAATTGAAACTATTTTTTTGTCCGAATCTTTTTTCTTTAGAATTAAGATCGATCTGCATTTTATTGTAAGCACCCGACCATAAGGTAAATTGTGAATTAACTCCGATATTATAAATTCCGGCAGCAAGAAATGTTAAATAAATTTCCCATCCGAAATAAGCATAGCACAGCGCCAACACAATGGAAACCGCAGTTACAATATTCATCAGCCACCATTTTGCCTTGATGTATTCTTTATAAGGAACATTCAAAGTCATCATTAAAGGATAATACGAGCTATCAAATGCAGGAACTCTTTGCCCAAATAAAAACTGAAAGCCTCCCGTTACAAAAAGCCCCATAAACATCATCATCGCCGGCGTTTTATAAACCGAGGAAGAAAACATCAACATTCCGTAGAACAAGAAAAAGAAACTTCCGATTAAAATACCTTTGGTTACTTTATTTCGTCTCAGCATTTTAATATCGTTGTTGATAAACGTCCCGATCACTCCATATTTATTCAGAAAAGCGATATTTTCCGTTTTACCGACTTCTTTTTTGACTTCTAAACCTTGATCTAGATAAAAATCTTTAAAAATAGAATTAAATGAAATTTTCCATAAACCAGAAAATAAGCTGATTGCGATCACTACAAAATACGGCCTTTCATAGAAATTATAAAAGAAAGTTTCGGCATACGAAAGCACAGGAACGATATTATAATATCCCAACGCAGCAATTCCTGCAATCAGAATTCCAATTCCGATGGCAATATTTTCTTTCTCATTCAGAAGAATATTGATAAAATTATTCAGGTAAAAGAGTAAAGAAACACCTAAAAACCAAGTCAATATTCCTAAAAAGCTGAAACCATTCCACAAAGCAATAACTGAAAAAGTGATAAAGAAAAGCGAATTCAGCCAGCTGAAAGGAGACAGAAAAGTTTTGATCAACATATAATTAACCAACGTTTTCTTCGAAATATTCATCGTCAGAAAAGGCTTGATATTCTGCGTCGGCAATTGCTGCATCATGTATTTAAAAATAAGATCCGCAAGCCAGACAATAATTAAAAATCGGGAAACAATCTTCAAAGGATCTAAGTTCAGTTCTTTGTGAATATAATAGTAAGCGCCAAATGCTCCGCCCACAAGACACGCCATAAAATAAAGAATTCCCAGTAATCTGAAAATCTTCATGGCAAGATTCATCCCCAACGACGAACCACGAAAAAAACTTTTGATCTCTAAACGTAAGAATTTTACAAACATAGCTCAGTTTTAATCATTAGTTATGATTTTGTAAAATATGTTACAGTTTTCTAATGAAAAATGTAGTCTTTAAACAAAAAAAGACCTCTAATCAGAAGTCTTTCTATATATTTTAATATGAATTTTTATTTTATCCGATAAGCTCTTTCGCCTGTGCCAAAGCTGCTTCGGTAATTTTGCTTCCTGAAAGCAATTGTGCAATCTCGTTCAGCTTTTCTGCATCGCTTAAAGGAACAATATTGGACTGCGTTTTTCCGGCAATATCCTGTTTTACAACCTTATAGTTATTATTCCCTTTTGCAGCAACTTGGGCCAAGTGAGAAATAACAATCAGCTGCATATCTTTAGACATTTCGCGCATCAGATTTCCGATTTCTTCGGCAACTTTCCCTGAAACACCGGTATCAATTTCATCCAAAATTAAAGTTGGAAGATCGTCACTTTCAGCAATAATTTTTTTCACTGCCAACATGACTCTGGATCTTTCACCTCCTGAAATGGCCGTTTGAATCGGTCTTAAAGGAAAACCTGAATTCGCCTGAAATAACAGCTGAATATTTTCTTTTCCGAAAGAATTGAATTCTTCAGAATGCTGTAATTCAATATCAACTTTTGCTTTTTCAAGACCTAACTGCTTCAATAATTTTTCGGCTTTCGAAATGAAAACAGGGACACTTTTTTTTCTGTTTTGCGCCAGTTTATCAGCTAAAATCTGTAATGACTTTTCTTTTTTAGCAATATTTTCCTGAATTTCAACAATATATTCTTCCAGCTCAGAAGCTCCTTTTTGTTCACCTGATAATTGATCTCTGAGATCTTTCAATTCATTAATATCAGCAACATTATGTTTAATAAACAAACTGTTGAGCTTATTATTAAGTTCCGTTAAAATCAAAAGATTCGCCGGATTGATCTCTATTTTTTCAGACTCGTTTTCAAGCTCCGAAATAATATCTTTCAATTCAACAAAAGACTGCTCAAGCCTTTCATCAAGCTCCACAAAACCATTGGAAACTTCAGCAATTTTTGAAAGCTTATTTTTTGCTTCATGGAAAAAGGATAAAATCCCGATTTCTTCCTGATGAAATCTCGACAAAACCTGACCGATATTTTCTGAGATCATCTCCGCATTTTCCTGAATAGAAAGCTGATTTTGAAGATCTTCATAATCTACATCATCAAGATTCAGTTCAGTTAATTCGTTCAGTAAAAACTGCTTATAATCACTTTCCTTATTGCTTTCAGCAAGTTGAGTCTGCAATTTTTTAAGCTGAGTTTTTAAACTTTGAAATTCTGAAAATTCAAACTGATAATCTTCAATCAGCTTTTTATTTTCTGAAAGTCCATCGATTATTTTAAACTGATATTCAGAAGTAAAAAGATTAGACGTTTCAAACTGAGAATGAATATCAATCAGTTGCGAAGAAAGCTCTTTTAAAATATCAAGCGTTACCGGAACATCATTTATAAATGCCCTCGACTTTCCTGAAGGTAAAATTTCTCTACGGATGATGGTTTGGTGTTCATAATCTAAATCATTCTCAATAAAGAATTTTTTGAACTGATTATTTAAAGCAAATTCCGTTTCTACCACGCTTTTCTCTTCCGATTTTGCAATAGATTTTACGTCTGCCCTTTCGCCCAAAATGAGTCTCAGTGCTCCAAGAATAATAGATTTCCCAGCTCCTGTTTCACCGGTAATAACCTGTAAACCATTGTTTAGTGACACTTCAAGAGTATCAATTAATGCAAAATTTTTAATATAAATTCTCGATAGCATTGATAAGCAAATTACTTTAGGTATTGCAAATATAAAACTTTAGAATCGTAAAAAATTATTTCCATTTACTCCATCTGGAGTCTGTATTTTTTGGAGAGAACAGCATCATTAGCTGTTTCAAACTGGCAATATCGATTCCACCGTTGTTGGTAGAATTAAAGATATTAAAAATCTCATCAGCCTTCGTTACGAGAAAAAGATCGAGGAAATAATTCTGTGCAAAAGAGTTTTCATACATTTTCAACTGCATTAAAGCATCGAAAATAACTTTTTTACCTGGTGCTTGATCCTGATTAAATAAATTATCTAAACCCGCTCTATGATATGAATAATATGAAGAACGCAATTGCGCCATATTTGGATTCATAATCTCTCGAATTAATTGAGATCTGTTTCTAGGCTCGTTTACCTGCTTCCAGCCTTCGTAATTGTTTTGAGACTCTCCGTTTTGTGCGATCTGCTGCGCTTTTTGGAACCATTGAGTTCCTCCCATTGATTGGAAACTGTCTGCATCATACCCTAAAATCACATACACATAAAAACTGATTACATCAATAAGGTTTTTACCGGAAAACTGTCTTTCATTAAATATAAGATTTTCATTTTCAATATATTCAAAAGAAAATCTTTGATCCTGAAGATTAAGTAAAGGAGACTCATAATTGGTATTAAAAACCGGACGAACCGCCTGAATAATAATACTTCCCTTAAACCTATTGGCATCTCTTTCTGCAATTACAATTGCGAAATTACACTTTACTTTTTCGAAATTCTGAAGTCTCTTCCCCGTCCAGCTTGTATTATTGATAAAATCTTTGAGACTTTTCTCCAGCGCTTTAAAAGCCTGTGTATTACTACCCTGCACCTGTTGAGAATTCACCTGAACGGTAGCCAGCAATTCCTGAGAAAAACTTGTAGTATATATGAAAAGTAGTAAAAATAAACTTATAATTTTTTTCATTGTCTTATTAAAAATTGAGAACGGAAATTTATTAAAATTATTTTAAAAGTTGAGTTTCAACGAAATCCAAAATATCTTTCGCCACCTCATCCTTCGATTTTAAATTAAACTCTGTTTTCTCTGTTTTGGTGAATATTTTAATTTTATTAGTATCATTCTTGAAACCCGCGCCGCTGTCACGAAGAGAATTCAGAACAATCATATCCAGATTTTTCTTTATCAGTTTACCCTTTGCATTTTCCTCTTCATTTTGAGTTTCCAAGGCAAAACCTACTAAAAACTGATGCTTTTTATTTTCACCCATTGTCTTCAGAATGTCCGGATTTTTCACCAATTCAATCGTCAGATTTTCATCATTTTTTTTGATTTTTTCCTTCGCCACTTCTTTAGGAGCATAATCCGCAACGGCAGCACTCGCAATCGCAATATCTACATTCTCGTAAAATTCAAATACTTTGTCGAGCATTTCTTTTGCTGAAGTAACCTTATGTAAATCAACGTTTTCACTATGAATTTTTTGAGAGCTCGGCCCCGAAACTAAAATTACTTTCGCACCTCTTTTTGAAGCTTCTTCGGCTAATGAAAAGCCCATTTTTCCGGATGAATGATTTCCTATAAATCTCACAGGATCAATTGCTTCATACGTTGGTCCAGCAGTAATCAAAACCGTTTTTCCTTCAAGGCTTTTATTTTCATTTGAATTAAAAAAATTTTCTATCGCTTTCGCAATCATTTCCGGCTCAGCCATTCTTCCTTGCCCAACCAACCCACTCGCCAGTTCGCCACTTTCAGCAGGAATAATAAAATGTCCGAAATCTTCAGCCATTTCTAAGTTTTGCTTTGTTGAAGGATGTTGATACATATCCAAATCCATTGCAGGAGCGATGAAAACAGGGCATTTTGCAGACATATACGTAGCAATGACCAAATTATCACACATTCCGTGCGTCATTTTAGCCAATGTATTTGCGGTGCATGGAGCAATAACAATTACATCTGCCCAAAGCGCCAATTCCACATGACTATTCCAGGTTCCGTTATCACTGTAAAAATCTGAGTACACAGGTTTTTTAGATAATGTTGATAAGCTAAGCTTGGTAACGAAGTTTTCAGCATCGGGCGTCATGATCACCTGAACTTCAGCCCCTCTTTTTATAAAATCTCTTATCAGAAAATGAATTTTATAGGCTGCAATACCTCCGGAAACAGCTATGAGAATCTTTTTCCCTGAAACGCTCATGTAGTTTTAATTTTAGAATACTAAATTACTTATTTTTTCTCAGAACGCGGCTTTATAGAACGATAAAGGTCATAAAAGAAACAACTCCTTTATGACCCTCATCTATAAAAAACATATTGTATTTTATTTTCTGTCTTCAGTTTTTCTGAAGTAAACGTCTTCATTCAACCACTCTTCAATTGCGATAGAAGTTGGTTTTGGAAGTTTTTCGTAGTGCTTAGAGATCTCAATTTGCTCTCTGTTTTCGAAAACTTCTTCTAATGTAGAATTGTGAACAGCAAACTCGTCTAGCTTATTGTGAAGCTCAGTACGAATTTCAGCATTAATTTGCTCTGCTCTTTTTCCCATGATAACAATAGCTTCATAGATTGAACCTACTTTATCTTCAATCTTATCCTTATCGTAAGTGATAGTATTTACTTCTGCTTTTGTATCTTTTACACTCATTTTGAGAAATTTAATTTATTTTAAGTTGGCAAATTTACGAATTATCTTTGAATTTTGAAAGTCGCTGCCGGCGGAGGTGTCTGAAGCGCTGCACTATCCCTCTGGATCTGCATTGCCTTCTTCTCAGCATCGATTTGATTTTTCACCTGCTCATCAGATTTTTGCTTTGATGCTAGTAAATCTGCTTCTTTTTTCTGCTTTGCCGTTAATGTTGCAATTCTTTCTTCCGTTTGTTTTTTAACAATAACGAAATTCGCTTTTTCTTTTTCTAATTTTTTTCTTAGATCTAAAGCTTTTTTAGAATATTCTGTATTCGGAAGATCTTTTTCAACCTGTCTTGTAAATGCCAAAGCACTTTCAATACGCTCGTCTTTCAAATCATAAATAGATTTTGCGGCAAGCTGATAACGAGAATCCATGATATATCCATAGATTTTCGGACGAAGTTTTGTACTTGGGAAATCGTTCAATACATTTTCCAACGCTGTATTTGCAGCTTTATATTCACCCATGTTGAAATATTGTCTTGCATTTTCAAAAGCTTTAAATTCAAGCTTGTAAGACAATTCATCAATCATCGTGTTGATATTCTTAGATCTTTCAGACGCCGGATATTCGTTCAGGAAATTCTGCAATTCATTAATTGCCAATTCTGTACTCGACTGATCCAAATTATAATCCATTGAACCTTCATAGTAGCATAATGCTGATAAATAGGCAGCTTCTTCAGCTCTTGGATCTTTCGGAAAGTTGATCGAAAAGTTTTTAAACTGATGCCCCGCCAATTTATAACTCTTGTCATAATAGTTAGCAGAAGCCGTATTATAGGCAACATTTGGGAAATCATCTGTTCCGGCAACAAGATTCGCAAGTCTGTCGTACAATGCCAAAGCATTTTTCCATTTCTTTTTAGCGAAGTTTTCATTGGCTACTTTCAGGATGTACGCTTTGTCAGCACTTTTCATTGCTTTATCTTGCTGACTAATACATGATGACACTACAGCTACAGCAAAAAGACCTAAAATATATTTTTTCATATAAAAAATTCAACAGTTTTCGGATTATATAACCGATCTATTAATTTGCAAAAATATAACTTTTTTGTCAATAGATTTTTTTTTATGAATATTTAACGTAATTTTAGTCCGCAGCGTATCCCAAAATTGCAAAAACGCTCATTAAAAGATTCATTCTTACTTTTTTTTCGGCTTCTTTGGCATAAGATTCTTCATTTTTGCTCGGAACATACAATTCATAAAAATTTTTATTCCTGATCACAAATAAAGTAGAGCCAATAATCGTTGTTAAAATATCTTCCGGTCTTGGAGTATAAGTAAAAACACCCGATGCCACTCCTTTTTTAATGACATCATCCAGCTTTTTTACAAATAATTGATAGAAATCCAGCAGTTCATCTTTCAGGTTTTCGGTATGACGAAGCTCCTGAGTAACAAAACCGTGGAAATAATTGTATTTAAATAACTGAGAAACAATATATTTAATAATTTCCTTCATTTGCATTTCCGGCTTCCCGTCTTTTATAGTATCTGCAAATTCAGAAAAATTCTCTCTCGTTTTCAGCACACGGTACTGATAAAGATAAGACATCATTTTTTCCTTCGACCCAAAATAATAAGAGATCATAGCAACATTAATATTTGCTTTCGAACAAATATCCCTCACCGACGTTCCTTCATATCCTTTTTTCGCAATCAGCTCTTCGGCGATGTCTAATATGTGGATTTGTTTTTCTGTAAATTTTTTTCTCATGAAATGTGGCTTTCAGGTAAAGTTAAGAAATTTTTAACACATTTATAAACGTTCGTTTAAGAAATTTACATTAAATCTAAATAAATAGTATTTTTGACCATGGAATTTTTTGATTTTCACCATCATAAGAAAAACATCAGCAACGGAATTTATAATATTAATATTGAAACAGTTCCGCCGGATTTCCCTTATTCAATTGGTATTCATCCGAAAGAAATAGACATTCATCATATTGAAAATCAATTCAATTGCCTTGAATCAAACATCACTAAAAACTGTTTTGCCATTGGAGAATGCGGCTTGGATTCTTTTGCTGAAACAGATCAGAAAACGCAAGAAGAAGTTTTTTTAAGACAAATAAAATTCGCCAACGAGATCAAAAAACCAATCATTGTTCATTGTGTACGGAAATTTTATGAAGTAATTTCTTTAAAAAAATATGCTAAACAACCCATGATCATTCATGGTTTTAATAAAAAACAAAGCATTGCCGACGATTTGCTTAAAAATAATTTTTATCTGAGTTTTGGAAAAGCCGTTTTGTATAATTTATCTTTGCAAAATACTTTGAAAATTACTCCTTTAAATAAAATCTTTTTAGAAACCGATAATGACGATTTCAATATCGAAGAATTATATCTGAAAGTTTCGGAAATTAAAGAGATTTCCCTGGAAAATTTAAACAAACAAATTGTAGAAAATTTAGAGACGATAAAAAATGGATAAATATTGGTTGGAAAGAACAGAACTTCTCGTAAAAGAAGAAGGTTTGGAAAAGTTGAACAAAGCAACAGTTCTGGTTGTAGGATTGGGCGGAGTTGGCTCTTTTGCTGCTGAATTTTTGGCAAGAGCAGGCGTTGGAAACATGACAATCGTAGATGGTGACACCGTAGATATCACCAACATTAACAGACAATTACCCGCTTTACGATCTACCGTTGGAAAACACAAAGTAGAAGTGGTTGCGGAAAGACTTTTAGACATTAACCCGGATCTTAATTTAACGAAAATCAATGAGTTCCTGAACCCTGAAAGAATGGATGAAGTCTTAGATTCCGCAAAATTCGATTATATTTTGGATTGTATCGACAGCGTGACTCCGAAACTTACATTAATTATTGCAGCTAAAAGAAGAAAAATAAAAATCGTGAGCTCTATGGGCGCAGGCGGAAAAACTGATCCGAGTAAAGTAATGGTGCGAGACATCAGCAAAACGGAACATTGCCGCCTTGCAAGACAGGTAAGAAAAAGGCTGAAAAAAGAGAAAATAGACAGAGGCGTTCGTTGTGTTTTTGCAAATGATATTCAGGATGAAGAAAGCCTGAAAATGACCGACGGAACCAATTATAAAAGATCTTTCTACGGAACCATAAGTTATATGCCTGCTATTTTCGGGCTGTACACTGCTTCGGAAGTGATTAATTATTTATTGAAAAAAGATTAATTTTTTTCTATTATTCTTAAATATGCTTTGACTTCGCTTAGCTTGACAATTCTAATATCTACTGTCTTATTTTAGCGGTAAAATTGTAGCGGTGTCATGCTGAGCGAAGTCGAAGCATCTCTATTAAAATCAAAAAACAAGAAAATTTCCCCTATATTTACAGTCCGTAAATGACAAATTTCAAATATCCCAGAGCCGAAAAACTCAAAAAAAATACCGAGATCTCTTTGCTTTTCGAAAAAGGCAAATGGAAAACGAATGGGAATTTGAGAATTATTGTGCTAAAAGATAAGCCTTCAGCGCCTGTTGAAAGTAATAAATTTGCAGTTTCGGTTTCTAAAAAATATTTCAAAAAAGCGGTTCACCGAAATCGTATCAAAAGACTTTTGCGTGAATGTTACCGTTTAAACAAAGAACTTTTCAAAGAAGCTTTTGGCGAAAAAACAGCAGCCATGCTATTTTGGGTTTCCCCGGAATTACCTCAGAAATTTCAGGATGTTGAAGCACAATTCATCAAACTTTGTCAGGCTCAGCATCAGAAAAAATCTTAGTTTCTTTATCTGAAATTAATCTTTTTTATTATTCGTTTTTTGAACCATTAAGAACATTTAAGTGGTTAAGCTTAGTTAAGGAAAAATCAAATTGATTTTTCTCTAAATTTGATCTTATCTTAATTTCCTAAACTTCTTAACAGAAATCTTAATGGTTTAACTAAAGGGGGTTCATAATAATTTAAAATTTGAGGAAAGTAAAGTTGGGAAATTTCACCATCAATTGTTCCAAACTTTATTACTTAGATTTTGTAACTTTAGGGAAAACAATTAATCTGAAAATTAAAATGTTAGACCAAGTTCCCTATTTACCTTACGTCTTAAGCGCGTTTATTGGAATCGGATTGGCTGCAGCCACAGGATTTCGGGTATTCCTGCCAATGTTTGCCGTAAGTTTAGCTTCCTTTATGGGCTGGATTCCTATGAATGAACACTTTGAATGGCTTTCAGGGCTTCCCACGCTAATCACCACAGGAATTGCAACCATCGTGGAAGTTTTGGCCTATTACATTCCTTTTGTGGATCATTTATTAGACACTTTATCAGTTCCATTGGCAACGATTGCGGGATCTGTACTTTTTGCCAGTCAGTTTGCAGATCTGGGAACATTTCCTCAATGGGCTCTGGCACTTATTGCCGGGGGAGGAACCGCAGCGACGATTAGCTCGGGGTTTGCGGGAATTCGGGCAGCCTCCACAGCTACAACGGGAGGATTGGGAAATTCAGTCGTCGGAACCACAGAAACTGCAGGCGCAGGAATTATGGCGGTTTTAGCGATGGCTTTGCCCATTTTTGCAGGTATTTGTGCTATTGTTTTGGTAATCTTTATTTTAGTCGCCGGAAGAAAACTCTGGAGAAAATTCAAAAATAGAAAAACGGCAGCGAGCACTCCATAAAAAAATCCCGATTCAAAAACCGGGACTTCTATTAATTTTTTGTTCTTATATCTTTTACTTCCTGAATTTTAGCTTCAAAATGCTCTTTTTTCTCAGGATGCTTTTTGATTAATATTTCAAAAGCTTTAATGGCTTTGGTATACAATTTTTGTTCTGTATATAAATTGGCTAGCGTCTCCGTCATTAAGTGTGAAATATCTCCGGTTTTTTCTTTCACAACATACGAGCTTTCATCTTTTAACTGACTGATTCTCGGATTATTTTCAATGAAAGTCTCAATCGCTTTAGTCTTAATCTGCGTTTTTTGTTTATCTTCTTCCTCCGGTCTGTCGATTTTCAACCAACTTTGCCAAGTATTGATAAATCCGGGAACATTGCTATCCAGAATATTAGGCAGTTTCTTTTCTTCAACAACCTTTTTAATCTCTTCCGGTTTTTCTTCCTTAACTTCTTCTTTTATAGGTTCAGTAGGTTTCCAGCTTGAAATATCAGAACCAAAGAACGACACATTCATTACAGGAGTTTCTTCCTTTGAATCAGACGACTTCTCTTCTTGTACAGCTTCTTCAGGAGTTTTAAATTCTTCAGCTTGATCTTCAATTAATTCAGGAGTATCTTCAACGATGGGTAAAACTTCTTCCGTTTTTACTTCATCTTTAATTTCCTCTACTTTTGGAGTTTCAACAATTACAGGCTCAGTTTTAGGCACTTCAACCTGTTGGTTTTTAGACAATAAAGAATCAGGAACATGAGATTCAAAACTCATTGGTTTCCATGCAGATTTTATTTCTTCAACTTCTGAAACCGCTTCATTTTCATTAATTGTTTCTTCAATTTGTTCTGAAGATTGCTCCTTTTTTTCAATAGATTCAACTATTTCAGCAACAAGATTTTCTTCTTTTGCCTCTTCATGTTTAACCTCAAAACTTTGAGTTTCAGCAAAGCTTATATCGTGATTTCCAACAGGTTCAGTTTCTTCTTTTGCTTCAGAAGCTACTGATTTTGTTTCCTTCATTTTCTTTTCAACCTCTTCAATCAAACGACGCATTTCATCTTCATGTTTATTGATATTTGGTTGAATAATATCTTCCTCTTTTATTGGAGTTTCTGTTCGTTCAGATTCAATCTTAATTTCTGGAAGGAAAGAATCCGTCCCGTGGAAACTTAGTTCAGAATCATCCTCAACAATCGTTTCTTCAGCATGATCTGAAGCAATTTCCTCTTCATGAATAATCGTTTCCGAAGTAAATTGTGTATCTTTTTCTTCTGTTGAATGATCCTCTTCTTCAATAACAGATTCTTCTTCAGTGGTATTTAATTCAGAATCAATTTCAACATTTTCTTTTTCAGTTTCTTCCTGAATTTCAATTGTTTCCTGATTTTCAACTTCGGCATTTTCTACAACCTCAGTTTCAGGATTTAATGATTCTGTTTCGTGGAAACTTATATTTTCTTCATCATTTACAGTTTCGTTAACTTTCTCTGAAGAAATATGATCTTCATTAATGATGACTTCAGGCGTAAATTCGGCATTTTCGTCAGCAAGTGTTTCATTCATGAAATCTTCTTCGCCTTCAAAAAGAATTCTGTTTCTTTCGCCGTTTACGTAAATATAATTTGCATCAACTTCAGATGTCTGAATTTCACAAGATTCCTGATCTTCAACAATTTCAAGATTTTCAGGTTCTGCGATGACAGCTTCCGGCTCAACAGGAATTGATAAATTTTGATTTAAATCCTCCTGATTTAGTTCTATTTGTTGAACTTTATCTTCTCTTTTTAGAGGAAAATTGCTGCTTTTATAAACATATTGGAAGTTATTTTTTACAACTCCCTCCTTTTGTTCTTCAACTTTTTCAACCTTCACAACGACCTCAGGTTTCGGCTTTTCTTTTTGTTGAATTTTACCGTTAATTAACTGATACAGAATCTTTTTATCGGTAGTATAAGCTGCTGTCGTTGAAAGCTCTTTCTGGTAATTTTCTTTATCAAAAAGGTGAACTCCATACAAATGCAGTGCCCTGATATTCTGGATATAGGGAAAAGAATTGATCTCTTCTTTCAAAAGACCTAGATCTTCTGACTGAATGTGCTTCGGGTTCTTTAATAATTCTAAAACTCTGGGATTCATCTTACCAATTGGCTACAATATCGTTAAATATTTTATTAATAATTCTGTCCGTCACAATTTTCACCTGAGATGCCTCAATATCAGATTGCGACAAGCTACTGTTGAAAACGGCTTCGTCTGAATACGTTCTGTCAAAGCTGGAATCAGGGTGTATTTTATTTTCATAATGTACTTTCACCGTGATCGTCAGCTTATTCTGTGATTCTTGAACTACCCCACCAACGTTGTTACTCGTTGTTGTAGAACTGATGGTTGTAGGCGAAATGGAATAATCTGTAATTTCACCTTCAATCAGAATATCAGGATTTTCTTTGGTTCCTTTTAAGGTTGTTCTCTGTAAAAAACGGTTCTGAATATCTGTTGAGAACTGTTGCGCCAACGCCGGATTTACCAACGCTGCATTATTCGGAAATTCATTGATCTGCACAGTTTTTTCATCCGTTAAAGACGAACCTGTAAAACTGTAGCAAGACTGTAAAAATCCTAAACAGATAAACAAAAGCCATGTAAATTTAGGCTGATTTGTTTTAATTTGACTTAATTTAATATTCATTTTTTACTCCGATTTCTTTTATTTCGTCATGCTCAATCTGCTGCATTGCATCCTCAAAAGCAAAATAATTGGCTGTATAATTCAACGGTAAAGTAAATAAAATACCTATTCCGCAGGCTAAAATTCCCAATTGAGAAAGTATTCCCACAACAATTGCAAAACCTAGAATAGACCAGAAGTTGCCTTTTGTCATTACTTTAGACATATTCCAAGCTTTTTTAATGTCTTTTACTTCTCCTAATGAAATAAGAGCCGGAATATAAAATCCTCTGAAAATGACATAAAATAAAGCTATATAAAAAACGATCATACAAACAACGACCATCACTGGACCTACCGCAGAATCATCACCACCAATTCGTGTAAGAAGCGTGATAAAAAATAGTGGAATAAAAAGTAAAAGCATACCACCAAAAATAATCAGCTGCAACATCAAATAAGGCATGAAATCATCAAAATTAAAAATTTCTCCGGGCCCTGTATTCTGTCCTTTTCTTAGCTTTCGGCAATATTTATATAAATTTCCCATTCCCAGCATTCCGCAAAGGGGAATAAATGCCATAATAAAGCAAAAAATAACAGCCAGCAAAAGATTTCCAAAGTTATTCTTCAGAAATTCAAATCCGTTGCTCAGGTATTCTCCAAATTTAAAATTAATCGGTTTCGCGTTCAGTTCCGTCATTTATGTATTATTTTAATTATCAGTCTTCTAAGTTATATTGTTTTATTTTTCTGTATAATGTTCTTTGTGAAATTCCTAATTCGTCTGCCGCTTTGTTTCTCCTTCCTTTATGCTTTTCTAAAGCTTTTACAATCAGGTCTTTTTCGTTGTTTTGAAGAGATAAAGATTCAGGCTTATTTTCCTCAATTTCAATATCTTCGATGTCTTCATAGCTTTCTTCCGGCGAAGCCATAATCGTTGAATTTTGAACGACAGGCGTATTATTTCCGTTTTCAAAATACAATAAAGAATTCTGGCTTATAGGCTGTTGCGTTTCAGGAGTATAAATTCTGTTGATCAGATTTTTTTCCTGATTGCTCAAATCTCCCGCTCCGCGATTTTTTATTAATTCCGAAGTTAAGGATTTTAAATCATTTATATCATTTCGCATATCGAAGAGAATCTTGTACATAATTTCTCTTTCGCTGCCGAAATCGTTTTGTTTTTGGGTATTTGGCGTATTCACCACCATCGGAAGATGTGTTTCCATGGGAATGTACTCTGCCAGTTTTTCCACCGTTACGTGTCTGTCTCTTTCTACAACCGTCATTTGCTCAACCAGATTTCTCAACTGACGAACATTTCCGGGGAAAGAATAATTTTCAACATAATGAACAGCGCTTGGTTCCAATTCCAGCTCAGGCATTCTGTATTTTTCAGCAAAGTCGATTGCAAACTTCCTGAATAACAAATGGATATCTCCTTTTCTTTCTCTTAAAGCAGGCATATCGATCTGAACCGTATTTAAACGATAATACAAATCTTCACGGAATCTTCCGTCATGAATTGCCTTCATCATATTCACATTCGTAGCCGCCACAATTCTCACATTCGTTTTCTGAACCTGAGAAGAACCCACTTTCATAAATTCACCGCTTTCCAAAACCCTTAACAAACGAACCTGCGTCTGCAAAGGAAGTTCACCAACCTCATCAAGGAAAATTGTTCCGCCGTCAGCAACTTCAAAATAACCTTTTCTAGTTGTTGTAGCACCGGTAAAGGCTCCTTTTTCGTGCCCGAATAATTCGGAATCTATCGTTCCCTCAGGAATTGCTCCACAGTTAACGACAATATACGGCTGATGTTTTCTTTTCGATTCTGAATGAATGATTTTTGGAATAAATTCTTTCCCCACACCACTTTCTCCAATGACTAAAACGGAAATATCGGTGGGTGCTACCTGAATAGATTTTTCCAAAGCTCTGTTTAAAGCCGGAAAGTTCCCAATGATACCAAAACGGTTTTTTATATTTTGTAGCTCGTTGCTCATAAGTAAATTTTTAGATTATTGATTTAAATTTAATCTACAATTAATCAATGAATTGCAGATTCATTTTAGTGATACGATGAATGATATTTTCATCTTATTTTTTAAGAATTAACTCTTAAAATCTAAATAATCTTTGTTTCTTATCTTCGAAACTTTATCTTTTAAATATGTGCTATCAGTAAAATTATAATCTTTGCTTTGTTTTTCAAAATTTAATAACGACAAATCATGTTTTTGCCTTTCGGAATAAGCCAAGCCAATATCCGAATTATTAAATCCTAAATTATGCTGAATTTCAGGAAGAATTTTCCCGACAACTTCAATTGCTTTATCCTTTTGATTTAAAGCCTGATAAGCTGTTTTCTTTTTAGTAAAATAAATTTGAGAATCACTATGCTGAGATTCAAAAAACTGGCTATAAATCTCGCAAATCTTCCTACAGTCTTCATTTTCAATGACTCCGTTGGTTACTTGCGCCGAGATATTGTTATAAATTATTACCAATAAAACACTAAGGCAATATTTTTGAAATTTTTCCATTGTCTTTTTTATAGGTTAATATTGATAATAATTTACTTAATTTTTTATTTTTCGGTTCGATTGTTATTCCGCAATTCTCCCTAAAAGCGTGCCTTGCGTGTTATCATAAACAAAAACGTTCACAATGTCACCAATTTTTTGACCTTCTGCCATATCGAAAACGCAAACGGCATTCTGAGAGTTTCTACCTTTCCACTGATTTTTATTCTTCTTGGAAATTCCTTCAATTAAAATCTGGTGAACTCTTCCTACATAACCTGCCATTCTTTTTCTTGACAATTCGCCTTGCAAAGCAATAACCTCAGCCAAACGTCTTTGTTTTACGTCTGCCGGAATATTGTCTTCCATTTTCTTGTGAGCAGGTGTTCCCGGTCTTTCTGAATACGCGAACATATAACCGTAGTCATATTCCACTTCTTTCATCAGACTTAAAGTATCCTGATGATCTTCTTCAGATTCGCTGCAGAAACCAACGATCATATCCTGAGAAAATGCAACTTCCGGAACAATTTCTTTAGCTTTTTTAATTAAATCTAAATATTCTTCACGCGTATGTTGTCTGTTCATGGCTTCAAGCATATTATTGCTTCCGCTCTGAACCGGTAAATGAACGTATTTACAAATATTTTCGTGCTTTGCCATCATCTTGAAAACATCAAGACTCATATCCTGAGGGTTTGAAGTTGAGAATCTGATTCTCATTTCCGGAACAGCTTTAGCCACCAAATCAAGCAAGTGAGCAAAATTAACAGCAGTAGCCTTTTGCATTTCAGAAGCTTTGGCAAAATCTTTTTTCGGTCCGCCACCATACCAAAGGTAAGAATCTACGTTTTGACCCAACAATGTAATTTCTTTATAACCGCTGTTCCAAAGATCTTTACATTCATCCAAAATAGAATGCGGATCGCGGCTTCTTTCTCTACCTCTTGTAAACGGAACCACACAGAACGTACACATATTATCGCAACCTCTAGTGATTGTAACATAAGCAGTTACCCCATTTCCGCCCAAACGAACGGGGTTAATGTCTGCATAAGTCTCTTCTTTGGAAAGAATTACGTTAATGGCATCTCTTCCATCTTCAGTTTCTTTTAAAAGATTTGGTAAATCTCTGTAAGCATCGGGACCAACTACAAGGTCGACCAATTGTTCTTCCTCTAAAAATTTTGTTTTCAGCCTTTCTGCCATACATCCGAGAACACCCACCGTCATATTCGGCTTTTCTTTCTTTAGATTTTTAAACTGAGAAAGACGCATTCTTACGGTTTGTTCCGCTTTTTCACGGATTGAACAGGTATTTAAAAGGATAAGATCTGCTTCTTCAACCTTCATTGTTGTATTGTATCCCTGTTCATTAAGGATAGAAGCAACGATTTCGGAATCCGAGAAATTCATTTGACAACCATAGCTTTCTAAAAATAATTTTTTAGAGTTTTCAGGTCTTTCTGCAATTGCAAAAGCCTCTCCTTGCTTGGTTTCGTCTATATATTTTTCTTGCACGATAGTCTTTTTTAAGGTTTAAAGCCTAAAATTTAGGGTTTATTGCATATCACTTTGAACTCAAAATCATAAACTTTGAACTTATTGAATTTGCAAAGATACAAAATATTGAGACAGAATGGCAGGGCTATCTTTCATAATATGTTACGGAAAAATTCATTGGAAATGAAATTCTCTGTTTGATCGGAATATTCTTATATAATGCGGGCTGCCAAGTTTTTTTTAATCTCGATAGAGTTCTCATAAACGAAATATTAAAACTTCTATCATCAATTTCAGGAAAAATTCTAGCATCTGCAATTTTTCCTTCTTTATTTATATAAAACTCAAGATTAATTTTACCTTGAATTCCAAAATCAGCAAATAAGCTCATAAAATTATCATGAAAATCTTTTTCAAAGACAGATTTCCCTTTCGGATATTTTGCAGAAATCACAAAGTTATACGCGTTATAATTTGCCTTGTAATTACTCATTAAATCTTTAGGACAAATAATAAATTCGGTAATAGAAGCTATTTTATTTTCTTTAACAACAGCTGGTTGCCAATTTTTAAGATTTTTAAGAATATTTAATGATAAGTTATATGCACATTTGTTAGCAGTTATATTTGCAGTATCATTATCTTTTATAATCTTTATTCCTGCATCTTTTGTTACAATAATCCGTGGTTGATAGATCTCATTTTCATCACACTCAGTAAAATTATTACTCACAAGATAATCATGAACTTCTTTATAAAAAGTAGCATTACCTCCTTTATAAAAACTTTGTCCTGATGGATATTCATCTAAAATTTGAGATCTAAACTGTAAACTGGCTATAAAAAAAAATAACAATAATAATTTCTTAATCTCCATGGTCAAAATGATCTGATGTAAAATTGATTTTAATAACTTTTTTAGAAACCACAGCTTTACCATCTTTCATGGCTGGCTTCCATTTCTTTTTCACTTTTTTGATAGCAAATTTCATATCATCAATGAACATTTCGCTGTCTTTTACTTTGGGCAAAACATCAAGATTGCTAACTTTTCCATCTGGATTTACATCAAAAACGAAAACAAACTGCCCATTCACTGCATATTTTTGCAGATCGATGTAGGCATGAACCATTTTGAGAAATTCATTCGCGAAAGCAGAATCCCCACCAGGAAATTCTGCCGTTTGCGAATTTATATTTTCTTTTTGAATTTGATTTTGAGATTGAGTTTCCTGAGAATATCCTTTAAAACCGATAAAGAATAAAAGTAAGGTTATTATAGTTTTTTTCATAAATTTTTACATATCAGCTGACATGGAAGAGAAATTCATCCTCAGCTTCATTTCAGATTTTATCGGTTGGCCGTTACACGTTGCCGGAGACCAGTTTTTCTTAATTCTTCTCACAACATATTGCATATCATCGAAGAAAACTTCACTGTTCAATACTTTTGGATCGCCCATTACATCAATCACTTTTCCTGTTGCATCAATCGTTAGTGTAAAAGTAAAATCACCCGTTAATGTATAGAAATCTGAGTTGAGATAAGTATACATATATTTTCTTAGAACCTCTTTATAAGTAGCCGCTCCGCCTTCATATGCTGCGGGTTTGAAATCTGTACAGTTTTTTGCTGCAATCTGCAAAAAAGGCTCTTTAATATCTATTTTTAAAAGATTCTTGTTATTTTCTACGATAAAAGATTCATCCCTGTCTTCCAAATCTGTCTGCGCAAATGCTAAATTTGCTGCAAAAAGTCCTATAAATAATGCTATTGCTTTCATAGTATAATTTTTTCAATTGATAGTTTATCAGGAGCCAAAATTACGCCAAAAAAAAGAAAGAAACTCCACTTAAAAGCGAAGTTTCCTGTAAAATATTTTTATGATAAATTGACTCTATTAAGCTGCCTGAGCCTTACTTCCCGTTTCTTTCAACATCAATGAAACAATGATCGCTAAAACAATTCCACAAATCCAAAATAAAATGGAATGCTGAAAGTGTAAATCTCCTGCAGAATCTCCTAAACTTTTCCCAAACCATCGGCTGAAAACCGGGCTTAGTAAAGTCGTAACGCCGAATGTGATGAAATTGATAGCTCCTGTCGCGCTTCCTTTTACAAAATCAGGATTCGCTTCTTTAATAACAGAATAAGGAATCATCGCCGCTCCGGATCCAAGACCAAGAATAAACATACTGATCTTCGCAGGATATAATTCCGGAAGATAGATTAACTGTAATAAGCTTAAGATCATCACCACAGCTCCAGCAACCAAAACTGGTTTTCTGCGACCTATTTTATCAGTAATAAAGCCTAATAACGGACAGCCAAATACCCAACCAAACGCGACCATTGCACTTGTAATGGCAGCATCATGAAAGACAAATTGCTTATCTTTTTCAAAAAAAGCAACCGCCCAGGTCATCGCAAATATCGTTGTTGGTGCAAACAAAAGCCCGGAAATAATTCCGCAAAGCCATGATTGAGGATTTTTAAAAACAATTTTATAAGGCTCTAAATAACCCATAGGTTTTGCTCCTGTTTTTGTAGATTCTTCTGCTTTTTTCTCTTTAGGAATAACGAAAAACAATCCGAAAGCAGTGATAATGGTTGCAATTCCTGACCAAAGCCAAAAAGTATCAATATTTACCCCTTGTTCCACCCAAGGTCCAACCACAAATTGCCCGGCCGTTCCGCCCAACATTCCGATACATTGCGTAAAACCAATTGCTGTAGCCAATGACTTTGAAGAAAAACCTTTACTTGCCAGATACACACATCCCGGAAAAGCAAAAGCACAACCCGCGCCCTGCAACAATCTTCCGGAAACTCCTGCAACCTGACTTGAAATTAAAAATAACAGACACCCGATTCCTAAAATCAGCGTTCCTACAAAAAGTGATCTTTTGCCACCAAATTTGTCTAACGCAATTCCCGCAATCAAACTGCAGGTAGAATAGGTGTAATAATAGGTTCCGACCATGCTGATCAGTTTCAGTTCGGTCGTATTAAAATTATTGACCAGTTCAGGAATCATTACCGCCGGTGCCGATCGGATCACATAATCTAAAAAATAGAAAACAAGCCCGAAAACCCAAGCGATAACGTAGAATTTCTTCAAAGATGCATTCATTATAGCAAATCTTTAATATGTTTATAGTTTGTTTTTACTGTATCTAATGCTTCTTCCATTTTTCCGCCAAGCATTAATTGCGCCATAGATTTCGTCATTCCCAATACCTGATCGAATTCAATTTTCGGAGGTAAAGCCAATGCGTTTGGATTCGTGAAAATATTTAACAAATAAGGTCCGTTATGCTCCAAACATTCTTTAATTGAACTTTCAACATCATCAGGATGGTGAACATTTTTTCCGGTATACCCCATTGCCTGTGCGATCATGGCAAAATCAGGGTTAATCATATCGGTTTCATTATCGGGCATTCCGCCTACTTCCATTTCTAATTTTACCATTCCCAATGCTCTGTTGTTGAAAACAATCAGCTTTACAGGTAATTTATACTGAAAAATAGTTGCCATATCTCCTAACAACATCGACAATCCACCGTCGCCGCACATCGCAATCACCTGTCGGTCTGGATGTGCTAACGAAGCGCCAATCGCCATCGGCATTGCATTCGCCATCGATCCGTGATTGAATGATCCCAGCATTTTACGATCTCCGGTTCCGGTAATATATCTCGCGCCCCAAACACAACACATCCCCGTATCCACCGTGAAAATGGCATTATTTTTAGCCAACTGATCTAAAGTATGCGCTACAAATTCCGGCTGAATGGCATTTTCCGTTCCTCGATCTTTCACATAAATCAATTGGTTTTCTTTTACTTTTTCATAAAACTCCAATTGTTGGTTCAGGAAATTAACGTCGGTCTTTTCTTTTAGCAAAGGTAATAATGCCTTAATCGTTTCTTTCACATCACCTGCAAGACCCAATTCCAACTTAGCCCTTCTGCCTAAACGTTCCGGACTTTCATCGATCTGAACAATTTTGTTTTTAACAGGCATGAATTTCTCATAAGGAAAATCGGTTCCCAACAATAAAAGCAAATCTGCTTCGTGCATCGCATGATACGCAGAAGGCAATCCAAGAAGCCCTGTTAATCCCACTTCATTAGGATTGTTTGGCTGAATCGCCATTTTTCCACGGAAAGAATATCCTACCGGTGCTTTTAAATATTTTGACAACTTCACTACTTCAGCATTAGAATGTTCAGCTCCAATTCCGCAGTAGATGGTTACTTTTTTACTTTCATTAATTAAATCGGCCAATTGCTTCAATTCATCATCAGAAGGACGAATAACCGGATTAGTTTTAAATATTTTATTGGAAGTCGTAGCTTCTTCAGCGTTCAGCTCCGAAACATCGCCCGGAAGCCCGATTACCGCAACCCCTTTTTTAGAAATCGCATGCTGAATAGCCGTCTGAACGGTTCTCTGAACCTGCTCAGGTCTTGTAATCATTTGGTTATAATGACTGCAATCGTCAAATAGTTTAATGGTATTTGTTTCCTGAAAATAATCCATTCCCATTTCTTCACTCGGAATTGTGGAAGCAATCACCAACATCGGAACATGCGAACGATGCGCTTCATACACCCCGTTGATCAAATGCACGTGCCCCGGACCGCAACTTCCTGCACAAACAGCAAAACCATCAAGTTCTGCTTCTGCCGCCGCTGCATACGCTCCTACTTCCTCATGTCTCACATGAATCCATTCAATACTGCTTTTTTTAACGGCAATATTCAGATGATTCAAGCTATCTCCTGTAACTGCATAAATTCTTTTCACATTTGCGTTCTCGAGCATCTCAACTATTTGCTCAGCTATGTTTTTAGCCATAATTAATATTTTTGGTGGTTAATATATTCGAAAAAAAACGGATGTGAATATGGATTGAAAAGCATTTTATTCTTGTTTTAAAATAAATGCCTATCAAATGTAAGGAATAATAAATATTTTAAAGATTCTTAGTCATTAAAATTTAATTAAGAACACAAAAAACTCCGCAATTTCTTGCAGAGTTTTTGTTATTTATTTTACAACTTCGATCTGATTTCTCAATAAATCTTCGAATTCGTCTCTTTTTCTGATCAGGTGCGCTTTTCCGTCTAAGAAAAGAACCTCAGCAGGCTTTAATCTTGAATTGAAGTTTGAACTCATCTCAAAACCATAAGCTCCCGCATTACGGAATACCAAGATATCGCCTTCTCTTACTTCATTCAGCTTTCTATCCCAGGCGAAAGTATCTGTTTCACAAATATTTCCGACTACGGTATAAATTCTCTCTGCTCCTTTTGGATTAGATAAATTTTCTATTTGGTGATAAGAATCGTAGAACATCGGACGAATCAGGTGATTGAATCCTGAATTTACGCCAACGAAAACTGTCGCTGTAGTTTGCTTGATTACATTAGCTTTAACTAAAAGATAGCCGCTTTTACCCACTAAGAATTTCCCCGGTTCAAACCAAAGTTCGAATTTTTTACCTGTAGATTTTGAAAATTCAGCGATTACTTTTTCTACTTTTTTACCCAATGTTTTCACATCTGTTTCTTCTTCGCTGTCTTGATAAGGAATTTTGAAACCGCTTCCCATATCCAGATATTTCAGATTCGGGAAATGTTCAGACAATTCAAGCATGATATCCAAAGCCTGCAGGAAAACTTCAGGATCTTTGATCTCACTACCGGTATGCATGTGAAGACCTTCCACATTCAGGTTAGTAGATTTCATCACTCTTTCGATGTGACGAACCTGGTGAATAGAAATCCCAAATTTACTGTCGATATGCCCCGTTGAGATTTTGTAATTTCCTCCTGCAAAAATATGCGGGTTGATTCTTACTAAAATCGGGTATGTATTTCCATATTTATTTCCGAATTGCTCAAGAATAGAGATATTGTCGATATTAATGTGCACTCCGAAAGTCATTGCTTCTTCAATCTCAGCAAGATCCACACAATTCGGGGTGAATAATATTTTTTCTTTTGAGAAACCTGCCTTAAGCCCAAGTTTCACTTCGTTTATCGATACACAATCCAAAGAAGCACCTAAGTTCTTGACATACTTAAGGATATTAATGTTTGTCAATGCCTTCGCTGCATAGAAGAACTTTGTGTGTTTTAAAAAAGAAGATGTAAGTTTTTCGTATTGCTCTTTTATAGATTCAGCATCATAAACATACACCGGTGTGCCAAATTCGTTGGCAATCTTTAATAATTCATTTGAATTCATAATTTCATTTTAGCATAAAAAAAGGCAGATTCTTCGAAAAGAGTCCGCCGCAATATTATTATTTTTATGCAAGGCAACTCTTTTAAATATTCCAAACCTTAGAGAACCTTACAGCTCCCTTTTTTCCGGTTTTATTTTGTTTAAAATCTTGCATTGCTTTTTCTATTTTCTCTGCAAAAATACTAATTCTTTTTCATTTTCAGAAAACTGATTTACAAAGTGTTTGTTTTTCAGCAAGATCAGGAATTCTGTTTTGGAAGCAACCAAGAGATGATGCCAATCGCGATTAATATCAACAAAAATACAGAAATAGATAGCGGATTGGCAAAATTTACCGTCCAGCCCCATCCGAATCTTTTGGGCGGAAATAGTCTTTTATCTTCTTTATTGTAATAAAAAAGTCCGAATTTCCAGTGTTCTGAATCTTTATCAAAGGGATTCATACTGTATTTATATTAAATTATTTCGGCAAAGGCAATGTTTCAAAATCGCCGCGAAGCAAAGCCAATTGTAATTCGTTATTTAGATCTGCAGATGATAAAGGCAAATCTATTTTCAGCTTCGCCAATTTGCTTAATGTTTGAATCTGAGTAAACAGCTCGTAAAATCCGTAGGAAATTACTTTGCCGTTTTCGATGATCATAAAAAGCTTTTCGCCTAATTTTCGACCTTGCCCTAGCCAAAGTTCGTTTCTTTTTTTGAAATCGATCTTCTTTTTGAACACCTCAACATCGTGATATTCTTCAATCCCATTAATAAACTGAATCGCTTTTGAACCTTGCGTGAAAGACCTGAACTTCAGAAGAGGCTTTTCCGTTTTATTCAGTGTATTTTTCTCAACAACATATTTATTGTTTCGGCAAAATAATCCGAATGGTAGCGTGTCCCTTTTTTTAAGTCCTTTTGAATTTAAAATAAGTTTCGCAATAATATCCGTTCCGGTAAGTTCAAAATTAATTTGCTCAACACCCTGCTGAATATCTTCCCATTTTTTTGATTTGGAATTAAAAACTTTCTTCGAAAATTTATTAATATCCTGAACATGATCTGAAAAAATGATTCTCCCAGCGTCGTCCTGAAAATAAACAAAACCTTTTTCGTTTGGTAAATCCTGAGTTAGCTGCTTGATCTTATTGATATACGTTTTGGCATTGGATTCCTCATGCTGTTTCTGAATGATCTCATTTTCCGTATCTTTTGATATGAGAAGTTTAAACAATTCTAATGTCGCACGCGCATCTCCGTCTGCACGGTGATGATTGGTTAAAGGAATACCCAGCGATTTCACCAACTTTCCTAGAGAATAGCTTACCTCATCAGGAATCAGTTTTTTAGCTAAAGGAATGGTATCTAATGTATTGATTTTAAATTCGTACCCCAACCTGGTAAAAGACTGACGGAGCATCCTGTAATCGAAATCGATATTATGACCAACTAACGTAGTATTGGCCGTAATTTCTACGACTCTTTTGGCAATTTCGTGAAATTTCGGAGCCGTTTTCACCATTTTTGGAGTAATATTGGTTAATTTCTGCACAAAGGGTGTGATATCACTTTCCGGATTAACAAGCGAAATAAACTGATCAACAATTTTTTGCCCATCATATCTGTAGATAGCAATATCAATAATACTTTCTTTTCTGTAACCCGCGCCGTTACTCTCTATATCAATTATGGAATACAACTTTACTTAATTAAAATCTAATGATAAATGTAGGCATAAATTCATAAAATTCCTCGTTTCTTCAAAATTTTGCCCGTTACTTTTCAGTCTATACTGAGTTTACATAATATAAAACCCTTCAAAAACAGGAAAATGCTGTATAACCATCTCCAACAAATGATTTTGTTTTCAAACAGTTACACAGCACCCCTCATTATTTGAAATCGAAAATGATAAGTCAAAAACCTTACCATTCCGACTCTAACGAATATATAAAAATTATTTAAAATTTCTATCGCTTTCTTCCGCCCAGACCAAGCATTCCTAAAATTGCTTTTGCCCCTTCGCGCATCAGCGTGCTGGTGAAGGTTCTTCCCGCTTTACTCTGTAAAACCTGCTCCAGCATTCCCGGCTCTTCTTTTACAGACTTTGTTTTTTGAGCGGGAACTGCATTCTGAGCGGCCTGTTCCATTCTGTTGACCAAGATTTCGTAAGCCGATTCGTTATCCACTACTTTTTCATATTTGGCAACCAAGGCAGATTTACTGGTTAATTCAGAGATTTCAGCATCATTTAGTACATCCATTCTGGATTCCGGTGAAATTAAATACGTATGAACCAGCGGAGTAGGAATTCCCTTTTCATCCAAAGCTGTGACAAAAGCCTCCCCAATTCCTAAATTCTGAATTAAAGTAGAAGCATCATAAAACTCCGTTGTAGGATAATTTTCAACTGCTTTACTAATCTCTTTTTTATCTTTCGCGGTAAAACCTCTCAGCGCATGCTGAATCTTCAAACCTAATTGAGAAAGCACTCCTTCCGGCACATCTCCCGGAACCTGCGTGATAAAATAAATACCGATTCCTTTGGAACGAATCAGTTTTACCATGGTTTCAATTTGGGAAAGTAGAGCTTTGGAAGATTCATCAAAGATCAAATGCGCTTCATCAATGAAAAGAACCAGTTTGGGTCTTCCGCTGTCACCTTCTTCAGGGAAAGTCATATAAATTTCAGCAAAAAGAGACAACATAAATGTAGAGAACAATTGAGGTTTACTTTGAATATCCGCCACCCGCAAAATATTCACCACACCTTTTCCGTCTCTGGTTTTCAAGAGATCGTGAACATCAAAACTTAATTCTCCAAAGAAACTTGCCGCGCCCTGTTGTTCCAAAGCAACGATAGATCTCAGAATAGCTCCCAAAGAAGCCGAAGAAATGGAACCATAATTTCCTGCCAAGTCTGCTTTTCCTTGGGCATTTTCAGTAACATATTGAAGAACTTTCTTCAGATCATTCAGATCAATTAAAGGCAGCCCTTTATCATCACAATATTTAAAAACAATCGACATGATACTTTGCTGAGTATCATTTAATTCTAAAATTTTGCTTAGTAAAACAGGTCCGAATTCGGTAACAGTTGCTCTCAGTTTCACACCTCTTTCGCCTGAAATTGTCATCAATTCTACCGGAAAAGCCTGTGGCTCGTAAGGAAGATGTGTTTTGGAATATCTTTCTTCAATAATAGAATTTTTTTGTCCCTCCGCTGCAATTCCAGAGAAATCTCCTTTGATATCCAACACCAAAGACGGAATTCCCTGATGAGAAAGCTGTTCGGCAAAAACCTGCAACGTTTTGGTTTTCCCAGTTCCTGTGGCTCCGGCAATCAATCCGTGACGGTTGATGGTTTTTAAAGGAATGGTAACATTCACCTCAGGGACAACTTCCCCATCCAGCATTGCCTTTCCTAATATAATATGATCTCCTTTCGGAGTGTATTTAGCATTTAATTCTTCAATAAATTTTGCTTTATCTGCCATTTGATTTTTTTTAGACATCTAAAGATAAAAGTTTTTGTAAGATATTTTATTCTGATAAATAATATTCTTTTGTGAATATCTACACTATTATTTTTATCTTTCAAACATGATAAAAAACAGTCTACTAATTTAGTATGCTTTTCGACTGTTCTTTTTATTTGAATTAAAGCAATTTAAACCCGATCAACAAAGTAAAATTGATATAAACTATTAGGCAGATTTAACATTTGATACACAATTCATCTAATACTTCGTATCTTTAACTAAATTTTTAAAATAAAGCCAATGAAAGTTGAACAAATATATACGGGCTGTCTGGCTCAGGGCGCCTATTATATTGTATCAGAAAATGAAGCTGCAATTATAGATCCTTTAAGAGAAGTAAAACCTTATCTGGATCGTCTGGAAAAAGATAATGTAACTTTAAAATATATCTTCGAAACACATTTTCATGCAGATTTTGTTTCGGGGCATTTGGATTTAAGCAAAAAAACGGGAGCTCCTGTGGTTTACGGACCAACGGCACAACCGGAATTCGAAGCAACAATTGCTGAAGATGAGCAAATTTTTGAAATCGGAAAAGTAAAAATAAAAGCACTTCACACGCCTGGTCATACGATGGAAAGTACAACTTACCTTCTTATTGATGAAAACGGTGTGGAAACCGCTATTTTCACAGGTGACACTTTATTTTTGGGAGATGTGGGAAGACCCGATCTTGCCCAAAAAGCAGGAAGTGTAACGCAGGAAGACCTTGCAGGAATTTTATACGAAAGCTTACACAGCAAAATCATGCCGTTGGACGACAGCATTACGGTGTATCCGGCTCATGGCGCGGGTTCTGCTTGTGGAAAAAATATGCAGAAAGAGACGGTTGATCTATTAGGCAATCAAAAAAGAACGAATTATGCTCTTAATCAACCAGATAAAGAATCGTTTGTGAGAGAAGTTCTTGACGGACTTACCGCTCCGCCAAAATATTTCGGAATGAATGTAGCCATGAATAAATGCGGCTACGAAAGTCTTGATATTGTGATGGACAAAGGTTTGACACCTGTGGATGTTAATGATTATGAAGCGTATGCAGAAGAAACCGGTGCTTTGATTCTTGACACGAGAAGCCCGGTAGAATTTCACAAAGGATTTGTTCCTAATTCAGTAAACATCGGCTTGAAAGGTGATTTCGCACCATGGGTCGGAACGTTGATCGTAGATGTAAAACACCCTTTATTATTAATCGTAGACGAAGGAACTGAAGAAGAAGCGATTACTAGACTGAGCAGAGTTGGTTTTGATAATGTAGTTGGCTATTTAAACGGAGGTTTTGAAGCTTGGAAAAATGCAGGAAAGGAAACCGATGAAGTAAAAAGAATTTCTCCGGCTGAATTTGCAGAGCAATTTAACGAAACTTCAAAAGTAGTTGATGTTCGTAAAATTTCAGAATATTCGGCGGAACATATTGATAACGCTTACAATAAGCCTTTAGATTTAATCAGCGATTGGGTAAAAACGATTGATGATTCTGAACATTTCTTCTTGCATTGTGCAGGCGGTTACCGAAGTATGATTGCGGCAAGTATTCTTAACTCACACGGAATCAGAAATTTTACTGAAATTGAAGGTGGTTTCAACGGAATCAAAAAAACAGAAAAATTCCCGACAACGGATTTTGTTTGTCAGTCTAAAGTGATCTAAAATGAAGATGAAGAAAGGTATATTTTTTGGAATTATCCTTACAACATTTACAATAACAGCTTGTAAAACAGCCAGTCATTCTGAAGCGCCAAAAGCGAACATCAGAGAAGTTGTGAACAGCTCAGATGTAACGTTGGTAGATGTAAGAATTCCGGAACAGTATGCAGAAGGAACCGCAAAAAATGCCATCAACATTCCTTTGGCTGAAGTTCAGAATAATACTGAACAATTGAAAGGTAAAAAAGTAGTTGTTTTTTGCAACAAAGGAATTCAGGCAGATCAAGCGGTAGAAATATTAAAGAAAAACGGCGTTGACGTATACGACGGCACAAGCTGGAAAAACGTAAAAGCCATTCAGGATGAGCAATCATCAAAATAATTAAAAACCAAAACTATGTCACAAAAATTTCAGGAAATTATAGATTCGGAAAGACCAGTATTAATCGACTTTTTTGCAACCTGGTGTCAGCCTTGCAAAGTTCAGTCTTCGGTTTTAACGACAGTAAAAGAAAAAGTAGGCGAAACCGCCAGAATTATAAAAGTAGATATCGATCAATATCCCGCCATCGCTTCACAATATGGTGTGCGCAGTGTTCCGACATTAGCAGTTTTCAAAAAAGGAGAATTACTTTACAAAGAAAGCGGCGTGCACGATGTGAACAGATTGACACAACTTTTAGAACAATATGTTTAAAAAGGTTGAGGTTAAGATTAAGGTTATAAATCTCAGCCTAAATCTTAACCTCATTTTTTTTATAATTGAATTGAAAAAGCATCCCTATCATTCAAAAACTGAAAATGCTTTCTGAAATCTTTCAATTGTTCTACATCCAGATCTGCAATAATGAGATTTCCATTCTTTTCAGAAATCTCAGATCCGTCAGCAGAAAAACAGTGAGAACTTTCCTGATAAAAGAGATTATTTCCATCGGTCCCGATTCGGTTCAAACCAAAAACAAAAGATAAATTCTCGATTGCCCTTGCTTTCAGCAGATGCTCCCAGGCTCCTACCCTTTTCTCTGGCCAGTTGGCTACATATAAAATTGCATCATAATCATCATTATTTCTGGCAAAAACAGGAAAACGAAGATCATAACAAACCTGCAACAAGATTCTGAATCCCTTATAGTTTACAATCACCCTTTCTCTTCCCGGCGTATACACTTTATCTTCTCCGGAAAAGGAAAACAAATGCCTTTTATCATAGAAATCAACCTGAGAATCGGGTTGTACAAAATACATTCTGTTATAAAAATTGCCTTCTTCTTCCACGGGCGCACTTCCGCAAAAAGCTGCATTTTTTTCTTTTGCCATTTTCTTTAAAAACTCCAGAGATTCCTGATTTCTGTCTGAAACCTCCCCGGCATCCATACAAAAACCTGTTGAAAACATTTCCGGAAGCAGAAAAAGGTCAGCTTCCTGATTTTGTAACTCCTTTTCAATCTCTTCAAAATTTGCAGATTTATTTTTCCAGATAATATCTAAATTCAGTCCTGTGATTTTCATAAACTTTATTAAAAAACTTCTATAAAAATACGATTTTCAAATAATTTCGGTTCTATTTTTGATACGAATCTTTTTTATTAATAACACTAAAAAGGTAAAATTTATGAAGAAATTGTTTTTTATGCTGATGATGGTCTTTCTGGGAACAGCCGCCAATGCACAAGCCTGGACGGGTAAAGGAGATCAGAAGATTAATCTGGGGCTTAGTGCGTGGGGTTACGGAACCGGAATTACCGCAACCTATGATTATGGCTTAAACAAGCTGATATCTGTGGGAGCTGGTGCAAATGCTTATTTTGATAATTATAAAGATAATGATAAAGACAACCGTGTTTTCATTTTCGGAAGACTGAATTTTCACCTTCAGGATGCGCTTGACCTTCCTTCAAAATGGGACATTTATCCGGGAGTTGATGTCGGAGTTTTAGGGAGAGACTTCGGAATCGGGGCTCACATTGGCGCCAAATACTTTTTCACGGAGAAATTCGGAGTTTTTGCAGAAGTCGGCAACAATGGCAGTCTTGGCGTTTCGTTCAATTTGTAGAAAAACACCTGATTATATGACAAAGCTTCTCATTTCGAGGAGCTTTTTTATTTGGCATAGTTTTGATAATTGTTACCTTTGCAAATTAAACATAAAAAGCATTAATGGAAATAGCAATTAAACTGTTTCAATTTATATTGAGCATTTCTATCTTAGTAATCTTACACGAGCTCGGGCATTTCTTACCCGCAAAATACTTTAAAACCAAAGTAGAAAAATTTTACCTTTTCTTCGATCCTTGGTTTTCAATCGCTAAAAAGAAAATTGGTGAAACCGAATATGGTATCGGATGGCTTCCTTTCGGAGGTTATGTAAAAATTGCCGGAATGGTAGACGAAAGTATGGATACCGAGCAGTTGAAGCAGCCTGCACAGCCTTGGGAATTCAGAGCGAAACCGGCTTGGCAGAGATTAATCATTATGCTTGGTGGCGTTACGGTAAACTTTTTCCTGGCTTGGTTAATTTATACTTGCCTTTCTTTATTCAATGGAGAAATGTATACCGATCTCACCAAATTCGAAAACGGAATTGGCGTAACAGAAGCGGGTAGAAAAATTGGGTTCCAAAGTGGAGATAAAATCATCAATATCGACGGAAAACCTGCAGAAAGATTAGAAAATGCTTCCATTAATATTCTTTTAGGCGATAATGTAACGGTTCTTAGAAACGGAAAAGAAGTAACTTTCCCGGTAAATAAAGACGGTGTTGCTGATGTTTTAAAGCAAAAAGAAGCTAAAATGTATATCACGCCAAGAATGCCAATGATTATTGATACATTAGTAAGTCCCACAGCGAAAGCTTCAGGATTGGCAAAAGGTGATAAAGTAGTTTCAATTAATGGCAAGCAGACTCCTTTCTTTGATGAAGTGAGCGATGTTTTATTGGAAAATAAAGGTAAAGCAGTAAGCATAGATATTCTGAGAAACGGTAAGCCTGAAACGGTTTCTGCAACAGTAGATCAAAACGGTAAACTGGGAGTTGGTGTAGATCAGAAAGCACTGGCAAACGTTGTTACAGATAAAAAATATTCTTTCGGAGAATCTATTCCAAGAGGATTTACAAGAACAATTGAAGCTTTAACGATGCAGGTAAAGCAGTTCAAAATTATGTTTAATTCTAAAGTTCAAGGCTATAAAAACGTTGGCGGACCGATCGCTATTGTTAAAAATATGCCGGTTGACAGAGATGCAGACGGTGGTTATGCGATCAATTGGGTTGCTTTCTGGAGTTTCACAGCAATGTTCTCTGTTTGGTTAGCATTTTTGAACTTAATTCCGATTCCGGGATTGGATGGTGGACACGTAATTTTCACTTTATATGAAATGATCGTTGGAAAACCTGTACCTCAAAAAGTATTGGAAAACGCACAGATGATCGGGGTTATCTTCCTGTTAGGCTTGATGTTACTGATCTTCGGAAGCGACATCTTTAAGGTCTTCACCGGAAAATTATAATTATTTTTAAAATTTTTATTAAAAATATTTGTAGGGTATAAATATTCGTCCTATATTTGCACCACTTAAAACAAAGGACATTCCTCCTTAGCTCAGTTGGTTAGAGCATCTGACTGTTAATCAGAGGGTCGCTGGTTCGAGCCCAGCAGGAGGAGCAAAAAAGACTTACAGAAATGTAGGTCTTTTTTTATGTTTATATTTGTGAATTTTATTAAAATACTTAAAACCCATTAGTATTTTTCATCAATATAAACTAGCTCATGAAAAGACTATACATTTCATTATTTACTGCCTTTGCGATCACACAGATTTCGGCGCAGGAAAAATCATATTTTTTATCAACACCTTCATTAAGTCCGGACGGAAAAGTTGCCTATTTCGCTTACGATGGAGATATCTGGAAAGCAGATTCTAACGGAGGAAACGCTTCAAGAATCACAGCGATGGAAGGCGAAGAGATCAATCCACGAATTTCTCCTGATGGAAAATGGCTGGCGTTCAGCTCTAATCAATATGGCAACTATGATGTTTATCTGATGCCTGCTGAAGGAGGAACGATCAAGCAACTGACTTTCCATACCGGAAAAGATGAAATGGAAAATTGGAGCTGGGACAGCAAAACGATTTATTTTACTTCGAGCAGAAATAATAATTTCGGAAGTTTTAAAACCACAATTGAAGGAAAAACTCCGGAAAAGCTTTTTAACAATTATTTTAATAATACGAATGGATTAGCAGAAACGCCTTCTGGAGAATATCTTTTCACAAGTTCTATGGAAAGCGCCAATCAGGTTCATCGTAAGCGTTATAAAGGCGAAAATAATCCTGATATTTTAGGCTTCAATCCAAAGAACAATTCTTTTAAACAATACACCAATTACGAAGGAAAAGACTTTAACCCAAGTGTAGATAAAAATGGCGTTATTTATTTTATTTCTGATGAAAATAATGGCGAATACAATCTTTACAAACTTGAAAATGGTCAAAAAACTGCATTAACAAAGTTTGACACTTCAATAAAGAAACCTTTTGTTGCAGCCAATGGCTCTAAAGTTATTTTTGAAAAAGATTATCAGCTATATGTTTATGATGTCGCTTCAAAAAGCACAAAAGCCCTTGCTATCAATTTAAACACGAATAAAACATTAGAAAAAGAACAAAGCTTCAGCGTAGAAAATAATATTTCGTATTACGATGTTTCTCCCGATGGCAAAAAAATGGCGTACGTGAGTCGCGGGGTTCTATTTGTTTCGGATGTGGAAGGTAAATTTTCACAACAAATTTCCGACGGAAAAGAACGTGTCATGGAAGTAAAATGGCTGAAAGATAACCGCACGTTACTTTTCAGTCAGACTGATAAAGGATATCAAAACTGGTTCAGCATTGCTGCAGACGGAAAAGGACAACAGAAACAGCTGACCAGTGATTTGCGAAATAACCGCAACATCAGCCTTAACAGCGATTTGTCAAAAGCAGTTTATTTAAGTGGTCGTGATGAAGTGAGATTAATGGATCTTAAAAATTTCAATTCGACAACGATTGTGAAAGACGAAATCTGGGCATTTCAAAACTCAAAACCCTCTTTTTCACCGAATAACGAATACGTTTTATTTTCAGCAAAAAGAAATTTCGAGCTTGATATTTTCATTTATAATATTAAAAAAGGTGAAACTACTAACCTTACAAACACCGGAGTATCTGAAGAAGATCCTTACTGGTCGCCGAACGGGAAATACATTTATTTTACAAGTGACAGAACAAGCCCTTCCTACCCTTTAGGCTTGCAGAAATCTAACATCTACCGTATGGCGCTGGATTGGTTTGACACGCCTTATAAATCTGAAAAATTCGACCAACTCTTCAAGGAAGAAGACAAAAAAGAAACGAAAGATTCTGAAAAAACGAAGGAGAAAAAAGAGAAAAACGACAAGGAAAAGGATGAAAGCAAAGATAAAGACGGGGATAAAAAAGATGAAAAGGAGAAAGAGAAAGAACCTGTCGTTAAGGAAATCAAGGTAAATCCTGAATATACGTCGGAGCGAATCGAACTGGTGACCGACCGATATGGTTATCAGGATGATCCGGCAGTTTTCTTGGATGACAAAAAAGAGATTTTATTGTTTAACTCCAATCAGGATAATGGTAAAAGACAGTTGTTTAAAAAAGTTTTCACTGATTTTGAACCCGCCAAGTCTGAAAAAGTTTTCGACAAAGCCGCTTACAACATCACTAAAAATGCTAAAAACCTTTTTGCGTTAATCGAAGGGAATGTTTATAAAACAGCAATTTCAGCTTTAAAACCTCAAAAAATAAATATTCAGTATACATTCAACAAAGATCTGGCTTCAGAATTTACACAAATGTATGATGAAACGTGGACGGGTGTTGAGGAAAATTTCTATGATGAAAAATTCCACGGCATCAACTGGAAAGCTAAAAGAGAGCAATATGCAAAATATCTTCCGTATGTTCACAACAGAAATGATCTTAGAATTTTGTTGAATGATCTTTTAGGCGAATTAAATTCTTCTCACACCGGATTTTCTTCTACAGGAAAAGAAGAAAGCACTTATCTGAATTATTTCACCAACGAAACGGGAATCATCTTTAAAAAAGATCAGCCTTACACCGTAGAAAGTATCGTAAGAAAATCTCCCGCTTTCCGTACCGGAGTTGATATAAAATCTGGAGACGAACTGGTTTCTGTAAATGGAAAAACCATTGACAAAAATGAAAATATTGAAACCTATTTTACCACGCCTAAAAAGCAGGAAGAGCTTATTTTAACCTTCAATCGTAATGGTAAAAATATAACGACAAAAGTTCATCCGATTTCAAATGTGGAATTAAAAAGTCTGCTGTATGACGACTGGATTTTCAACAATCGTGAGCGCGTGAATAAACTGAGCAATAACAGAATCGCTTATTCTTACATGAAAAACATGTCGACCGAGGAGCTTGATCGCTTCCTTTTAGACATGGTAGAGCAGGAAAACAGAAAAGACGCCGTTATCCTCGACCTTCGATACAACACAGGTGGAAATGTACATGATAAAGTCTTGAATTTCCTTTCTCAACGACCGTATTTACAATGGAAATACCGTGAAGGTAAAATGACAACGCAGCCAAATTTTGCTCCATCAGGAAAACCTATTGTTTTGTTAATCAACGAAGCGTCTTTAAGTGATGCCGAAATGACTGCAGCAGGATTTAAAGCTTTGAAATTAGGAAAAATTATTGGTCAGGATACTTACCGCTGGATTATCTTCACTTCTGGAAAAAGCCTGGTAGACGGATCTTTTTACAGATTGCCTTCTTGGGGAACTTACACCCTGGACGGTCAGAATCTTGAAAAAACAGGAGTGAAACCGGATATTTATATCAAAAATACGTTTATGGATCGCCAGCAGAATAATGACCCACAATTGGAGCGCGCTGTTCAGGAAATTCTTAAAGATTTAAAGAAATAAAAAATTTAAAATATCTGAAACTGAAATAGCAATATTCTTTTTATTGTTATTTCAGTTGAGATAAAAAACAAGAACCCCTAAGCAATACAACATTTTTTCTAAGCTAAACATTTCAATTTTGGAGTAATAATTGAGAAGAATTCAGATTTAATTAAAAAAAATGTAAAATATTTGTGATTGAAATTCAATACATTTAGCGAAAAATCATCATGAATAAAGGATAAAACTTGCTTGATATAAATATTCATATTATATTTGCATCACCTTAAAAGAAGGAAATTCCTCCTTAGCTCAGTTGGTTAGAGCATCTGACTGTTAATCAGAGGGTCGCTGGTTCGAGCCCAGCAGGAGGAGCCAAAAGACTTACAGAAATGTAAGTCTTTTTTTATGCTTCAAAATTTACTCTTCCCTTTACATACTATAAAATCTGTTATTTCGTTTTAAAACAGAATTATATCCGTAAAAAGTTACTCCTTAACAGATTTACAATTACAGCATCACTAAAAATGTTGAAGTTATTTTTGCTATTTTTGTTGTTTTGTTCCTAATTACAAAAAAAGCGTAAAAATTATTAACCCTTTGAAAGAAACAGCATGCTTTTTGTTTATGCTAAATGCTAGGAAAAATACAAATGTTTATTAACAATATAAAATACTATCCCCTTTTCTTTATTATACTTTTATCTGATTTCGTCTGCGCCCAAAATTCGGCTAGCGGAAGAATTATTGATGAAAAAACCACTAAGCCTATCACAGGTGTAGATATTTTCATCAACGACAGTAATAAAGCTGCTTTAACTACAAATTCCGGAAATTTCAGTATTCAGTCAGACAGTATTATTTATAAACTTAAATTTTTAAAGAAAAACTATTCGCTGCAAAGCATTGATATTACTTCAGAAAATAACTCTAATATTTTTGTAAAACTTTCCGCTGAAAAAGTGGGAGATATTCAGGAAGTTGTAATTCATAACGAAAAGCCAAAGTATAAAAATAAAAAAGAAAATCCCGCGTATGCCATCATGCAGGAAGTCTGGAAAAGAAAAAGGAACAATGGTTTAGAAAAATTCAATACCTACACTTACAAAGAATACGAGAAAATTCAGTTTGATGCCAATAATCTGGATAGTACTTTCATGAAGAAAAAGATCTTCAATAAAATGGATTTTATCTTCGATTATGCAGATTCTACTGCCAGCGGAAAAATGGGACTTCCTATATTTTTAAATGAATCTATCTACGAAAATTACGGAGAAAACAAACCCGATAAAAAAAACAAAAAGCTTCTTATAGCTCAGAAAACTTCAGGATTCCAAGATAATCAAGTGATTACGGTAACCGCAAAAAACCTTTATCGTGATATTAATATTTATGATAATACTTTAAATTATTTCGATATTGGTTTCCCAAGCCCTGTAGGTACAGACGGTTTTAGTACGTATGATTATAATTTAACCGATACCATCAGCGTTCATGGCGAAAGAGCCTACAGAATTAGATATCAACCGAAAAGAACAGAGGTTTTGGCTTTTCAGGGCTATCTTTATATCGATACAGACAGCTATGCCGTATTGGGAGCAACTTTAAAATCTACTCAAAAGATTAATGTTAATTTCATCAACAGTATTTCTACCGAGTTGGAATATGACAATCCTGATGATGAAACTTTCTTACCTAAAAAATTCGTCACCGCAATTGAGTTAACGCCTTTTGCCAAGAAAAAAACATCCAAAAGCATTATTGCAAGGCGGTCTGTAGATTATTACGAATATGATTTTAATAAACCTTTAGATAATAAAGTTTTCGTTCGAAGAGAAGAAGAATATGATGATAAGTTTGTAGATAAAGACGATGCTTACTGGGCAAAAGCTAGACCCGATTCTTTATCTAAAACCGAGCAAGGAGTGTATGAAATGCTTGACAAGCTAAAACAGACGCCAAAATTCAACCGAATTGTAAAGCTTTACGAAACATTAGGCTCAAGATATTACAATATTACCAAAGGCATCGACATCGGTCCTATTTTCTCTGTTTACGGCTTTAATGAAGTGGAAGGCAGCAGAATAAGACTGGGTGCAAGAACATATTTTACTCAAAACGATCCTTGGAGGGTTCAGTTTTATGGAGCGTACGGATTTAGAGATCAGCAGTTTAAATATGGCGTGGAAGGAAAATACATGTTCAATAGACTCAACAGATTCATGATTGGAGTAGGAAGCAGAAGAGATATTTTACAGCTCGGGACACAGCTTACAGATGACGACGGAATTATGTCTAGATCATTCGCCTCTTCTACCGTTTTTGCGAGAGGAGACAACGCTTCTTTAAGCTCGGTAAATTCAACCAATGTATTTGCTTCTATTGAACCTTGGAAAAACTTTCAGGTAAGAGTAGACGGAACCATGCAAAGCATTAAATCAGCCAACCCAGGCGGTTTCAACCTGATGTATTACAGAAACGGTGAATTAAGACAAACGGTGAATGATTCTCATGTTACTGTTAGTTTAATTGCAAGACCGGGCGCGAAATTCTCACAAACCGGAGTCGACAGATACGAACACGGAACGCTTGCTCCGACTATCGTTTTAAAGTACACGAGAGGCATTGAAGGTTTATTTAATGCTGATTTCAATTATAATAAATTACAGTTTTTATTCTACAAACCAGTTTTGGTGGGAAGTTTAGGAAAATTGATGATTAACTTTGAAGCTGGAAAAAATTTCGATACCGTACCATTAGCAATACAAAATGTAATTCCCGGAAATCAATCTTATGGTTTGGTTCCCAATACTTTTTCACAGCTTAATTATTACGAATTTGTAGCGGACACGTACACCACGCTACATCTTGAACATCATTTTAATGGAAAGATTTTATCCTACATTCCATTAATTAAAAAATTGAAATTCAGAGAAGTAGCTTTCATCAGAGGCGCTTACGGAACATTAAGCGATGGCGCAAGAGCGATCAATGTTGATGGATTAAGATATTCTGCACCAAGTGATCATGTATATTTTGAATATGGTTTCGGAATAGAGAACATCGGGATTGGAAATCTTAGAATTTTCCGCGTCGATTTCAACTGGCGAGGAAATTATCTCGACAGACCAGATATTTCAAAATTTGGCGTAAAAGCCGGCTTCCAAGTTGGGTTTTAAAATATAAATCTCCTTCAGATTGAAGGAGATTTTTTTTATTTTCAGTAGAGAGATTAAGATTCTACAGGATAACCTTTACAGCTATTGCAGTGCGCCACAATATACACCACATTACAAGAAGGTCTTTCGCCTTCAGGAAGTTTACAGTAAATATCACAAGGCAAACAATCTTTTACCGGAAGAGCACCTCCCATTACATTTTTAAGTTCTTCTCTTTTAAATTTCTTTACATTTTTCATATGAATTAATTTTTAATTGGATGTTCTATAAATGTAAGAATATTTTTCATCGGAGAAACAAAAAAAATCCTCAACAAAAATGCTGAGGATTTTAATTTTTATGAAACGCTTAAATGATTATGCGTTTGCTTCTACAGATACAAAAGATCTGTTGTTTGCTTTCTTTCTGAAAACTACTTTACCGTCTACTAGAGCAAACAAAGTGTGATCTTTACCGATTCCCACGTTTTCACCCGGGTGGTGCTGAGTACCTCTTTGTCTAACAATAATATTTCCAGCAATAGCTTCCTGACCACCGAAAATCTTCACACCTAATCTTTTAGAGTGAGATTCTCTACCGTTTTTGGAACTACCAACTCCTTTCTTATGTGCCATTTTATTCTAAGGTTTTTTGGTTTAAATTATTCTGCGCTTTCAGCGTCAGCTTTTTTAGTTGTCTTTTTAGCAGGTTTTTCTGCTTTTTTAGCTCCATCAAATCCTGTAATACCAGTAATTTGAATTTGAGTTAAAGATTGTCTGTGACCATTTTTTACTTGGTAACCTTTTCTTCTTTTCTTTTTGAAAACGATTACTTTATCAGCTTTTACGTGGTCTAGGATCTCTGCTTCTACAGTGATTCCGCTTACAGCTGGGGCGCCTACAGTGATTGCACCGTTTACAGTAAGAAGTACTTTATCGAAAGATACTTTACCTCCTTTGTCTCCTGCTAAACGGTTTACAAACAACTTCTGGTCTTGCTCAACTTTGTATTGAAGCCCTGCTATTTCTACAATTGCAAACATTGTTTATAAATTTTTAGTTATTTCGAGGTGCAAATATAAGAATTAAATTCTAATTTGCTTACAATCAAACGCATTATTTTTTAAATAAAATTTTTCTTTATGTCTCGAATAATTTTTCACCATAAAGTGATGAGACTTATCATAATATTTTATACCTTCGTTTTCACCAAAATATTTTATATGAAAAGAAACTTTAATTTCCGCGCTTTAGCGGGAGCATTTGCTGTTTTTACATTGGCAGCATGTAACAATGATAATGTAGAAGACACGGTAGTATCTGAGGCTCAGGTAGAAAATTTAAAGCTGGATCAGCCCAATGAATTGGAAAAAGTATGTTATTATGTAGATCAGTACTGGAACTCATCTGCCGTACTTACCACCACTCTGCAAACCACAGCAGATACCAATTTCATGAATGCACAGATGACAAAAATTGCGAGTTTGTGGGGAAGAAGCAATCCTACATTAAGGTTTGTAAATGATCCTTCCAATTACAACTCTACTTACAATGCCATCTCCTACTCTACAGGAAAAATTTATTACGGATATGCCATTTATTATGATGCAAAATCCAAAGGAGGAGACATTGTAAACGCCATGATTTTGGCACATGAGTACGGTCATCAGTTGCAGTACATCTTCGGATTGCCTTCTGTAAGTGAATCTACTGCAAGACCAAATGAACTGGAAGCAGACGGTTTCGCAGGATATTATCTGAGAAGACCGAATGGCTATAACCAAACATCATTTGCACAGATTGCTGCAGCGTATGAGTTTGCTCAAAGCATCGGAGATTATCAGACAACAAGCGCTGGGCATCACGGAACTCCGCCACAAAGAAGATCTGCGGTACGTTTGGGATTCCTTTTGGGACAGTATGATCTTACGGCTTCAGCTTTTGATTATAATTTCTTTTATTATTATCAAGGCGTGCTGAACGGAACGTATAAAATGGCAAAAAACACTCAATATCCTGAACTTGATGCTTATATGAGCCAGTATATGGATGAGTTAAGAAAAATTCAGTCGGGAGAAATTTCTGCTGAAGAGTTTAAAGATTTGAAATAACATTCATTTTTAGCATATTTTTAAAAAAGAGGCAAGATTTTCCTGCCTCTTTTTGCTTTTTAAAACAGATGATAAAATTCCGCAAAGTTTATTTACTTTTGACACATTATAATATTGATGATGAACAGAGATCTCTACATAGATTTTGCAAAAGGATTGGCAACGCTTTCCATAATATTTATCCATACCGCTTTTTGGTCGGGGCAATTTTATATTCCTGCGGAAATAAGAGTTTTTTCTTTGGTTTTTGATGTTGCTTTATTTTATGCACTAAGCGGAATCACATCGGGTTCTAATATTGAGAAAACTTTTTACAGATTATTAAAATTGCAGATCACGTACATGATTTTCGTGACATTGTTGTTCTTTTTAGATTACTTTTTTAAAGTTTTCGGACTCAGTTTTTTTTCTTTGGAATGGCTACAGAAATTTTATTCAACATTCGGATCAAAATATGCCACCACAAGCATTTCTGCAGTTCCACAATGGCAAAATCTTGGAAATTGGTATCTTCATCAATACACAAATGCAGATACTTTTCCTGTCGTGATGGGAAGTTTCTGGTATTTAAAAGTCTATTTTATTTTAACCGTCTTCGGAGTTTTAATTTTAAGATTTTTTCCAAAACACATCAATTGGCTTATAGGGATTTGTATTGCTTTGACCTTACTATTTAATATTTTTCCAGAAATTTATCCCACAGGACAAGTCGGTTACGTTGCATTTTACATGACGATTTTCCTGATCGCGAATAGAATGAAAGGAAAAAAGATTCCAACAAAAATAATTCCGGTACTTTACGGCTTGGTTGCAGCCGCTTTAATTTGGATGTTTTGGTACTTTGGAAGCGAAATCTTCTTTAAGATCAATAAAAATAAATTTCCTCCGAAGATTCCTTATATTATATGGACGCTCTTTTCTTTGGTTACGCTTTTCGTTTTTTACAACAGATTAAAAATTACAAAAGAAAATTTTGTCACACATATTGGGAAAAACGCGATTTTTTTCTATTTCGCTCAGGGAATCAGTTCATCTTTGGTTTATTTCTTAGTTGTACCAATAAAAGAAAATATGCCTTGGTGGGTTTTGATGATTTTAATTTATATCATAAATATCATTTTAGCCTTCATTATTTCCTCAGGATTAAAGAAAATTGATGCTTTTGGATGGAATATTCTGGAAATTTTAAGAAAGAAAACTGCATCTTAAAATCCATCATTTTTTTGACGCAAAGTTTTAATTCAAAATAAAACATAGTCGAGTGAGCAAAGAAGAATCAATAAGTTGATTTGATGAAGCGTATTTTCAAGCTTCGCGCAACAAATTTATTTGTCTTTGATTTCCAAAAATCAGCACCGTGAAATAGAATCTTTGCGTTTAAAAACAAAAAACATCATTCCTCAAAATAAATGAACAATGGTTTTACCACTATAATTATCAATTTGAAATAAAATCATACGTCTTATCGCAATTTATTTTAATTTTACAGAAATTTTTAAACTATGTTTAAGTTGAAACTTCCTACCGATCCAAGGTGGGCAAATATTGCAGAAGGAAACCTAGAAGAAATTTTGACGGATCACGCCTGGTGCGAACAAAAAGCCGCGACAAATGCGATCGGCTTAATTACCATGCTACCCGAATATCCGGAAATCGTGACCGAACTTTTATTGATTGCTCAGGAAGAATTGGAGCATTTTCAGCAGGTTCATGAGATTATCAAGAAGAGAGGTTATACTTTTGGACGTACCAGAAAAGACGATTACGTCAACGAATTGGTAAATTTCATCCAAAAGGGTGGAAACAGAGATGATCTTATCGTTGATAAAATGCTTTTTGCGGCGATGATCGAAGCCAGAAGTTGTGAAAGATTTAAAGTTTTAACGGAGAATATCAAAGACGAAGAACTGAAAACATTTTACAGAGAATTAATGATTTCCGAGGCTAATCATTACACGACTTTCATTGGTTTTGCAAGGCAGTTGGGTGACGAAGAAAAAGTAAATGCACGCTGGGAAGAATGGTTGGAATATGAAGCTAAAATCATTCAGTCATATGGAAAAGGAGAATCTATTCACGGTTAAATTTTTTTAAACATTAAGTAATTAAGATTTTAAAACTCTAAATTTAATTCGCTTAAAAAATCAATTTATTGATTCTTAATTATTAACAGTGATATTTTTTAACTTCTTAATGTTAAAAAGAAACAAACAAAGTTTATTTAGATTAAGAAAATTAAGATAAGATTTTATCCTTTTGCGGTAAATAATTAAAAAAATAACAGATAAAATCGCAGTGAAAAAACTGACTTTTGAAAATATTGCCAATTTCTTTCTGAAAAATTTCTTTCAGGGATTGGTGATTATTGGGCCAATCGGGCTTACCATTTTTGTCATTTATTATGTTGTTACGTCTATCGACAACATTATCCCTTCTGTGGCAAAGGAAATTCCGGGGTTGGTTTTTATTTCTACGATTTTAATTACGGCAATTTTAGGCTTTTTAGGTAATAAATTCGTAGTCGGAAAATTCTTTTTCGATTCTATGGATCGTTTGCTGGAAAAAACGCCTGGTGTAAAACATATTTACACTCCAACGAAAGACGTAATGTCTTCATTTGTTGGAGATAAGAAAAAATTCAACGATCCGGTTTGGGTAAAGACGAACGAAAATCCGGAGATCTGGAGAATTGGATTTTTAACTCAGAAAGAAATGGCAGATGTTGATAAACACAATTATGTTGCGGTTTATCTTCCTCATTCTTATGCAATTTCGGGATGGGTGATTGTGACTGAAGAAAAAAACATCAAACCTGTAGTGGGAATGACCGCGGCTTCTGCAATGAAATTTGCGGTGAGCGGCGGTGTAGCAGGCTTCCATTCAGACGATAATATTTTTAAAGCTCCTGAATAGTTATTCTTTGCATGATTTTATTCACCGCAAAAGATACAAAAGATGATAAAGTATTTTAGTTAAATCAAAAGTTCAAAGCAAATTCAAAATAGTTTTGTTTCTGTAATCTTTTGAAAAACTATTTTACAATTAAGATCTTTTGAAACTTTTGTGGTTAAAAAATCCTTGTCATGCATTAATTATTGCTTTAAAATATTTTGATGAATTTGAATGTATTTCAAATAAAATTTTCGTTACAAACAATCTAATATAAATATCATGAATTTACCGTACGCGGAACCTTTCCGTATTAAAATGGTGGAAGAAATCCGCCAATCAACAAGAGAAGAAAGAGAAGAATGGCTAAAACAAGCTAACTATAATTTATTTAATCTAAAATCTTCACAGGTTTTCATCGACCTTTTAACGGATTCTGGAACCGGAGCAATGTCTGACAGACAATGGGGCGCTTTGATGATGGGTGATGAAAGTTACGCAGGATCTCGTTCATTCGAGCAATTGCAAAATACTGTTGAGAGCATCACAGGTTTCAAATATTTATTACCAACTCACCAAGGTAGAGCTGCTGAAAACGTATTATTTTCAGTTTTGGTAAAAGAAGGTGATGTAGTTCCGGGGAATTCTCACTTCGACACAACAAAAGGTCACATCGAATTCAGAAAAGCACACGCAATCGACTGTACAATCGACGAAGCTTTTGATATTAACGATCTTCACCCTTTCAAAGGAAACATCAACCTAGAAAAATTAGAAGAAGTTTATAAAAGTCATCCTAAAGAAAGCATTCCTTTTTGTTTGATTACGATTACTTGTAACTCTTCAGGAGGACAGCCTGTTTCTTTGGAAAACATGAAGGCGGTAAGAGAATTATCTGATAAATACGGAGTTCCTGTATTTTTTGATTCTGCAAGATTCGCTGAAAACGCTTATTTCATTAAGAAAAGAGAAGCCGGACAGGAAAACAGAACGATCAAAGATATCTGTAAAGAAATTTTCTCTTACGGAGACGGAATGACGATGAGTTCTAAAAAAGACGGACTGGTAAACATCGGAGGTTTCATCGCTTTGAATAACGAAGAAGTTTTCAGAAAAGCATCTAATTTCACGATTATCTACGAAGGTTTCATCACATACGGAGGTATGGCGGGAAGAGACATGGCTGCTTTGGCGGTTGGTCTGGATGAAGCGACTGAATTTGCTTATCTGGAAAGCAGAATTTCCCAGGTTGAATATCTGGGTCACAAATTAATCGAATACGGAATTCCGGTTCAGAAACCAATTGGAGGGCACGCTGTATTCATCGATTCTCTAAATTTCTTACCCAATGTTGACCGTTCAGAATTCCCTGCACAGACGTTAGGTCTTGAAATCTATAAAGAAGCCGGAATCAGAACGGTGGAAATCGGAACATTATTGGCAGACAGAGATCCTGAAACAAGAGAAAACCGTTATCCTAAGTTGGAATTGGTACGTTTGGCGATTCCAAGAAGAACGTATACCAACAACCACATGGATTATATTGCAGCAGCAATCAAAAACGTTTACGAAAGACGTGAAGAGATTGCAAAAGGCTACAAAATCACATGGGAACCGGATTTGTTAAGACACTTCACAGTTCAGTTGGAAGAAGCATAAAACTTAAAATAATAAGAGGATTCAAATTAATTTTTGGATTCTTTTTTATTTGAAGCTATTTGACTACGTCGAATTGTACTTTTATTGTTTTTTTAGGAGCAATTTCCCGCTTTCACTACTCGCTTTTTCTGTTTTAGGCTCGGCGGCTTCGCCGCCGAGCCTAAAACAGAAAAGAGCTCAAACAGGCCGTTCAATGGTAAGTTTGCAAAGAGAAAAAAATAAGTATAGC